>NZ_CP087263.1:4560000-4872500 GCF_020923435.1 Brevibacillus humidisoli | reverse complement strand
CGGTAAGAGCAGCGATATCTCCCAGCATCGCTTTGCGGCGATCACCGAATCCAGGGGCTTTAACCGCTACAGCGGTGAATGTACCACGCAGTTTGTTTACGACCAGCGTAGCCAGCGCTTCACCTTCTACGTCTTCTGCAATGATCAGAAGCGGTTTGCCGCTTTGCACGACTTGCTCCAGAACAGGCAGAACCTCTTGGATGTTGGAAATCTTCTTGTCTGTGATCAGGATGTATGGATCATCCAGCACAGCTTCCATTTTGTCAGTGTTGGTAACCATGTAAGGAGAAGCGTAGCCGCGATCAAACTGCATCCCTTCTACTACTTCCAACTCGGTGATAAACCCTTTGGACTCTTCGACCGTGATTACACCGTCTTTGCCCACTTTTTCCATCGCTTCAGCGATCAGTTCGCCAACTTCCTTGTCGTCAGCAGAGATGGCTGCCACTTGTGCGATCGAGGATTTGTTTTCCACCGGCTTGGCGATTTTCTTGATTTCTTCAACAGCCGCACGAACCGCTTTGTCCATACCGCGACGCACAACCATCGGGTTGGCACCAGCCGTTACGTTTTTCAGACCTTCACGGATCATCGCGTGCGCCAATACGGTAGCCGTAGTCGTACCGTCACCAGCAACATCGTTGGTTTTGGTTGCAACTTCTTTTACCAGCTGCGCACCCATGTTTTCGTATGGATCTTCCAGTTCGATTTCCTTAGCGATGGTAACACCATCATTGGTGATCAGTGGGGAACCGAACTTCTTTTCCAAAACAACGTTGCGACCTTTGGGTCCCAAAGTTACTTTAACCGCGTTGGCAAGCGTTTCAACACCGCGAAGCATGGAGCGGCGGGCTTCTTCAGAAAACTTGATTTGTTTAGCCATGGAATTACTCAACCTCCTATGGAATATGTGTTAGGGTCGTTCCTTATGTGAAGTGGGTTAGCCGATAATTGCCAGGATATCGGACTCGCGCAAAACAAGCAGTTCTTTGTTGTCCACTTTGACTTCCGTGCCAGCGTACTTGGAGAAGATGACCTTGTCGCCTTCCTTCACTTCGGGAGCGATACGCTCACCATTATCAGCTACGCGACCGGATCCGACTGCAACTACGCGGCCTTCCTGTGGTTTTTCTTTCGCGGTGTCAGGCAGAACGATACCGCTAGCGGTTGTTTCTTCCTTCGAGATTGGTTCGATTACCACACGGTCACCTAATGGCTTCAACACAAAAAACACCCTCCTCAAGTTTGTAGATGGACTTTTTTTAGGTTGTTAGCACTCACCTCTAAGGAGTGCTAACACCCAATTCCTATAATAATCAATGAGCAATTTCTTTGCAAGTACTTTTCATCCAACTTTATGTAATTTTTGATCAGTCAAGTCATCCCCCTCTACTATTCACCACCATTGCCCCGATTATACTGTCTCTTCCTATGTTCTCTACGTACGGGTCTGTTCTCTACGTACCGGTCGAGGTTTTTTTATGTCTGACCTCCTGCATACAGCAACAGCAAGATTCTATATAGTAGAAAGAAGAGAAATAGGTTCTAGTAATCCTCTTGGTGAATATAGATAGAATAAAAGATTGTGATAGGAGCCAAAGGAGGATCATGGATGCGGAAGCTGACGATGATACTTGTCTCATTGCTGGGAATTGGCGTGCTGGCACACCTGCTGGCCGGTGGCTTTTATACCGTATTGCCGGTCAAGCTATACCCGGCAACCCTTTATATCAACGGGCAGAAAGTAGAGGAAGGCGAGCGTAAAGGGTATTTTGACAACGGTAAAGAGCAAGTTCCGGCCGCGATTGAGTACCAGGGAACGATGTACGTGCCGCTGCACTTAGTGGGCAAACATATCAATCAACCCGTTGGCTGGGATCCCTCCAGCTTCACAGCCTGGTTGGGAGAATCTCCAGACAAACAACCATCCAGGCAAGGCGGGCAGTCTGCTTCCAAGGTTGACTCCCCTGCAGAGAGCTCGCAAACGGCCAATAGGGACGGGCAAACCGATGGAGAAAAGCAAATCACAGCCAGTGAAAAGAGCGGAAAAGCAGATCCGAATCAACCGTCGCCGCCAGAGAACCAGGAGCTTTTTGGTTTGAAACTGGGAGATCCTGCCGAGCAAGTAACCACGCTGCTAGGAGCACCTGCCCGCCGTGAGCCGAGTGCTTTGGGATACGAGTGGTGGATATACAACCAAGACCCGAACAAGTACCTCCAGGTAGGCATCGACGATGGAAAAGTAGTTGACCTGTACTCCAACGCTCCGCAAGCTCGCATCGGTCAGGTAGCAATCGGTACCAGCTACCAAGCGCTTAGCAGCACATACCGGTTGAACGACAAGGTTACTTTCGCTTACCGCGGCGCACAGGTTGAAATCACCAACCTGATCAAAGAGCGGCCGCTTGTGATGGAGCAAGATACCGCTCTGATCTTCTACATCGACAAACACAATGGTGATCGCGTAACCGCCATGCGCATGATCAATCAACTCCCGCTGCTGCAAGGGGGATTCTATGAGACCAAATGGACCTATCGGGGGCAAAGCCCAAACTTTGATCCGCCTCCCCTGTCGATCAAAGAGCGTGAAGCGATTGATGCCGCTCACGAAAGGCAGATTATAGACCTAGTCAATGTGATTCGCTACCGTTACAGTCTGCCCCGCCTCAGTTGGCACGAAAAAGCGGCCGAGGTAGCACGAAAACACAGCAGCAATATGGAACAGCATCAGTTTTTCGATCACGTCTCCGCTACCACTGGCATGGATCCCTTTGAACGGCTGAAACAAGCAGGCATCCCCTACAAAGCGGCTGGAGAAAATATCGCTGCCGGGTTTGTCGACGCCATCGAAGCACATGAGAGTTGGATGAACAGCCTCGGCCACCGCAAAAACGTGATGGAAAAAGCGTTTACCCAATTGGGGGTTGGCGTGATGAACGACTACTATACGCAAAACTTCCTCACGCCTCGCTAATCCTGTCTCGCTAACCCCGTTATAGAAGCTGACTTCATCGTATGAGGTCAGCTTGTTTTTCGTTCCACTCGCTCCAATAGCCGTTGTACTTTCTCGGCACCGCGAGCAAACTCCAGCAACAGCGAGTCCCCGTCCTTGGTATGTACGATCATCCATGGGCGGCGAGCCCCCTGCTTCGGCATGACCACAAACATCTCGACGATCTGAGCATCGATCCCGGTGGACTCAACGGTCAGATCTTGTGGCGGGGTCAATGGAATTCTCAGGATGAGTGCCCGTTCCAGCGAGGGACTTAATTCCTGCACGCGTCCGCTGACACTGTCCAACATTTCTTTTGCCTCTTGTTGAAAGAGATCCGAATTGGCGTAGATCTCAACCACTTTTTCTTTATCGGTATCAAACAATTCTACCTCGCCCGAAGCGGCGATCGGACCAAAGAGCAGCAGAAGACCGGCCAATATAGCATGCAACGGAAAAACCCCCTTCTTCTCATCTGCACCTAGTATGCCCAGCGAAGAACAGGGGATGAAAAAAACATCTCCCGTCGGCAGTTTGACGGGAGATGTCAGCAAATCCAACCGTACCACAGGCGTTCACACGCTAGATCCGGTCAGCTGTCGTCTCAGTACTCGCTGTACTTGCTCTTCATAGCATAGTCGTCTGCTTAATCGTCGTTGCCACCGAACAGTCCGAGCAAGCGCAGGAGGGACAAGAACAGGTTGATAAAGTCAAGATAGAGTGAGATCACCGCAAGCGGGATATCTTCTTCGGCAACACCATGCTTATAGTTGGAGATATCGTACAAAATGTAGCCACTGAAGATCAGTACGCCAGCAGAAGCCATCAGCATCTGCATCCCGCTGCCAAGCGGCAGGAACAGATTCAATACCTGCAGCAAGATCAATCCGATCAGTCCGGCGAACAACATCCCCCCGAGGAAGCTGAAATCCCGCTTGGAGACATAGGCATAGGCCGCCAGTCCGACAAAAATCCCCGCCGTCAGGAAAAAGGCGATGTTGACGAGCGCAGCATCCCCTCTCATCGCGTAGTACTGCAGCGTTGGTCCCAGCGTAATCCCGCTGATGAAGACAAACGCGAACGTAAACAGGTAGCCGACTCGCACACCTCGACGGCGGAAGATGAATGCGCCGACCAGCATCAGCAGCTCAACGATGACGAGCGGCAAGATCAACGCCGGTGGTACGAACATTGTACCAAACGCACAGCCGATCGCCGATACGAGCAAGGAAACAGCAAACATCCTTAGCAGTTTGGAAAAGTTAGTCTCCACACTGCCATATGGCTGGGTTACTTCATAATTCACCAATGGTTCCTCCATTTCTTTGAATGACTTGCTCTTAATTACTATCATAGCAACTTTGGCGGCAAATATAAACAATTTATGATTTCCTGTCCGCAAACTCCCTCTCCCACGCCTCATCTTCCTGCAGCTGTTTCCGATATACCAGCTTGGACAGCCAGATGCTCACTTCGTACAGCAGAAGCAACGGAATCGTCACCAGAATATCGCTGACAATCTCCGGCGGGGTTAGTGTAATGGCAACCACCGCAAGGACGAAGTAGGCCACCCGACGCAAGCGGGCAAGTCGCATGGGATTGACAATCCGCAGACGAGTCAAAAACATCACCAGCATCGGCAGTTCAAACAGAAATCCAAACGGTATCACGATGTTGAACATAAATCCGAAATACTCGGCAACTCCGTAAAGCGGCTGCGTACCGATCTTTTCCGTAAATCCGACCATAAACGGCAGGATCATCGGAAAAACAATATAGTAGCCAAATCCCAAACCTAGCAAGAACAACAAAAACGCTACGGGGATAAACCGCAGGGCAACCCGCTGCTCAGGCGGCCGCAAACCGGGGCTGACAAACCTCCATATCTGAAATAGCGCCACCGGCAGCGTAATCACAACTCCAATCAGGAACGCGAACTGCATATAGACTCTGAGTGCATCCGAGGGAGACAGGGAAACGAGCCCGGACAAAGGGATTTCTTGCGATATGGGGTTAGACTGCATGTATTGAATCACAACATCAGCGTAAAACAACCCCACGACCAAGGCCAGTACAAATACGACCAGCACCCAGATGATCCGCTTCCGCAGCTCTCCCAGGTGCTCTTCCAGCGTCATCTCGCGAATCTCACTCATCAAGCCACCAGCCTTTTTTCTGCCCAAAAAAGGGTATTTCCATCTTATGCGAAGCGGCTATGTCTTTGGCTGCTCCTTCTCTGCCTGCAGACGTTCCCGCTCCATCTTTTCACGAATCTCCGCTTGCACCCGCTCGCGAATCTCCTGCTCCAGTTTTTCCTGTTCCGGATCTGTTTTTTCCGTGATGACAGCCTGCTGTACAGGCCGCTTCCGCTCGTCGTCATCGTCATCGTCTTTGGTCAGGCCGCGCGTTGCATTCTTAAACTCTTTCAGCGTGTGTCCGACCGCCCGTCCCAACTCAGGGAGCTTCTTGGGTCCAAACAGGACCAGGGCCAGGATGAGGATCAGGATAACGCCTGAAATACCAATTGAACTCATCTTTCCCAACTCCATTCGTGATAGTTAACAGTTCCGCAGACCGCCGTACCCGAGCCGGGTGATCTCCTGCTCCGTGATCCGCTCGCCGATCAGCAGACGCGGCAAAAACACGTCAAACGAAGTAAGCGGCTCATGCATCACCGCACCGGGAAGTCCCAGAATCGGCACGTCTCCGGCATAGGCAACCATCAACATCGAACCTGGCAGCATCGGCGTCCCGTAGCGAACCACCTCTGTCGCAACTTCAGCGATCGCACCCGGCGTGCGATCATCGGGGTCAACAGACATTCCCCCGGTTACGAGCACCAGATCAACCCCTTGCTCAAGGAAGCGGCGAATTTCCTGCTCAATCACCTCTTTGTCATCCGGGACGATCCGCTGCTCCACTACGGTTGACCCAAGCGCCTCCAGTTTGCCGCGAATCACTGGTCCGAACTTATCTTCAATTCGACCGCTGTACACTTCTTTTCCGGTTGTCACGACTCCTGCCTTTCTCGACGGAAAGGGAACGACGTGGACAATCGGCTGGTCAAATGTCTTGGCCAATGCTTCCAGCCGGTCAATCTGCGCCTCCTCGATAATCAGCGGGATGATTCGTGCAGCAGCTACCGGGCGACCCGCAGCAACCACCTGGTTGGTTGTCATCGTAGCCAAAGCAATTGCGTCCAGTTCGTTAATGGCATGAACGGCGGCTTCATCCACCTTGGCCAGACCGGTATAGTCCGCCTTTAGTGTAACCTTGCCTTCGTAAGGTTCAGTCAGGATAACTCCTTGACCAGCGACAGCACGGGCGATACGTTCGGACGCATCGTTCTCGTGCAGGTGGCCAGGGGGCATCTCCAGTACATAGATGTGTTCCTTGCCGATCGACAGCAGCGGTTCAATGTCCGCTTCCGTGATTACGTGACCTTTTTTAAACAGGCGGCCCTTAAACGTTCCGGGCAGTATCTGGGTCATATCGTGCGGCAGAACCATACCGACCGCTTCCCTGACCGGGATTTCCTTAAAGTTAGGCTTGGCTACCACTCGGACTCCCCCAATTCTCGTTGGCGTCACCAGTCCCCTGTAAAATGTTAAGCGCATCCGGGATCATATCGGCGATTGCCGTGAAACAGATTTCGACCCCGCGCGGACTACCCGGCAGGTTAATGATCAGACTGTTGCCGCGAGTTCCCGCCACGGCCCGCGTCAGCATGGCCCGTCGCGATTGCTGCAGGGCAGCTCGTCTCATCTCCTCCGCCAAGCCAGGGACGACCCGGTCGATCACCCATGATGTCACTTCTGGCGTCACGTCCCTCGGTGAGAGACTGGTGCCGCCTGTTACAATCAACAGATCGCACTTGTCCCGGTCAACCAATTCAATCATCTGTTCCTTCAATTCTTCCATATCATCAGGTACGATACGGTAAACGGCCACATCGGCCTGCAACCATTCCCGCGCCAGTTCACGCAGGATTTGCACGCGGTCATCCTCACGCTCTCCCTTGGCAATCGTATCGCTCGCCGTGATGACGCCGATCTTCCAGTTTGGCATCTTGATACCTCCACTTCCTTCCGCTAGGGCGGGAGTCGGCATTCACTTCAATATTATACTACATGTCTACCGATATCGCGGCTTACAACTATGTGACAGAAATGTTTATTTTCCGAACGGCCCCAGCACCCCGTCCTCCGTCACCAGATAATGGAGCGGGATGTCGTGACGTTCCCGCGGGACTGACTCGACAAGCTGTATGGAGTAAGCAAGCCCAACCAACAGCGGGCGATGGGACAAATCAGCCAAAAACCGGTCGTAATACCCACCACCGTAACCGAGACGTCCGCCTGAGCGGTCAAATGCCAGACCAGGCACGACCACGGCATCAAGTCGTTCGGGATCCGCCGGCGGTGCCTGTTCCGGGTCAGGTTCCAATATGCCGTACGCACCCCGGCGCAAGCTGTCCCTTCCCCGGTATACGTGCGGATGGATCCGCCTGCATGCCGGATCGGTTAACGGCAGCCACACCTCCTGGCCTCGCCTGCCGGCTGCCTCCAGAAACGGTCTGGTATCAATCTCGTCCCGAAACGGGTAAAATGCCAGGATGGTTCGACTGTCAGTCAGCGGTTGCAGTTCCAGCAAATGCTGTGCCGCCTGAGCGGAACGACGGCTCTGCTCCTGGCGAGACAGCTCCCCGCGCATTTGGGACATCTGCTGGCGAAGCAGTTTTTTTGCCTTTTCCACATCCGATGACTCCTCCCAGTGTGCCACGGAGTGTTCCTCCTCTCTCTTCCCTGCTGCCTCCTCTTGTCGCTCTCCGTCGGCTTACGCTAAACTGGATAGGATGGACACAATATTTTGAGGTGAAACGATGATTTTGTTGCAAGCCGAACACATCAGCAAAGCATATGGGATTGAAACCATTTTACAAGATATATCCTTGCAAGTTCAAACCGGGGAGCGTGTCGGGCTGGTGGGGGCAAACGGCGCCGGCAAATCGACCCTGATGAAAATCCTCGCCGGCGAGTTGGGACATGATAGCGGCACGATTCGTAAGCCAAAAGAAGTGACGATTGGTTATCTGGCCCAAGACAGTGGACTGGAATCGGAGCGAACGATATGGGAAGAGCTGCTCTCTGTTTTCGATCACCTGCGCAAAGAGGAGCAAGAACTGCGTCGTCTGGAAGCCTTGATGGGTGACGAGCAGGTGCTGGCCGACGAAAAACGCTATCAGCAAATCGCCGACAGCTATGCTGTCCTTTCCGATGCCTTTCGGGAGCACGGCGGCTACAGCTACGAAGCCAGCATCCGCGGAGTCTTGAACGGACTTCGATTCTCAGAGATGGATACCAATACCCCGATCCACACGCTGAGCGGCGGACAGAAAACCCGCCTGGCTTTAGGCAAGCTGCTGCTGCAAGCACCTGACGTGCTGCTCTTGGACGAGCCGACCAACTACCTGGATATCGAGACGCTATCCTGGCTGGAGACGTATCTGCTCAACTACAAGGGAGCGATCCTTGTCGTCTCCCACGACCGCTACTTTCTGGACAAGCTGGTTACCGTGATCTACGAGATTGAGCGGACAAAAGCAACTCGCTATGTGGGGAACTACAGTCAGTTTCTGGACCTGAAGGCAGCCAAAATGGAACAGGAACTGCAGCAGTATGAAAAGCAGCAGGAGGAGATTTCCCGGCTGGAAGATTTTATCGCGCGCAACATCGCCCGTGCTTCTACGACGCGCCGAGCGCAGAGTCGCCGCAAGACGCTGGAAAAAATGGACCGGATGGAGAAACCGATCACCCACTCCAAAGCGGCGCAGTTTCGCTTCGATATCGCCCGCATGAGCGGAAACGATGTCGTAAAGGCGGAACAGCTCAGCATCGGCTACCCGGATCACGCTCTCGCCAGCAACATAACCTTTGCCATCGAGCGCGAAGAGCGGGTGGCGCTAGTTGGTCCCAACGGCATCGGAAAGTCGACACTGCTAAAGACAGTAATTGGACAGCTTCCGCCCCTGACCGGCAAGATCCAGTACGGCAGCAACGTCAGCACTGGCTACTACGATCAGGAACAGGAAGATCTGCGAGATGACAAGACGGTTCTGGCCGAACTGTGGGATCAGTACCCCCAGATGCAGGAGAGAGAAGTGCGCACAGTGCTTGGCAACTTCCTGTTTAGCGGCGATGATGTGCTGAAAAAAATCGGCGATCTGTCCGGCGGTGAGCGAGCGCGTGTCTCGCTGGCCAAGCTGATGTTAAAGCAGGCCAATTTCTTGATCTTTGACGAGCCGACCAACCACTTGGACATCTTGAGCAAAGAAGTATTGGAAAACGCCCTGTTTGACTATCCAGGCACCATCTTGTTCGTCTCGCATGACCGCTATTTTTTAAACAAGATGGCGACCCGTGTGCTGGAATTATCCGCCGATGGTGTCACCAGTTATCTCGGCAACTACGATTATTATGTAGAAAAGAAACAGGAACTGGCCGAATTGGCTGCCGAACAGGCAGAAGCCAAGGCCAGCTCCGGCAAAACAAGCTCTCTCGCAGCGGCAAATCAACCCCCGGAAAAATCGAGTTACGAACAGGATAAAGAAGCGAAGCGGCGCGAACGTCAGCGGCTGCGCCGTTTGGAAGAGCTGGAAACGGCGATTTCCGAACTAGAGGAATCGATCGCCGGCTGGGAAGATGAACTGTGCCAACCCGAGGTGTACAATGACCACAAAAAAGCCAAGGCACGAAACGACGCTATACAGCAAGCCAAAGCTGAGTTGGAGATGCTGCTAGACGAGTGGGCGATGCTATCTGATGGGTAGGATCTGGCAAGTCATCTTGCTTGCGATCTTACCGGTTGATCTTGACAACGAACTTTCCTGCTAGCTGCCAGCCTCTGCCGAATCGACGGATGGCAGCTTTTCCCCTTCCCCCAGCGCGGCAAATAGCGCGGGGACGGCAAAAAAGATGATTGAGGTAGCAGCGGAGACGATACCGGAATCATTGAGCACCAAACCTGCCAGTGAACCGGCAACCACACCGCTGAATCCTCTGACCAGATAGGGGTACCGCTGCGAGAGACGGCGTAGATAGCGGTCCGGCCGCAAGCTTAACAACCCGATGACGATCAGTGAGATGACAAACATCTTGCTCCATGAAGAAACACGGATCAGCCGTAGGTTCATTTCGATTTTTCGCTGTACGATGTGGAGCACGTCACTCCAATTGCCATTGACAATGTCGGCTGCGACTACACCTACATGGGTAAGAGGCTCTGACGAGCTGAGATGAAGAGCAATAATCAACGCAATCCCGCCGATCAGTCCTCCTCCACACAGGATGAAACCCTTTTTACCGAACTCCCAGCCTTCGAGGCGAAACAGTGTGACACCGAAGCCGACTGCTCCGGCCAGGAAACCGCCCGCATTGGTGCCCAACGAGGGAGCAGCCATGTAGTAGAGGGTGAGCGCAAACCCTGCCACCGTCAGGAGAAACGGCTGTGTCAAGAGGGCCTGCTGCCGCCTCCTTTGCCATTCGTACAAGGCAGCAACAGCCAGTATGCTGGCCCCGATCAACACGCCCTCGTATTCGTTACCCAATCCGTAAAAGCGGGCACCGATCACCGGATCATAGCCCAGGTAGGAGCGGCGCATCGCTTCTCCTCCTGTAAACCCGTCAAGCAGGATACAGCCAACGGTAAAACCAGCGACTGCCAGCAGCAGCTGCGGCAGCTTCCAGTGCTCCACCAACAGGGCCCCACCCAATGCAAACATGACGATCACCGCAATTATAACAGGGGCGGGAACAGACCAACTCAGCAGCGGTTCGATCAGGAACAGCGCTGGAAAAAACAGCATGGCCAACAGGGAGAGGCGAACAATCCGTCGCAATTTGTAAGCAAGTGGACGTTTGCCGTCTTTTTGCCACACCCAAGCTACTGCTGCTGCTATGAGAATGATGATCTGCAGCATCACGTAGGTATACATGATCCCGGAGCGGTTTTGATAGATGCGGTCGATCTGGTTTACTTTCCCCATAAATTCTGTAAAGAAAGGCAATCTGCTAACAGAGGAGTCCGAAAAGTCGGCCTCTGAGAAGACGGCCTTCTCCCCCTCTACGGGGACTCCTGACATCACGTGTCCGATCACGCCCTCTGGAATCGGTACTGACAACCAAGAGAGGATCGTCGGCAATACGTCCAATCCGCTGACCAAACCATTCTGCCTGGTGGTGATTGATGCCAGTTCACCTCCTGCGGTGGTCCCTTTCCACAGAAGCATCGGTGTAAGCAACGATTTTTCTTGAACTGCTATCGGATTGACAGACGGCGACGTCACCATGATCAGCTGACCTGGCTTCCGCTCCGCAAGCAGTACTCCCAAGAATTGATCCAAATCAGCCAGTACCTTTTGATACTGTCGCTGATAGTGCTCTGGTGCCAGGTATTCCTGCAGACGATACAGACGGGCCAAGTCGGCGATTTGCACGACGATCAGGCCTGACCTCTCCTGCCTGATCCTCTCCAGCAGATAACCGTAATGAGTGCGGATTCCGTCCGGGTATCCCGCTGCCCGCAGCGTCGTGCGGGCAGAGACATCCCCTCTGGGAATTTCTCCATCCCGGTTCATCGCGAACAACGCGGCATGCCGTTGTTTCCCCTCCGCCGTGTCACCGTTCCCGTAGAGCGCAACATCAATACCTGCTTCCTGCAATGTAGAGCCAAGCAGTCCGATACGAGCCGTGAATGGTCTATCTTCGTTATAAGCATGCAGTCGGTAGATGCCGGGAAACAATAACTTCGGTACTGATTCCCTCTGCACGGCTGGTTCTATACCGCGCATCTGGATCATTCGTTCTGCAGCTGTTCCTTCCCCTTGCATCTCCGCCAGTTCCACTTGTTCTTCCCGGTGATAAACGGTGCCGCTGCGGCTGGTGTACAACGCCTGACCACCACTGCCCATCAGCAGATAGGCATTGGCATCATTGCGGGCTCCTGGAGTTCGCATCGTCAGTGCCGCATAGTAAGCGTGACGCAGTCCTTTATTCACATGTGGATAATGCTGAAGTTGTTGAAGATCGGTAAAAGACATATTTTCAATAAATACGACAATGGCCTGTTTGGGTGGTTGCTGCTGCGAACCGACTGCATGGACGTCGGTCGCCACTGTTCCTACGCCAACGGTAAGCAGGCATGTCATGATCGTCAGCAACCAGATCGTACGCACCCTGTGCATAAAAGCCTCCTTGTGGATAAATGAGCAGGTCCTCTTGCGGACACTCTTCTGCTCAGTGCTGTTTTCAACAGCTTTATCCACATTGGCCACAATTTATTCCACAGGATTCTACCTGAAACATAGCTGTTCACCACAATTTATCCACAATTCCCACAAGAGGTCGCTTCTTTTCCACAACTGCGCTGAATGACTGCCTGTGGGTAAAGCCGTGATGCTCGGTCTTCATCGATCATGACGGAAACTTCTTCTTCGTGTACCTATACAGCGTAATGAAAGACTATACCATAGCAGCAAATCTCCGCGTAGTATAGGCGGCAGCAAAAAGAAAACCCCGTCCCGGCACGGTTGACCTGATCAAGCGCAACACCAGCCAGAAAGGGGCGTATCTGTTCCGTGAAACACCGCACAATCCTTCTTTTCAGTTTGATCATAGCAGCAGCAGCCGTCGGTTACGCTACGGTACAAGCTGACTGGCCCCTTCTCTGGGAACAGGCTCGTCACGTGTTCTCTTCGGCCGAGGCGCACCGCCAGTTTGTTGAAAGCTACGGCCCTTGGGCACCGATCGTTTATTTTTTCCTGCAGGTTCTGCAGGTCGTGATCGCTCCGATTCCCGCTCCGGTCGTTGTGGTCGCCGGTGGGCTCTTGTTTGGTTTTTACAAGGGCGTTGCACTCAGTTTGGCCGGTGCCGTAGTAGGCTCCGTGATGATCTTTCTGCTCGCTCGCAGATGGGGACGCCCGCTCGTCACCAAGATGGTTGGGGAAACCATTTTTCGCCGCTATATCGGCTTTTGTGATGCGCGCGGAGTCTGGCTGTTTGTCATCTTTCTGCTGCCCTTTCTGCCTGACGACGCGGTTTGTGCCTTGGCAGGGCTTTCTGCCGTCTCGTTTCGCCGCTTCCTGCTGCTGGTGTTCATCGGTCGACTGCCGGGCATTCTCCTGACATTCCTGATTACGACCGGGGTGATTACCGGGTCGACTGGCTTGTGGGTATCGATTGCGGTGGTATGCGGCGTCCTTGTTCTGTTGGCTGTCTGGCAGCGGCAGCGACTGGAGGCATGGTTCGTTCAGCTGATGAAACAGACGAGCAGCATCAAGGGAAAAAAGTGCGATGATCCGTTCACCGGACGATATCAGCTGTACACCAGACCTATAAATCAGAAAGCGGCAAGCCGGGCACACCGTTTAAGTCGAGCGAGGCGAACTTCCCCCGCAGATAGGAAATATGGCCGGCAGCCGCAATCATCGCAGCATTGTCCGTACAAAGGCACAATGGAGGAATGACTAGCGGCAGTTCTGCCTTTGCACAGCGGGCAGCCAACTGGTCACGGAGTGCTTGATTTGCTGCGACGCCTCCCGCCAGCAGAACCTGCTGCGCCTTGTACTCCGTGGCGGCGCGAATCGTTTTTTCCACCAGTACCTCCACTACGGATTCCTGGAAGCTGGCGGCCAAATCGGCAGGCGGGATCGTCTCGCCGCGCTGCTTCGCATTGTGGAGCGTATTTAATACCGCCGACTTCAGACCGCTGAAGCTGAAATCGTACGAACCCGGCTCCAGCCAGGCACGCGGTAGCGGAATCGAAGCCATGCCCTCCCGGGACAACCGGTCGATCTGCGGTCCACCGGGGTATGGCAGAGCGAGTGCTCTCGCTACCTTGTCGTAGGCTTCACCGGCAGCATCGTCACGCGTCCGCCCCAGGATTTCAAAGCTGCCGTGTTCGCGCATCAGCACCAATTCCGTATGCCCGCCGGATACGACCAGCGCGATCAGCGGAAAGGAAAGCTCTGTGATCAGGCGGTTGGCATAGATATGACCGGCAATATGATGAACGCCAATCAGTGGGATGCCGCGGGCAAACGAAATCGCCTTGGCGGCGGCAATCCCTACGAGAAGCGCACCTACCAGTCCGGGACCATGTGTGACAGCGATTGCCGCGATGTCCTCCAGCTTTTTATCCGCTTGGCGAAGCGCCTCCTCTACGGTAAGCGTGATGTTTTCCACGTGACGTCGTGAGGCAACTTCCGGCACGACACCGCCAAAGCGCTTATGAATCTCTGCTTGGGAGGCGATCACGTTGGAGAGGATCGTCGTGCCATCTTGGACCACGGCGGCCGAGGTCTCGTCACAACTGGTCTCAATGCCAAGCAGCAGCGTCGGTCGGCCTGATTTTATATGCTGTTGATAGGTTTGCTGGACGCGCTGATGATAGCGCGTGTCAGTTTTCTTGTTCACGTAAATTCACCCACATGATAATGGCATCTTCGTCATTGTCCGTATAGTACTTCCTGCGAATCCCGTGCTCCATGAAACCGAGCTTTTTGTAGAGGCGGCGCGCGCTATGGTTGCTGGGCCGCACTTCCAGCGTCATCTTTTCCCCACCTTGCAACAGGGCCAAGCCCATCATCTGCCGCATCAGCCGCTCACCGATTCCCCGTCCGCGGTAATGGGGATGGACGGCGACGTTGGTGATGTGCGCTTCATCCACGAGCAGCCACATGCCACAGTAGGCGATGACCTGCCCCTCTACTTCGGCTACTACATATCGGGCGTGTTTGTTGATCGTCAGTTCGTTGACAAAAGCATCCGTCGGCCACGGTGTGGGAAAGGCCAATCGCTCCAATTCCCCAACCCACTCTACGTCATCTAGTGTCATGAGACGAAACCGGACCGGAATCGTCTGCCCCATCTGATCCTGTCCACTCATCGTTTTCCCCTCTACTGTCCTTGTTTTGCCAGCCATTTTGCCTCTGCTTCCGCCATCTGCAGATACTCGGGATTGAGCAGATGGGGGTCGGCATCACGAACCAGCCGCTGTAAACCGATCCAACCGAGATGGGCAGCCCGGGCGTGATTGAAGGCAGGAGGAGCAAAACAGGCACGACCTATCAGTCGGGAACGGATCGTCTCCTGGTGCAGTGCAGTATCATCGCCAAGGAACAGAATCGATTCCTGATCCAGTGATTCCGCTAGTAGTGAGAGCCACTCGTCCAGCAGGATAATCCGCTCAGGCAGCACCGTGTCCCATGCATCGGTATGTTTCGAGCGGTAGCAGGCGGTATACACCTGTCCTCGCCGCGCATCGAACAGGGGAACGACAGCTCCTGCAAAACCGAGTGCGTTTGCGGCTACTACTTCCAAACTAGAGACTCCAACAACCGGAATGCCCAGCGACCAAGCCATGCTTTTGGCCGCTGCCACTCCGATTCTCACTCCGGTATAGGAACCTGGTCCGTGAGCAACCGCAATCCCGTCCAACTGTTCGGGTTCCAACTCCAATGTCTCCAACAGTTGTGCAATCCCGTCCATGAGACGGACGGAATGATCCTTTTGCTTATTGGTCGTCCACTCGCCAAGCATACGTGTCTCATCGACTACGGCTACACTCAGCACCAGGTTGGATGTATCAATCGCCAAGATGCGCACTACCGTCCAACTCCTTACAAAGTGTTTCGTATCGGTCTCCTTGCGCTGTCAGTTCGCAGTGACGCTTCTGTTCACCCTCGTGGCGCAGCGTTATGGTCAACCGCTCTCCTGGCAGCCACCGCTCGATCAGGGAGGCCCATTCTACGACACATACGCCATCTCCGAAAAAGTATGGGTCCAGGTCGAGCGAATCAGGATCGTCACTCACCCGATACACATCGATGTGATAGAGCGGCAGCCGACCGTGATACTCTTTGACAATGGTAAAGGTAGGACTGTTGACCACCTCATCAATCTGCAGACCGCGCGCCAATCCCTGGGTAAACGTGGTTTTGCCCGCTCCCAGATCACCCTCCAGAGCGAGAAAGTCGCCGGGAACAAGCAGCGCCGCCAATCGCTCGGCAAACCGCTGTGTCTCCCCGACGTCCTGAAATGTCCAGCTGTATGTATTCTGCATACCTGCTTCCTCCCGATCGTTCATTCAACAGCACCGGAAAAGTGATTGAAGCCTTCCTTGCCAAGCGGCCTGCTTCTACCCTGCGGTTCGCACAGCGTGATTCCCGGCTCACTCTCCCCCTCGATCACGCGACCGATGCAGACAAGAGAGAGTCCGTGCTCCGCAAACTGCCGCTGCAGTCCATCGGCAGCTTCCCGATCTACCGTGCCGACCAATTGATAATCCTCGCCACCGTAAAAGATCCAGCGATATGGATCGTGCCCAACAGCAGCAGCGTATCGACGCAGCGTCTCCGATATCGGCAGACGCTCTTGCTCGATCGTGATATGGACCTTGCTCGCTTCTGCGATCTCCCATAATTCCGAGGCCAAGCCATCACTGATGTCGTTCAAAGCACCTGCGGCGCCGGAAGTGAGCAGCAGACGCCCAGCATGGACCGCTGCTTGCGGACGTCGATGGGCCGCGTACAGGGTTTCCCACTCCTGGTCCGGCTCACGATCTGTGCGAGCTGCTGCCAGCAAGGCGTGTAAACCGGCAGCAGACTCGCCAAGCCTCCCAGTGGTAAAAACAACATCTCCGGGTCTAGCCGCAGAACGACGCAGCGCTCTTCCTCGTTCCACCTCGCCCAGCACACTGACGGACAAGTGGAGCGCATCAGGCGTCGATACGGTGTCCCCGCCAATCAACTGCATTCCGTAAAGAGCGAGCGCTTCATAGATACCATCGTAAATCCGATCGCATTCCTCTGCCGTCCAATCCGCCGACAACCCCATCGTCACCAGTGCATAGCGAGGAATTCCCCCCATGGCGGCGACATCGCTAATCGTACTCATGATCGCTTTATAGCCGATATCAGCGGGTGCCATCGTCTCCCGCAGAAAATGAACCGTCTCAATCATCGCGTCACAGCAGGCGATGACCTCCATCCCGTCCGGAACGGTGAAGACGGCAGCATCGTCTCCTATTCCCACAGATAAGCCTGCTCCTTCCTGATTGGAGGCGCGACTCGTCCAGCGGCGGATGAGGGAAAACTCATCTTTTGCCACCGCCAACACCCTTTCCCGCATGTTTGCTTCCCATTATACCGCTGCCTTCTCTCACTTTCCACTTTGCGCGGCAGAGTTGGTCCCGTCACCGAGTGAAAACAACTGCAGACGCCCCCGGCATCGTCCGCATACGTAACGTGCCGGATTCATCTTGCGTCTGCGCTTGTAGGACATGCCGCATTCCCGACAGCGCAGTTCATATTTATAATCGGCAGGTTTTCCCGCTTTTCCGACCCGTTTGCAGTAGCGAGACCCGCCCACCTCGCTCAACAGTATCTGGAAATCACGATCTGCGTGTCTATACCCCTGTCCGGCCAAATGAAGGTGGTAGTGACACAGTTCGTGCTTGATAATACTGATCAATTCCGCTTCTCCGTGCTCAGCCAGATGAAGCGGATTTAGTTCGATATCGTGTGAAGCCAGCAGATAACGTCCACCGGTTGTCCGCAACCGTCGATTAAAGCGAGCATGATGGCGAAACGGCTTGCCGAAAAAGGTGAGCGAGATTTCTTCCACCAGTGTCTGCAGTTCTTGATCGGTCATGGACACCACTCCTCTCTCTGGCAAAAAGGGTTTTATACCCGGTCTTGAATTCCTGGCAAAGGAACGCTACACTTGTCCATGATGGAGCGATTTCAGGAAACAATCACATAAGCAAGATGGATGGGGGAACGGTATGCGATACCTTTTGTTGGCGGACTCCGACCGGCTCTGCTTTGTCAGTCTGCCGGACTCATATATGTACCAGTTGGTCGCCTTGATCAAGCGGTTATACAAGGAGATTGACAAACTAACCAGTGAAGAAAAACCACCTTTGCCTAAGCTGATTGCCGAATGCGGCAGTCTGGATCTATACGCCGATGACTGTCCTGTGCTGCCGGGCTTGACATACGTGAGCGAACTGGAACAGCGCTTTGCCAGGTTGCCGGAAACGCAGTATCCGCTCATCTCGCTGCTGACAGAAATTCGCGCGCTTCAGGCGCAGCTCGAATTCCTGCAGGAAGAAGAGGAATCACTGGGCTAAAGACAGGTACCGCTTCGCCTCATTGGGCATACACTGCTGTATGGAAAACTGCAGCAGGAGGTTCCTATATGCCACAGTGGATGCGCAAGCAACTGCAGCGTGCTTTTTTAGGGAAAGATGTTAGACAAATCCGCTTGTTAAACAGTTGTTGGTTCCTATACTTAGAAAAACATGTGAGCCGTCCTCAAGAGTAGGACGGCCTTTTTTCTATACATGGTGGTGTAAAAGCACTAATCCCGGGATTGCTCCAAGCCTTTCTCCCTCAACTGCCGGGATCGATCATCGTCAGACCCACACGCTGACGCCGCTCGTCGATCTCCAGCACCCAGACATCGACTATGTCCCCTACGGTTACGACGTCCAGCGGATGCTTGACAAAACCTTTCCTCATCTGGGAGATGTGAACGAGACCGTCATTTTTCAGTCCAATGTCTACAAACGCCCCAAAGTCGACCACGTTGCGAATGGTGCCCTGCAGCTTCATCCCTTCCCTCAGATCGCTGAGTTGCAGGACATCCTTGTGGAGCAGCGGCTTTGGCAGTTCGTCACGTGGATCGCGTCCTGGGCGAAGCAGACTTTGGATGATATCGTTCAGCGTCGGTTCGCCAATACCCAGTTGTGCTGCAGTTGCTGACACATCTACAGTCTGCAGCAGCTCTCGACACTGTGGACTGCCGATCTCCTCCGGACGGATGCTCAGCGAGGACAGCAGTTGCGTTGTAGCCGCATATGATTCGGGATGAATCGGTGTCTTGTCCAAAGGATTCTCTCCATCGACGATGCGCAAGAAACCGATACACTGCTCGTACGTCTTGGCGCCTAACCGCGACACCTTTTTCAGTTGCACCCGATTGGTGAAGCTGCCGTTCTCTTCGCGGTGTTTGACGATATTGGCCGCAACCTGTTTATTGATTCCGGAAACGTATTGCAGCAGAGAAGCAGAAGCCGTGTTCACATCGACTCCGACGTGATTGACCGCTGATTCTACCACAAACTGCAAACTTTCCGCCAGTCGTGCCTGTGACACATCGTGCTGATACTGACCCACCCCGACCGATTTGGGGTCGATTTTTACCAGTTCAGCCAGCGGATCCTGCAGTCGGCGAGCAATCGATACGGCACTGCGCTCGGCAACATCTAGCTGTGGAAACTCCTCTTTGGCCAGCTCCGAGGCAGAGTAGACGGAAGCTCCAGCTTCATTGACAATGATGTAGAACAGATCAGGTTGATTGAGCTCTTTGATCACATCTGCCACAAACTGCTCTGTCTCGCGTGAAGCCGTGCCATTTCCGATCGCGGCGATCGTCAGACGGTGGTCGGCAATCATCTGTTTTACTTTCTCTTTCGCTTCTACCACCTTTTTTTGTGGCGGAGTCGGGTATACCACAGCCACCTCCAGCAGTTTACCCGTCTCATCCACGGCCGCCAGCTTGCAGCCGGTGCGGTAAGCCGGGTCCACTCCCAGGACTCGCTTCCCTTTCAGCGGCGGCTGCAACAGCAAGTTTCGCAAATTCTCAGCGAAGATGTGGATCGCCCTCTCTTCCGCAGCCTCTGTGAGCAGTCCCCTCACTTCCCGTTCAATCGAGGGGGTGATCAGCCGCTTGTACGCGTCATCGATCGCTTCTTCCAAGATGGGACGAACCACTGTCTCCCGCGGAATATAACGCTGTCTGAGATATCGCAGGATCTCATCGACCGGTGCTTCAATCGCCACTTTCAAGATGCCTTCGCGCTCTCCTCGATTGATGGCTAACACGCGATGCGGCACCACTTTTTTTACTGGCTCACTGTATTGATAGTACATCTCGTACACGTTTTTGCCGTCCTGCTCCGCTTCCTTCTGCTCGGTCTGGATCGTGCCCTTCTCCTGCGTGATCTGACGGATCCATTTCCGTACATCGGCGTCATCTGATACGAGTTCGGCTATGATATCCATCGCACCCTGCAGGGCATCCTCCGCCGTCTCTACACCTTTGTCGGCATCAACGTAGCGAGCCGCTTCCTCTGCCGGTTCGCCTGCTGTCGGCAGAGTGAGCAAGTAGTCAGCAAGTGGCTCTAATCCCTTTTCCTTGGCTGCTGTCGCCCTGGTTCGCCGCTTTTGTCGGAACGGACGGTACAGATCTTCCACTTCCTGCAGCTTGGTCGCCTGCTGAATCGACTCAGCCAATTCTTCGGTCAGCTTTCCCTGTTCGTCGATCAGCCGCAGTACCTCTTCTTTCCGTACGGAGAGGTTGCGCAGATAACGGACCCGTTCATCGATCTGACGAATCAGAGTTTCGTCCAGTTGTCCGGTCATCTCCTTACGGTAACGGGCAATAAACGGTACCGTATTACCCTCATCCAAGAGGGCGATTGTATGCTCTGCCTGCTTTGGCTGAATCCCCAGCTCTTGTGCAATCACAAGTCCCATCTGCTTCTCTTCCATGTGCGATACGTCCTCCTGTCATTCTAGCCCTATCATTTTACCATAAAACAAAAAAGAGGGCTTATCCGAAGCCCCCCCGCTGTCTTTCCTCTACCCATTCGCTCGCCCGAAGCGCCTCTCGCAGTTTCATCAGCGCTCTTCGCTGCAACCGAGATACGTGCATCTGTGAGATGCCGAGCACGTCACCTGCTTGTTTTTGGCTCATGTTTTCATAAAAAGTTAGATGGATAATTGCCTTCTCACGTGGAGTGAGTACCTGCAGGGCTTTCGAAAGGGTGATTTCATCTTCAATACTGGTATACCCTGAATCTTCCCTGCCGATGAGATCCAACAGGGTGATCGTGCTTCCGTCACTGTCTGTCTCGATTTCACTGTCGACTGACAAAGAGTGGTAGTTGCGCCCCATCTCCATCGTCTCCAAAACCTCTTCTTCGCTTACGTTCATGTAGCGAGCAATATCGGCGATCTGAGGGGAGCACTGCATCTGAGCGGTCAGCTCATCCACAGCTTTCTTGATCTTGGGCCCCAGCTCCTTGATCCGCCGGGGAACGTACACGCTCCAGGTTTTGTCCCGTATGTACCGCTTGATCTCACCCACTACGGTGGGGATCGCAAAACTCTCAAAACTGCGACCATAGCCGCTGTTGTACCGTCGAAAGGCGGCCAGCAGCCCGATCATACCGACTTGCACAAGGTCTTCCTGTGGCTCCTGTCCCCGGGAAAAGCGACTGGCCAGGGATTCCACCAACGGCCGATAGTGCGCACACAAGATGTTCTGGATATCCTTGTTGTAGTCTTGCTGGTAGGCGGCGAGCAGTTGGTCCAGTTCCTCGCTACTCCATTTTTGCTTTGGACTGTTCGTCGACATGCTTTGCCACCTCGTCTCGCCGAACGTACTTGGTCATTGTCACGACACACCCGTTGTCTGCGTCAATCTGTACATCGTCCATAACAGACTGGATGAGAAAAAGCCCAAGCCCTCCTTCTGTCAACGAATCGATATCAGCATCTTTGTCAAACGGACCAAGCTTTCGTTCGACACGCTCCGGATCAAAACTGGCCCCCCAGTCGATGATCTGTATCTGCAGTCGATCTTCATAGATCATGCAGAGGATGCGAACCGAGCCGTTAGCTCCCTCTCCATATGCGTGATGAATCGCGTTGGTGCAAGCTTCCGCTACGGCCAGCTTGATATCCTCAATCTCGTCGTAGGAAAATCCGGCCCGGTTGGCCACGCCTGACACCAGTAGACGTGCTACCCCGATGTATTCGGCACGAGCGGGGATCGTTAGTTCAACGAGATGACCAGTTTCTTTCACTCCCATTCCTTTTCCTCTCCTCCAAGCGGTTTAACAGGGATAATATCGGACAGTCCGGTAATCCGGAACAGGCGTTCAATCCTGGGAGTAACATTTTCCAATACCAACTGGCATCCCGATTGTCTGGATGCTTTTAATGCCCCGATCAGCACCCCTACACCAGTGCTGTCCATGTACGATACATCTCGCAAATCGACGGAAACGCTTTTCGACTCTGCTTCCGAGACCAGCGGCAGAAGCTGTTCGCTTACCAGCGGAGCGGTATAGGCATCGATCTCTCCCCGAACGTAGAGCACGGAGCCGTCTTTTCGCTGCTTTTTATTGATCGACACATTCATGTTTCCCTTTCCTCCCTGTGAGTTCAGCCATGGATGGTATCGTAGCTTCGGCATGGTTTTATTTCGTTCTGCGTATCGCAATCATCGTATGATCATCAGGCAACTCGTGATTGGAGAGATTAAGCAACTTGCGATACAAGCTGTCGACGATTTCCTGACAAGGCAAACCAATCAAATCCAGTATGTATTCGCTCAACTCGCTCCGCCGCAAAAAGTGATCTCCCACCTTTCGCTCGGTCACGCCATCGGTCAGCAGGATGATCAAGTCCCCTCGTTTTAACTGCAGCTCATACTCTTCATAGATGGAGTCTCGCTGCAGGCCGAGCGCCAATCCACTCCCCGGCAAATCGGCCAATCGCTTGGTACGAGACCGATACCAGAATCCCGGCTCGTGACCGGCGACAGCATAGCGAAAGCGATGTGCCGACGTATCATAAGCACCATATGCCATGGTGATAAACATGCTGGAATCGATATTGCGCTCCACCACACCATTTAGTTGGCGAAGCATTTCAGCAGGCTTGCGGGCCCAGGCAGCCAGACCGTCCATGGCGTATTTGATCATGGACATGGAGAGCGCTGCCGGTATCCCTTTTCCCACGATATCGGCAACAGCTACCCCTAGCAGGTGATCCTCCAACTGAAACACATTGTAGTAGTCCCCGCTCATTTTCTTGGACGGCACACTAATCAGCCCAATGTCCAAACCAGCCGCATCGGGAATCGATGCCGGCAGCAGCGTATGCTGCATCGTTACAGCCACTTCGATCTCCGACTCCAACTGCTGCTGCTTGTTTCGCAGAAACAGATGCTCCCGATAGGCAATCCCGTATTCGATCATGATCTCTGTCAGCAGCTGAAACGATATCCGTACCGGCTCAGGCACGTCCACGTGGCCCTCCAAGGCCTCCAGGTGGAGGTCAATGATATCTTCTGGTGCCACATTATGCCGGATGAGCCACTTGCCGAGCTGCTGTGCCGAATAGAGTTGATCCTCTGCCCCCGATAGAAGAAACGATAGCAGTAGTTCGTTGTATTGTTTTTTTAGCTGTCTGCGACTCATCGGCGGCGGTTCTCCCTTCAGTCTTTCCATTTCACGACGGTTACCCGTGTCCCCCGGTTTGGAACGCTGTCAATCAAGAAGGAATCCATCAGGCGCTTTACCCCTGGCAAACCGGCGCCAAGCCCTCCTGAGGTGGAAAATCCGTCCTCCATTGCTTTGCGTATATCAGGGATGCCCGGCCCTTTATCCGTGGCGATCACTTGCAAGCCGATCTTCTCGTCCTGTTGAATCTGCTCGATCGTGATGGTGCCCACTTCGGCATACAAAAAGATGTTGCGCGCCAGTTCCGAGATGGCAGTCGTGATCCGGGACTGGACAATGGTGCCGAACCCCATCTCCTTGGCAATTTGTCTGCCCGCCTGCCTGGCCCGAACAATATCATGTTCTGTGTATACATAAATAGAGCATCGCTCGGCCATAGGAAGCGACTCCTTCCCTTTTCCGCAACATGTTTTGCACCGCCCCTTCCCCGCCTGGAGCTAAAAAACTTATCGGATGAATAAAAAAACTTTGTTGGTTTCTGTCTATTCGTGTCAGATAATTTTTTGAATTATTCGCTATCCGGGTACGTAATTCCTTCTCTGCGAGCACCTGATTTGTGCTGGAAAAAGAAAAACCACTTTGCCCCACGAGACAAAAGCGGTTTCCATTCGTCGTTTTAGAAGTCTATCAAACCCAAACTTATCTGCAACGATTCATTGACACGCTCCATCATCTCATCGTCCAAGCGAGTGATTTTGTCGGTGAGACGCTGTTTGTCAATCGTGCGAATCTGCTCGAGCAGAATAACGGAGTCACGATCAAATCCGTATAACTTGGCGTCAATCTCTACATGCGTAGGCAGTTTGGCCTTTTGAATCTGTGCCGTGATAGCCGCGACGATGACAGTCGGACTAAAACGATTTCCAATATCGTTTTGGATCACCAATACTGGGCGCACGCCCCCCTGTTCAGAACCGACAACAGGTGAGAGGTCCGCAAAAAATACATCGCCACGTTTTACTATCACCAGCTACACCCCGCTTACTAAGCGGTCCAAAGTCAAGTCGGCTTCTTCCTCTGCTTCAAATGCCTCCGAAGCCATATTTAAATTGATTTTTGCCATCTCCATATACCCTTTTTGCATCGTTTCCCGGATAAAACGCTTTTTACGCTCCTTCAGATAAAGACTCATTGCCTGACGAATGAGTTCGCTTCTATTGGACTTCTCTTTCTCTACCACGCCGTCCACTTCCTGCAGCAGGTGCTGCGGCAGGCTAATCATGATACGCTTCGTGTTGGTTTTCGACAAGACAAATCCACCTCCACCATGACCCAATGACATCCAATGCAGTTAACCGGTGATTATCCCTTATTAACAATACCATTATGTCGAACCGTATGCAAAAATATACCTGTATGGTGACGAAACATGCGTTCCGGAGAACTCCAACTCCTTCAGCATACCGCTATCATACTATTCGCTTTCTGCTGCAAAAATCCTGCTTCTTTCGTGTTACAATTTAACACTTGTTGTGAATTCGGTGACAAAAATCGACAACTTGGTTGCCTTTAAGATATACACGTGGAATACGGTAGTTTAACATGCAGGCAACTTCATAGTTGATCGTTCCCAACAGCTCCGCCACTTCATCCAGCGTGATTCGCTCATCCTGCTGCTGGCCGTACAAGACGACCTCATCACCCACACTGGCATCTGCCGCTTCAATCCGGACCATCGTCTGATCCATACAAACCCTGCCGACGATCGGTACCCGCCGACCGTTATGCAAAGCCGTGCCACGGTTGGAAAGCAAGCGGGAAAAACCGTCTGCATATCCAATCGGCAGTGTGGCAATCTGTTCTCCCGGTGCAGCCGTATAGGTGGCTCCATAGCTAATCGTCATCGGCTGTTCTGCTGTTTTCACATGGGCGATTCGCGTCTTCAGCGAGAGAGCAGGTGTCAATCGGACCTGTCCTTGCTCGCGCAGAAAAGCGGATGGGGACAGCCCGTACAAGCTGATGCCCAGCCGTATCGCATCATACCCCCACTCCGGAAAAGCGGTGGCCGCCGCACTGTTGCAGCAATGGACCTGTGGCAGGGCATATCCTCTCGCCCGCAGCCCATCTAGCAGCTCCCGAAACCGCCTGTGCTGTGCTTCCACATGTGCCGTATCCGGCTCGTCGGCACAGGCGAAATGCGTAAAAATCCCTTCCCAGGACAACTCGTGCGATCGCTCAACTGCTTCAACCACTGCGAGCAGTTCCGCTTCTGAGCGCACCCCCAGGCGGCCCATGCCCGTGTCCACCTTGACATGAACAGCCAACCGGTTCAGACTGTCAGCATGCTGAAGCCGCCGTGTCACCTGTTCGATCCACTCAGCATGGTACACGGTTAGAGCTACGTTCCATTCCGCTGCCTGGTCTACGGATTCAACCGGTGTATATCCCAGCACGAGAATCGGCGCCGTAATGCCTGCCCGACGCAGGACAATCGCTTCATCCAGCATGGCCACAGCTAGCGACGCGGCACCGCTTTCCAGAGCCGCACGCCCGACGTGAACCGCTCCGTGACCATATCCGTCCGCCTTGACAACGGCCATAATCGCCGAAGACGGAGGGATGTGCTCCCGGAACGCCAGCACGTTGGCGCCGATCGCGTCCAAATCCACCTCAATCCACGTATCACGACAATAGGGTTTCATGATTTATCGCCTCTTCCCCTTACGCTGAAGGAGAAATAACCGTTCGTCCAGATGGGCGAGGAATTCGCGCGAAATCATCAAAGATTCTTTCTTCCCCTGCAGCCGATAGACGTTTCTCCCCTCGTACACCTGCTCAACCGCAGAAAGCGGATACGACCGTTCCTGACCGGCAATCGAGACGATCAGATGCGATTTCGTCAGTGTGTAACGCGGGCGTAATACAGCTTTGTACAGAAAAGGCGAAAGACCGACTACTCCAAAGGCAATCGCAAAGGCCAACAGCTTAAACGTATTGCTTTGCGATCCAAACAAGACAGAGAGCAGCACCATGCCGACGACAAAAACGGCCGTCTCCCATATGCGCAGCTTCATATTTTTCCGCAAAAGCAAATCCTTATAGCTCGCTTCTGCTTGAAACAGTACTTCTTCCGTTCGCTTCTTCATGCCCTTGTCTGTCACCTCACGTCATGACTATGCGTATCTTATCGCTTTTTGGGCTGACGTGTCAACAAACAGGATGCCAAGAAAAAAGAGAAAAAAGAGGCAGGGTTCACCTGCCCGCGCGTGTGGATCAGCTTGTTTTACTTCCCGCTCACACCATACGTAGAGTTAGCGATTTTAACCATCTCTTCCTCCGGCAGGTTCCCCACCAACGTAAACTCTACGCCGTCCAGCTCCCAAGTCAGCATCCGCTGCTGGTCGGCCGAACCGGTCAGAACACCAACGGTAAATCCTAGGTTGATCGGCATCCCCACATCATAGCTAACGGTTGTAGCCGTAGGACGAGCCTCCATCAGCTTATAATTGTATGTCCCTTCGTACTGCAGCACGACACTATACTCTTCCCCACGCTTTACCGGTTCTACTGCACCCAACTTTACCCCTTGCGGCATATAGGTAGGCTGGATCACACCAAAAGAGCCCGATGGCGGCTCCTCAAGTCCCCCCTGCGCAAACGTTGGAATAGCCATCATCGCACTTTGCATGTTGCGGTCTTTATCGAATGCATCTTTGTCGAACTGAGGATCAAAGATAAACTCTGCGAACGAAATCTCTACCATCGTATTCATGTTGCCATCCATGATTTCGGCATGGGTCGGTTTGAAGTCTTCCGTCAGCCAGATTTTTTGCCTGGTAAGGGAACGATTGCCGCTGTAGTTCGCCTTCACCTCAAATACGTACTGCTTGTCGTCCATGTTTACCTTCCGTTCCGAGTCGTCCAGGATACTCCGTACCAACGTCTCGTACAAGTAGAGCGGACCGTTGTTTTCCGGCCAACCACTTTGGAAACGGAAGCTTTTGTTCAGGTGGGGAGTCAGCACAAACACACCTTCGTCATTACGCAGTATGATCTGTGTAATGTTCCGCTGCTTGGAGGTGAGTGCGACCCGATAGTTTGTCGGCTTTTGATACCAAACTTCCACATCATACTCTTGCGGGGTCGAACCTGTCTGCAATGTCAGCACAGCAGTTGTCTTGTAACCGGACATCTTTTCAAGCGTACTGCTCAAGTCCCCTACCACGTCTTCCGGCGACTTCGTGCCAAAGCAACCTGCTGTAAAAACGGAAAGGACAAGTCCGATCACCAACCATAAAGCTCCCCGTTTCATAGAAAACAACTCCTCCTTGTCTAGTTTCGACAAAGGAGGGCTCCCCTGTCTATTTCCAGGGAAATTTGTAAGCCCGAAAACCCCACCCATCAACGTGGTGTCGCATCTGCTTGTAACTCGTATGTCGAGTATGACGAGACGATGCAAGTAGATACGATATCGCTTTTTGAGAAGGGTCGGACCGACATTCCCGGTGCATTCACCAGAACAGGTAGTCCCTCCTAATCTACGCGATATATATCTATGTCTCTTCTCGTCCCAATATGCAGACAAGTTAGAGTTGTTCGATCACCACATAGGCGAGCGCATATGACGTACAGTGGGAAATGCTGACGTGCAGCCGCAGTTTGCTGTCGGGAAACAAGGCGGCAAGTATAGCTGGCGTGATCGACAGCAGAGGTTTTCCCCGCTCATCCGGAATGATCTCTATATCGGTAAAAGCAACCCTGGCACCAATTCCGGTGCCCAGCGCCTTGGCTGCCGCCTCCTTGGCCGCGAACCGACCTGCTGTGTACTCAACCACGCGCTGCTGCGACCCTGTCGGGACATAAAGCTGCTCACGCGAACTGAAAAGCCGATCACGCAGCCGCGGTTGACGCTGCAGCAGCGTATCAACGCGGTCAATCTCTACGATATCGCTTCCAATACCGACAATCATCCGCAACACCCCTTTCCTGCTCCATCCATTATCGCAAATGATGAGTATGATGACAAAAAAGAAATACCCCCGTCTGAACGGGGGTTTTTGGACGGAGTGAACCTATTCAGTCACCTTGTTGTTTGCTGCAGCACGAGCAGCAGATTGTTGGTTTTGACGGCGTACCTCAGCTGCATTCGTCTCAGCGGCGAACTCAGTTGCAGCATTATTGTTTTGAGCTGCACGAGCGGCAGCATTTGCAGCAGCGTTAGCGGCAGCCGGGTTTTGAGGTTGTTGGTTACGTCTTGCCATTGCGGTTCACCTCCTTGACCTTGCTGACTATAATGTGCTCTGCTCATCAAGAAGGTATCCAACCATTTATTGCCACAGCCTTCCCCGTTTTCCTCCTTTTCCTATGCAGTATCGACGTGTGCAGTTGGCTTCTGCCGCTGCATGCTTTGCATAAAAATCCCGAGACAAACAATGCTAATACCGATTAGCGCCGCAAAAGACGGCAATACTGCACCCAGCAGCAGCATCTCGCCAATGAGTGTAAAAACAATCTCGGTGGATTGAGTTGCTTCGACCGCTGCCAGCTTGTTCTGATCGCCACCCGCCATCTCTGTGGCGGCAAAAAACAGCACCGTCGCAATAAGTCCGGAGCAAACAGCTACCAACAGGGACTGTGTCACCTGCGACTGACTCGGCCACCCATGTGTGGCGTATCCTCCAGCAGCCAGCAGCAGCCAGCAAGGCAGACTGCCCAGACACATGCCGAGTATGCGCGAAAATGTGTCCAGACTGCCCCCAAGATGCTCCATCATCTTGCGGTTGCCGAGCGGATAGGCGACAGCCGCAGCTAATAAGGGCAGCACGGTTAAAGCAACTGCCAACGGCGTGACGGCCTGCGCATGATCAAGCTGAATGATCACGACCCCAATCAAGATCAGTATCGACCAGCTAAGGTTTTTCCACGGAATCTTGCTTCCAAATAGTGGGGCAAGAAGCGGCCCGCAGATGATCGTGATCTGCCAGGTACCGGCCACCAACCATCCGGGACCGTAATCGGCCGCAAAACAAGTAGCGGTGTAAAACACGCCAAAGCCGACGGTTCCCCAAAGAATCCATGTCCAGGGGTGAGCCGTCCATTCCTTCCATAGTTTTTTCATCCCGCCGCTAAGCCAGACAATCAGCAGCAACGGGGGAATCATAAAGAAAAAGCGAAGGGAGGCACTCCAGGCGAACGATCCCCCCTCAAGGCTCATGGAACGGTTCAACAAAAAGGTGGTCGAAAAAAACAGACATGACAATATGCCAAGGGCTATCGCTTTCATGATCTTTCCTCTTTTCACATAGTGTATACATAATGGCAGGAGGAATCCCTTTTCATCGCGAATACCAGTAGCGTGTCCGCTATAACGGCCCTTCTTTTCCCACCTTCCCGCCGCCCGTTTTACCTGTATTTACCAAAAACAAGAAAAGGAGCGTGACGAAACAGATGCCCAAACAAGTCATTATATACACGCAACCGACATGCGGTCCCTGTCAGGAAGAAAAAATGTGGTTAACGCAGCAAGGGATTGCTTTTGAAGACCGAAACATTCGCGAAAACGACACTTATTTCAATGAAGCAATTCAGTTGGGGGCGACACAGACCCCTGTGACCCTTGTCATTGATGAAAACGAGGAACAGTCGGTGATTCACGGATTTGATAAAACGGCACTCCAACAGGCACTAAACGATTAAACGGACCAAACAAGCAGATCTCCCGTGCGTCAGACAAAAGGTGAAGCCTAGGCTTCACCTTTTGATCATGTCCCGATACTTGTTGGTATGTATCACAATGCAGCCTTTAACCCACGCCGTTCTAACTCCTTGACCCGATGTCGCAAGTCGGGCAGGTAGTCGAGGATTGCCTTCACGATCGGTTCACAGTCGTCATTTATGGAATACAGCACCCATGAGCCCTTCTTGCTTTCTTTCACTAGGCCCTGACCCTTTAATTTAGCAAGATGTTGAGAGATAGATGGTTGGGAAACCTGTAAAATCATCACGATATCACGCACACAGAGAGCCTGCACGTGCAGAAGGGCTAAAATGGCCAGCCTCGTCTTGTCTCCCAAAATCTTAAACAGGTCGGACATATCCAGAAGGTGCATCATCTCTGAGGGTTCCATCATGCTTCCCCCCGCCTTTTGTAGTGTATAGTTTGCTCATATTAGTATACTATACGTCTCACTTGCAGGGGAACAGCACTTTTTACAATTTCTTGGCATAACTTGTCCAAGCGTACTAAAGACGCCTTCGCTGAAAATGCAGGTCAGATGTTGTGACGTGACATTTCCTCAATCAGATGATCTGCAGTTCGAGCAGCCAAAGCCATTACCGTATTGGTCGGATTTCCGCCGCCGGATGTCACGAAAACACTTGCTCCAGCGATATACAGGTTAGGAATATCGTGAGAGCGGCCGTACGAATCAACGACTGACGCGTCAGGATCGCTACCCATCCGGCACCCGCCCATCAGATGAGCTGTTTCCCCGACGACATGTGCCGGGCTGCCGCCCATCGCTTCGATCAGACGATTCATCTGTTCCACCGCGTGATCGATCAGCCGCAGGTCGTTTTCTCCGTAACTGAACGTTACCTTGGCCAACGGCATTCCGTACTCATCCGCCCCATCCGTCAACGTAACTCGGTTGTCGGGGTTGGGCAGCACTTCTCCGACCAATGTGATCCGAGCGTAGTAGTTGTAATCGAGCATGGCTTCCCGCAACTGCTTGCCCCACAACATACGCCCATCCGCCCGTTCGGTGGCGATCTGTGAAGCCATCCCAACCGGCCGTGAGCCGTGGGCATGCAGCGTGTAGCCACGCGCAAATCCCCGCCGCTTATCCGTTTCGTAAAAGTGCTGCGTCGTCGCCAGAACAGGCGTACCCTTGTAAAGGCGTACCTCCTCCGGCAGCAACCCGTATACATCGTGACTGCTGTGCGGCATGATCGCTTTGCCGACCCAACCGCTGGAGTTGGCCAAGCCGTCAGGGAAATGCGGCGTAGCAGAGTGAAGCAGCAAGCGGGGTGTTTCCACGACAAACCCGGCCAGAATGACGACACGTGCCTTTTGCTCGTAGGTTGTCCCCTCATAGTCAAATAGCACGCCGGTCACCCGGCTTCCATCGGTCAGCACCTGTGTCACCATGCAGTCCGACAGCACTTCCGCACCGTGTTCAATCGCTTTGGGGATGTGCTGGATCAGTCCACTGTACTTGGCATTGGGCATGCACCCCTGGTTGCAAAAACCGCGGTTGATGCAGGGGGGACGACCGTCAAACGGGGCGGACAGAATGGCCAACGGTGTGACTACGCTCTCGATCCCCAGCTTCTCACAAGCTTCCCGGAACACCTGCGCATTGGCGCTAATCGGTTCCCGAACCGGGTACGGATACGGCCCGTTAAACGGTCCCCAGGGGTAGTGCTTGGGTCCGGAGACGGCAATATCGCGCTCAATCTTGTCGTAAAAGGGAGCAAGATCTTCGTAGGCGATTGGCCAATCCTCTCCTACCCCGTCAGTGGTTCGCGTTTTAAAATCGCTCTCGTGAAAACGGAGAAAGACACCTGTAAAGTGAACCGTCCCTCCGCCGACACCGCGACCAGAGTTGTTGTGGCCCAAACGAAGCGGGTTGGCCCCATCGACGATGCGGGTGGCTTCCCAGCCAAGCCGTCTGGTGGCCAGTTCGTCACTGGCAAAGTCAGTCTGTGGGTTCCAATAAGGACCTGCCTCAATCACGACCACTTTCAGACCTGCCTTGGCCAATTCATAAGCCAGCACTCCACCGGCAGCGCCTGCTCCTACGATGCAAATGTCCGCTCCATCCCTGTATTTCCGTTTATCCAGTCGTTTCGAACGGTGCCCTGCATAGTGATCACTATGGTGGGTCACACGATCTTTATTTTCCATCGCGCTTTGCCTCCCATGGATCTACCAGTCCTTTTTCCACCCTCACATAACCGCGCGGATAGGCTGGGCCGCCATAGCCGATGTCGGACCAGACCAGCGGATGCGAGTAATAGGCACTGACGACGTCAAACAGCACTTTTTTAAAAAAATCCTTTGGCTGTACTTGCATCCAGGCTGGCGTCTGCGGCGCTCTGCCTGACTCCAACAAGGAGAGCAGTTCCTCCTGTTGATCTCTCTTTAACCCGATAAAGTCTGTCCGGTACATCCTATGGCTTAGTTCGTTTAGTCCGCCCATCCCAACGCGGTATAGCGTCTTCTTCTCCGGCACGCCTGCTTTGCGCTGTGATTCGCCGACCGGGCTTCGCAGGGACTCATCGATATGCTGTGTGACAAACGTTAGCACTTCTTGACGGTACTCGTCGGTGAGCACGCCAGCCAGCGTCTGAATCAGCAGAGCTTCGTCGCGGGTAAGAAAGGAGTGGCTCACCACCGGTGTACGCCGCTTCGCTACGATCTGACGGGTATGCGGGTCCCAGTGTTCATGCTCGTCCCATACGTTGTACCAAGGGTAGTAGCTTGATTCGCTCATCCTGCTCACCCCCAAAACAGGGCCAGCAGCCCCAGCACACTTAGTGCACTCACCATCAAGGGAAGAACAATCGGCGGCCCCACCAAAAAGTTCTGTGTTTCCCCGTACCCGCCGACACGCTCGCCCACCCCTGCCGTGTGTTTATACGCGCCGAACAAGCCTTCTGCCAAGGTAATCCAGAGCAGCACGCTAAACGTCCACTCAATCCACTCCGCACGAAAAAAGCCGTAGACAATGGCTGTGACAGCTACCACCGGTGTGCCCAGCACAGGCAGCCACATCGACCAGTGGCGAAAGTTTTGCCGTGAATGAAACATGGTGACCTGCACGAAGATCATCGCAAAAGCCAAACCAGTAAACAAAATGATGACACGCTCAAGCGGCCACCCCTGCCACATAGACCACCACTCCTTTTACGCCAGCATCAAGTCACTTGCAGCCGTGATGTATGCGAACCTATTTTTAGCATCAGCTCTCCTGTTTATTCCAGAAGATCCTAAATCAGTTGAAAAAAAGGTCCTGGTCGTCCTATTAAAAGTATTTCATTCCTACTACCGTGCAAACTGTTGTTTGAAGTAGGATAATAAATGAAAGTACAATAATCATCCTGAATCAAACCCTTTGATAATCGACCGTGTTTGAGGATGAACTGACAGAACAAAATTTCTCTTATCGATGCGATAAAACAACCCCGAAAATGGAGGTATGGGGGAGTCACAGGTATGACCGAACTTGATATTGAACATGATGGGTTCCCAGATTATGAACTATATTGTTTTCAAGACTAAATAAATGAGAAGGTAAAAAAAATATGCCTATAATTAGACACGATATTTATATAGATGCACCAATTAATGTTTGTTTTGACCTTGCCAGAAACGTAGAAGTACACACAGAAACAACAACTAGAACGAAGGAAAGAGCCGTTGATGGTGTTACAGTTGGACTGATGGAAAATGGCGATACAGTTACTTGGGAAGCTATCCATTTTGGAGTAAAACTCATATTAACAGCTAAGATAATAGAGATGGAAAAGCCATACAAATTTACTGATGTTATGGTTAAAGGAGCATTCCACTCCTTTAGGCATACACACGAATTTATAGAAAGTGGCACAGGAACCATTATGAAAGATACCTTTTGTTATAAATCTCCTTTTAGCATTTTTGGAATAATAGCTGATAAATTGTTTTTAGAAAAATATATGAGACATTTTATTGAAAATCGTGCAAAAGAGTTAAAGAGGATAGCTGAAAAAAAGTAATGGAGGCAATTCGTTAATTTTCAGCTTGATTTGATTTTTACAAACTGAAATAAGCATTTGTCCAAGCTGTTTTGCAAAGGACAAATGCTTATCATTTTTTATCGCTTGTAGCTATGGGCGACTCACCCAAAGCGTCCGGTGATGTAATCTTCGGTCCGCTTGTCGCTAGGGTTTTGGAAAATCACAGGTGTGGCATCGTATTCCACCAGCTCACCGTTGAGGAAAAAGGCTGTCTTGTCCGAGATGCGTGCCGCCTGCTGCATGTTGTGGGTGACGATGACGATGGTGTAGGTTTGCTTTAGTTCATCCAGCAGTTCCTCAATCTTGGCAGTAGAGATCGGGTCGAGAGCGGACGTAGGTTCGTCCATCAGCAGGATCTGCGGGTTGACCGCCAAAGCCCTGGCGATACAGAGCCGCTGCTGCTGCCCTCCGGATAAACCGTAGGCCGGCTTCTTCAGTACGTCTTTTACCTCGTCCCACAGCGCTGCCGCTTTCAAGCTTTTTTCGACGATTTCGTCCAGTTGGGCGCGGTTGGTCACTCCATGCAGCTTGGGACCAAACGTGATATTGTCGTAAATGCTTTTCGGGAACGGGTTAGGCTGTTGAAAGACCATCCCCACGTTTTTCCGCAAGATTTCTACGTCCACATTGCTCTGATATATATCTTCGCCGGATACCGTTACCGTACCGGTTATTTTCACATTTGGAATCATGTCGTTCATGCGGTTCAGCGTCCTCAAAAAAGTGGACTTCCCGCAGCCGGATGGGCCGATAAACGCGGTGATGCTGTTCCCTTCAATATCTACATTGATATCCAGCAGCGCGTGATGCTGTCCATAGTACAGATTCAGGTTACTGGTTTCGATGATGCTCACTGGTCATAGCTCCCCTCAAAAAATTTTTTCTATTTTCTTTCGTTACACGTATCTTTCCTTGAACGCCCAAAACCTTAAAAGCGTTTTTGATACTTGTTGCGCAGGAATACAGCTGTTGCATTCATTAGCAACAAGACAACCAGCAAGATGATGATACCCGATGCAGCCAGTTCGTGGAACTCCTGCTTGGGCTGCGATACCCAACTGTAGATTTGAATCGGCAGTACCGTAAACTTGTCGAGTGGATCCTCCGGGACAAAGCGGACAAAAACAAACGCACCCACAACAACGAGTGGTGCTGTCTCACCAATCGCCCGGGAGAGACTGAGAATCATGCCTGTCAGGATTCCCGGTGCAGCGGATGGCAAGACAATGCCTCGGATCGTCTGCCACTTGGATGCGCCCAGCGCATATGCCCCGTGCCGCAGTGTCTGGGGAACTGCCCTGATCGCTTCCTGAGCAGCTACGACGACGATCGGCAGCACAAGCAGCGCCATGGTAAACGCCCCCGCCAAGATGCTGGGACCCAGACTCATCGCGCGAACAAACAGCGCCAGTCCCAAGATCCCGTATATAATGGACGGAACGCCGGCCAGGTTGGAGATATTGGTCTGGACCAGGCGGGTAAACCAGTTTTTCTTTGCGTATTCCTCCAGATACAGTGCAGTCGATACTCCCAAAACAAGAGCCATCGGAGCAGTAAGAACGATCACCCAGATCGATCCCCAGAGGGCTGCCTTAATCCCTGACCGCTCCGGATTGTACGAAGGGAAATTGTTAATAAAATCCCAATTCAAGCGGGGCATCCCTTGATAAATAATGTCGATCACCAAGACGACAAGCGCCAGCATGCCAAACAGGGTAGCCGCAAAGAAGACCCACTTGTAGGCCGTATCTTTTATCTTCCTCAGCTTGTTCATTAATACTCCTCCTTGTAGCGACGGGAGATAAATTGTGCAATCAGGTTAAGTCCCAGCGTCATCACAAACAATGTCATACCGACAGCAAAAATGCTCCTTGATTCAATGCTGCCAGGCTCAACGTCGCCAAGGCTGATATTAACGATAAAAGCGGTCATGGTTTGCACACTTTCCAAAGGGTTCATGGTAACCTGAGCAAGCGCACCAGCTGCAATGGTAACGATCATCGTCTCGCCAATCGCACGGGATAAAGCTAGGACGAATGAAGCAATAATACCTGATAAGGCTGCGGGAACGACGACTCGCAAAGCCACTTCGAAGCGAGTGGCCCCCAGTGCATAAGCTCCGTTACGCAAGCTGCGAGGAACGGCCAGCATGGCATCTTCACTGAGGGAGGCGACCATGGGCAAAATCATGATGCCAACTACTAAACTGGCACTCAGCGCATTGTAGACGCTCGTATCTGGTATAATACCACGGATCAAAGGCGTCACAAAGGTTAAGGCAAAGTATCCATACACAATCGTAGGAACGCCGGCCAAAATCTCCAGAATCGGTTTGACGACCTTTCTCACTTTTTCAGGAGCATACTCACTCAAGTAAATGGCCGTACCGAGACCGATCGGGATGGCGACCAGACTGGCAATCACAGTGATCATCAATGTCCCGTTCAACAGTGGCAAAATCCCAAAGTTCTTGTCGGCAAACTGAGGCGTCCACTTGGTACTTGTCAGGAATTCCAAAAGCGAGACTTCGCCAAAGAAGCGCAATGTTTCCGACAGCAAAACCAATACGATCCCTACCGTTGTCAGAACAGTAAGCAGGGAACTGGAAAATAGGAAAGCCGGAACCAGCTTGTCTGGCCATCTGCTTACTTTTTTCTTTTCTGATGTGACAGACCCTTGCACGCGTTATTCCCCCTTTGGTCATAGACACGGAAAAATGTGGCAACCCCGCCCACATCGGTGGTTGAGCATCGCCACACTTTTCCATTTCTCACTCTGAAATGTTACACGCAGTCTTTTATTTTAATGCTTCTTCCAGTTCTTTTCTCTCTTCATCATATTTGGCCTCCGGCAACGGAGTATACCCGCCTTCTTTTGCAAACTCAGCTACGTTGTCCATGTAGAACTTCACAAAAGCAGCTACTTCCGGTTTTTTCAGCGCCTGCTTGGAAGGATAGATCCATAGTTCGCGGCCTAGCGGCGCATAGGATCCATCTTCAATCGTTTGGTCGGACGGCATCACAGCTTTACCGGACTCAGGGTTTACGATTGGCACTGCTTTCAGCTTGTCGCTGTTTTCGGCGAAATACGCAAATCCGAAGTAGCCGAGGGAGTACTGGTCACCAGCGACCCCTTGTACCAGAACGTTGTCGTCTTCAGACGGGGTATAGTCAGTACGGGAAGATTTCGCTTCACCAACAACCGTTTCCGTGAAGTACTCAAACGTACCAGAGTCGGTTCCCGGACCATAGAGCTTGATTTCCTCAGCCGGCCATCCTTCACGAACTTCAGACCAGAGTTTTACTTGGGAATTCGGTTCCCAGATTTTTTTCAGTTCTTCGATCGTCAGTTGATCGACGAAGTCGTTCTCCTTGTTGACAACAACCGTCAATGCGTCATACGCAACCGTCAGTTCTAGATGCTCAATGCCATTCGCTTTCGCTTCTTCAATAACGGAATCTTTGATTCTGGAAGAGGCGTTGTTGATATCCGTTTCCCCAACAACCCATTTCTTAAAGCCACCACCGGTACCGGTAGAGGCGACAGATACGTTTACTCCCGGATTTTCGTCCATGAATTTTTCAGCAGCCACGATGGTGATCGGATATACAGTAGAAGAACCCGCAATCAATACTTCCCCGCTCAGTTCTGCCCCTTGTTCTTTATCAGTTTCGGCAGGAGCTTGAGCTGAACCGTTGCCTTGGTTGTTGCTTGGAGCCGGATTTTGCTCAGCGGTTTGACCACATCCAGCAAGCACGCCTCCAGCCAGTGCCAAGGCCATCATTAGACCACCAAATTTTTTCATCTCGAGAAAACCCTCCTCAAAATTATCAGTATGTCTCTCACGCTTTCTAATCATACTGCCGTTTTATTATGGCAATGTTGGGCGATTGTTAAGCTTGTTTTAAGATTTGTCGATTCCCCTGGTGTTTTGCTCCCGTTCTGTCGAATCATCCCGTACACTACAGTTTCTTCATCTGATATCAACACAGCCTTTACGTTCCTACCCTAGTATTAGAGAAAACAAGGCCTTTTGAACTAGGGGGAACGTTTATGAAAACGCGATATTTCTCCATCTTTCATCGTTTGCACCAGCGGGTACCGCTAAGCGCCAAGATTACGATTCCTTTTCTGCTCATTATTATTTTGTCACTTGGCGCGATGGGCTGGCTCTTTTATACCCAGACAAAAAACAATGTAGTGACGCTGGTAGAAACCCGCCTGCTCTCCGAAACCAAAAAAGTAACGGAGAAGATATCCCTTCTTGCATTTGTGTTTGCGGCAGATGAACAGCAATTTTCCAAGCGACTCACCTATGAACTTCGCCAACTGCAGGCAGATTTGGCCCAACAAGACCTGTCTGTTAACCAGTTGGTCGTCTCGGAAGGCTCATTTCAGCCCATCGACAAGATCACCAGAGGAGAGGTTCCCTTTGGCAGTGAGTTGGCCGCATCAATCGAAGCAGAACGAGCGGGTGTGACTCATGTAGACATAGATGGAACGATCTATACCCTTGCCTACTCTCCCTCACCGGAAGAGCACTTTATTTATGTGATTACAGTGGAGCAAGAGCAGTATCTGGCTCCCCTGCACAAAACGGCAAATCTGATCTTATACGCTGTGATCATCAGTCTGCTCATGTCCCTCCTCTTTGGCTGGCTGGTGGTGCGCAGCGTCACCAAGCCATTCCGTGTCTTGATTGAACATATGAAAAATGTAAGTGCCGGCAACCTTACCGAACGTACCAACCTGCAAAAAGAGGGACCAGAGCTCCACTGGATCGCTGTCAGCTTTAACACCATGATCGAGCAAATGTCGCAGATGATCCGGGAGATTAATCAAATGATCAAGGAGCTTCATCAAAGTGGAGAACAGATGCAGCAATCGGCCGATGAAGCAAGGCAACGTTCGGCGCAGCTATTTTCCCATGTGGAGACGGTAAATCGCGGAGTGGTAAGAACCGCCTCCGCTACTCAGGAAGCTACGCTCTCTTTTTCTCAAATGACAGAAGCGATTAACCAATTGTTAGTCAATATCAATGCCGTTATCCAATCCAGTGCAGAGATGAATCAGGTATCCGACTACGGTCAGCAGCAGTTGGACGAAGTAACCTCCATGATGCGAGAATTCACGCTCATATTCCAGCGCCTGGAGGAGAAAATGGACAGGTTGAACGGCCACTCGCAATCTATTGGTCAGGTGGTCCATATGATCCAAGGACTGGCCAAGCAGACCAAACTGTTGGCCCTCAACGCCTCTATCGAAGCAGCGCGAGCAGGACAATCAGGCAAGGGGTTTGCTGTCGTGGCACAAGAAATCGGTCTGTTGGCGGATGAGTCGCAAAAAGCGGCCCTGGACATCTCAGAGTTGATCCAACGCATCCAGAGCGACGTAGCACTTGTGGCAGACGAAACAAAAGACGCTGCCGGTCACCTTCCGGAGAGTCAGCGACGAGTGGAATCGACAGAGCAGTCTTTCGCCACGTTGCGACACACGGTTGCTCAAACCAATGAACAGATGGATGTCATCTCGCAAGGACTCTCTCACTTGTCCGCCACCCTTGCTGAAGTAGATCAAACCCTGCAATCGTTCGTAGCGATTTCACAAGAGACGCTAGATTGCACGAGCGAAATGACGAGTGCTTCCAAAGTTCAATTGGACGCCATCGATAAGTCGAAACATCTGGCGGACCAATTGATTCAACTATCCAGCCGACTAGATGAAATGAGCCAGCAGTTTACCGTCGCCTGACAGGTATAATTCCTCCACAGAGGGGTAAAACTAGTAAATATATCATTCAAAGGGGTGTGAAACGATGGATAAACTGGCATTACTCCTTGTTGTAATCGGTGCACTTAATTGGGGACTGATCGGCCTGTTTCAATTTGATCTAGTAGCCTTTTTGTTCGGTGGCCAGGAGAGTTGGATCAGCCGGATCGTTTACATACTTGTCGGTGTAGCCGGAATCTATGCAATCAGATTTTTCTTTCGCGAACGAGCACGCACATAAGCGATCAAACTTCCCCTGCCATGTCCGCATCAAAAAAGCGGTATGTCCAACTGTGAACGGTTGGACATACCGCTTTTTATTCACTTTAACGGGTTAACGGTTGACTGATGTCGGCGTGGCCCATCAGCGAGTCTGCAGGTTTTCCGTCGACCAAGATCACGATTTGCTCCACTTCCGAAAACTGAAACATCGTACGTTTCAATGCTTCCATCGCCAGTGCTTCTCCGGTAGCTCCCAGATTGTACTGATTCTCCCCGGACGCGTCAATTGTCAGCGTGCCATCTGAGAAGCTGACAGTGTGATAGTCGAAGTTTTCCCAAAGCGGCTCATGCCCCTGCTCAGTCGGCATTCCCAATAGCGAAAGCGCTTGTACATACTTGTCTCCGCTCTGGTCCGGTTGATAGGAAATCTCCCGCTGTTCCGCTTCCAGCTGCTCCAAGTTGGCATCACTGTAGTACACCTGCAGTTGTGCCGAGATCTTTTGCCCCTCTTCTGCCCCCCCATTGGTGGGGTCAGGTGCGGGAGCAGGTTGACTGTCGGAAGGTACCGAACTGCCGCAGGCACTCAGCAAGGCGAGCAGCAAGAGCAGAAAAATCAGATTCGCGAATCGCTTCATGTCATACCTCCGTTACATGCGGTCAATTAATGATAGGATTCGTAGTACTCCCGGATCGCAGCCACCAGCGCTTTTGCCACCTTCTCCTGAAACTCCGGCTTGAGCAACTGCGCATTCTCCGTCGGGTTGCTCAGAAAGCCTGTCTCTGTCAGCACCGCCGGCATTTGAGTATGCTTGATCACGTAAAATGGATACTGCCTCATCTTCCGATCGGGAAATCCGGTAGCCTGCACCAAGTGTTTGTGCACAACCTTGGCAAATGCCTCACTAAACTCGTTGTAGTAGTACGTCTCCGTTCCCCCTGTCTGAGCATTGCGAAAAGAGTTGGCATGGATGGAGATAAACAGATCAGCTTCGTATTCGTTAGCCAATGCTACCCGTTCTTGCAGCTCGAGAAATACGTCCGTGGAACGAGTGGCCACGGGCTGAAACTCTGGGTACTCTTTTAACAGCTCTACCATCCGGTTGGCCACAGCGAGGTTAAAGTCTTTTTCCCAGTTGCCTGCGACACCGCGTGCCCCTGGATCGTGGGCGCCGTGTCCGGCATCGACGACGATCAAAAACCCTGTCTTGCGAGGGATGGGCGTCAGTTCTACCTCAAATCCGTTCTCTCTAGGCGTAACGGTATACTTGCTTTTCTGGTTCAGTTCGATCACGACACGGACTGTGTATGGCGAATCGCTAAACTGGCTATAGCGAACCTCCCTGATCAACGGCTGCTGATCCATTTCATTCTGCTGCTGTTGGCTCGCTTCACTCGTTGAAACCGTTTGTTCAGTGAAGGTGGTCCGCTCGGCCTCGTCAAACAGCCAGCTAGGGGGGCCCGTATCACCGGCTGATGCCTCTGCTTCATCCTCTGAGGTATCGCGATCAGCTTCGGTTTCGTCGAGAGACGCTGCCCTTGCTTGTCCCGACTTGTCGGTACGTTCTTCCGCTTCGGCAACCGCATCGCCCGCCAGTTCATTTTGGACGATCAATTGTGTCGCTTGGCTCTCCAACAGTTCTGCCAGCATCTCCTCAGACAGCTGCGTGCTTGGCAGGTCGAAGACAATACGGTGGGGCCCTGCCAGCACGAAATGCTTAGGTGCAACGGAGCCTGCCGTGCGAATGGTCACTCTCTCTTCGTCGACCGCTATCTTCTCAAGGTAACTGACTCGTTTGATATGTAGGCGGTTCTGTTCATCGTCCCAGTCGACCTCGCCTCCAGGCAATCGATCGATCAGTCGCTCTAGTTCACTCAGAGGCGCGACAACCGTCGAATCGATCACTTTAGTCGGAGCGAACCCTCCTGACTGCTCTGGAGCTACACCCAGTTTCTCGGCGATTTTCTGAACTGGCAGATACAGAGTGTCTTCCACTTGATATGCCTTCAAGGAGGCGGAGAGATCCTCTCCGTTTGCGAACAGGGCAATCGATTCATTGACCACAACAGTACGAGTACTTGCTTCCCAGCCCACCGTGGCACCGAGCGCTTCGCCGACAAAGCGGAGCGGCAGCAGCATTCGTTCCTCCTTCAGTGCGGGCGGCGCATCCAATAGTACCTGCTTGCCATTTACTTCGGCACTCCTGCTGCCCAACTGCAGCTTGAGCTGAATCTGATCCCGTTTAATCGTCGCCGTTCGGCTGTTCTGATCCCACGAGACTTCCGCTCCCAATCCTTCTGCAATTACGCGGATCGGCACCAACGTCCGCCCGTTTTGGATAAGCGGCGGCACATCCGGCTTTACCCGTTCTCCCTGGATCATCAAATCGATCGCATTCGCTTCCCCTGAGGCAGCTGCCGTCATCCCTGGAACCAGCAGACCTACACCCAGCAAGATCATCATCGTAAATACGACATATCTCATTTCTGCCCTCCCCTGTTGGTTCGTCCATGTCATATTTTGTTGAAGTCTACGATCGGTTAGACGCTGCTTGTCCGAGAAAGTTGTTAGTATTTTTGGACTAAAAATAGGAGGCCCGTGATAGGCCTCCCAAGTGATACATCCGCAGCCGCTATAGCCGGAATCGCCGGGTGGTACGCGAAACCGGCCGTGCTTTCACCGCGCTGCCGTTCGCCAAAAACTGCTGGATCATCGACATCACCGCTGGATTGGACAGCACCTTTAACGTCTCTGTCGCCTTTGGATTTTTCAATTGGGGTATAAACTTGCCGAGTTGAGGAAGCAGGGGGAGCAGTTGGTCCACCGACAGCGTCTGCTCAGGAGGCGTCTGTGCAACCTCTACAGGAACACTTCTTCTTCTTTTAAACAACCCCCGACCACGTGACTTGGCCGGTTTTAGCCGCTCCACCATCTGTTTAATGTCGTCGACATGCTGCCGCAACGTAGCCAACTCTGCCATAACCTGCTCCGATTGAGCAGCGTTTGCTTCCCGGATCTGATTCACTGCGGCTTCGACAAGCTGCAGCTGAGGGACTTGCTTTTTGGGCTTGGGTCTGGCTGGTTTTTTCTTCGCGATCATCCTCACCCCCTACTTGTGAAATCGCTTCTTGATTTTATCCAGTTCCTGTTTCCTGACCCCTTTTTGGGACAATTTGTTCATCAGGCTACTTGCGGTTTCGGTTCGAGACATGGTACGGAACTTGGCGACGTACTGATCCAGCTGCCTGTCATTCACATTTTTGCCCGCCTTTTTGGCAAGCTCGCGGATCACTTCCCGCAGCCCTTCGTCAGATTTTAATTTTTCCCTGGGGATTGACTTGGCGATTTTCGCCCACTTTTCAATGTCCAATCCGTCTCTCCTCCTTCGGTTTGCCTGTTCCCTGATACTGTATGTCAGCGTTTGTCATCTGGATTGGTCGGATGTCCCTGGGGAAAGCACCTAATTCCCATTCATACGGCCGGTCCCCTTTGCCTGTGGGTCGCTTCGTCACCCTCATTCATCACCCTAAAAAGAAAGGAACCACCCCCGCATACAGCACGGGAGCAGTTCCTACTCGCTCACAAATCCTATTGTATGGACGCCCACTTGAAGTCAATGAAGCCAAGACCGTCGATGACCACGTCTTTGACGTCCTCATTTTGTACCCAAGCATGCGTATAGAAGTAAATCGGGGCAACCGGCATCTCGTCGATGAAGATCTGCTCTGCTTGCGCCAGCAGCTTCTTGCGCTCGGCTGGATCGGTTTCTGTCTGGGATTTTTCCAGCAGTTCCTTAAACCTTGCGTTCTCCCAGCGGGTGTCATTATTGCCGCCGTACTTATCTTTAAACAGCTCAAGGAAGTTGATCGGGTCGTTAAAGTCACCCAGCCAGCCCATACGACCAACCTGATAGTTTCCTTCGTGCAAATCTTCGATGTATACTTTCCACTCGGTATTCTTCAACTGCACGTCCACGCCAAGTGACTGCTTCCACTGATCCTGGATGGCTTGGGCAATCTTCTGGTGATTGTCTGCCGTGTTGTAGGAGAGGGTGATCGGCGGCAGCTCGCTGATGCCAAGCTCTTGCATGCCTTCTGCCAACAATTTTTTCGCTGTCTCTACATCATGGTCTTTAAACAGGCCGCCTGGATTGACCGCCATCGAGCCAGGGAGAGCCCCGAGTGCGGGTACTTCGCCGGCTTGTGTCACGTTGTCGACAATCGATTGACGATCGATAGCGTAGGAAAACGCCTTGCGAATCTTCGCATTGTTAAATGGCGCTTGTTCCGTATTAAACTTGTACCAGTAAACGCCGGCAATCTCTTTTACATGCAGCTTGCCCTCGTCTTTCATCGGCGGGATCGCGTCGAGCGGAAGCAGGCCCAGCGGCTTGCCCGCCCAGTCCAACTCATCATTTAGGAACATCGACAATTCTGTATTCTCGTCTTCGATCATCGAAAACTCGATTCGATCCAGTTTCACTGCATTCTTATCCCAATATTTGTCGTTTTTGACCAACGTCATTTTGTTTTTGTGTTCCCAATTCTCCATCTTGAAAGGACCGTTTCCTACGTGGGTAGCGGCTTCATTTGCCCATTTCGGATTGGCTTCCACGACCTTTTTGTTTACCGGCATGTAGCTGTAGAAAGCCGTCAATTCCAGGAAGTATGGCGTCGGGTTTTCCAGCTCCACCTGCAACGTTTTCTCATCGATCGCTTTAACGCCGACATCGTCAGCCGTGATGCCTTCCTGCTTTTTGTTGTACTTTTCCCCGTTTTTGATGTAGTAGAGCTGATAGGCGTAGTTAGATGCCGTTGCCGGGTTCAGCACACGTTTCCATGCGAATTCAAAGTCATGAGCCGTGACGGGATCGCCGTTGCTCCATTGAGAATCGCGGAGATGGAAGGTATATGTTTTGAGATCGTCTGAAATCTCGATTTTTTCGGCAACAGACTCAACTGGTTTGCCTTCTGCATTGAGACGGGTCAGGCCGTCAAAGGTGGCACGGATCACCGCTCCGGATGTGCTGTCTTCCGCTAAGCCCGGGTCTGCTGTAGGAGGCTCACTGTGCAGATTGGCACGGAGCAGCTGTGCTTTGTCTCCTGTATCAGCTTGACTCTCTTTATTCTGGTCGCCAGTAGCAGCATTGTTTGCACTGCCGCATCCTGCAAGCGCCACGCTAAGCGCCAGCACGGAGCTCATCAGTATGAATGCGTTTTTCTTCATATGTGTTATATCCCCCTTCTTTTCCAGTCAACGGTCGGCATGCTCAAACCGATCTTTTCTCACTATACTTCTTTTCACAATTGCAAAAAATATCTTTCGTTTACATTTAATTAAAATTTATGTTTTGATTAAAAATCATAAAGATTCATTTAGAAATAAAAAGAGTTTTCCCGAATAAAAAAAATCCTCCGGCTGCTCTTGGCAGCCGGAGGATGACTCGATCTTCCCGCGTTATTCTTTCAGTTCCCCTACAAACAGGACGGAACCGCCGTATTTTTGATTGATGAACTCTTCTACTTCCGGAGAAGTGAGCGCCTTGGCCAGTTTCTTGATCCCTTCGGAATCTTTGTTGTCCTGACGGGTAGCCAGTACGTTTACATATGGGTTGTCTTTTCCGGATTCGAGATGAATCGAATCCTTGGTCGGGTTCAGCCCCGCTTGCAGAGCGAAGTTGGAGTTGATAACAGCCGCGTCAATAGCTGGATCTTCAATCGCACGCGGCAGCATGGCCGGCTCCAGTTCTTTCAGCTCAATCTTCTTCTCAACGATGTCAGCCATCGTTCCGTTAATGCCTACGCCATCTGTCAACTTGATCAGACCAGCATCTTGCAGGAGAGCGAGGATGCGGCCGTGTTCACCTTGGCCATTGGTAACAGCGACGACAGCGCCTTCCGGCAAGGAAGCGATGTCTTTATACGCCTTTTCTTTGTTGGAGTAAATGCCCATCGGCTCGATGTGCACACCGGCTACATAGGTCAGATCCAATCCTTTTTCTTTATTGGTGTTTTCCAGCCACGGAATGTGCTGGAAGTAGTTGGCGTCCAATTCTCCATCAGCCAGATTGGTGTTGGGAAGCACGTAATCCTGGAACAAGACTACTTCCAGAGTGACTCCCTCTTTTTCCAATGCAGGCTTTACTACTTCATTGAGAATTTCTGCGTGAGGAACCGCTGTCGCACCTACTTTTAACGAAATGGCTTCCTCTTGTGGTTCACTTGGTGCTGCCGTGTCACCACCGGCAGGTTGCTGCTGTTCACCGCCGCCCGCTCCGCATGCGGCAAGCGACACGGCCAACAGACCGGCAAAAAGCGAAGAGATCCATCTTTTTTTCATTACCATAACCCCCTACTGTTCTTGTATATTGGTGTATAAACATTAACGATGATCCAGCTTACGGGCGATGAGATCGCCGATCATCTGAACCCCCTGTACGAGGATAATCAGGAAAATGGTTGTAACAATCATGATGTCCGGTTTAAACCCATTAAATCCATAGTTGAATGCCACAGCGCCAAGTCCGCCTGCACCCACGACACCAGCCATCGCGGAGTAGCCGATCAGCCCAACGGCCGTTACCGTCGTGCCTGACACAATCGCCGGCAGCGACTCTGGAATCAGGATCTTGCGAATGATCTGCCAGTTGGTTGCTCCCATCGACTGCGCCGCCTCAATGACGCCGCGGTTCACTTCGCGAATCGCCGTCTCCACCAAGCGGGCGATAAACGGTGCAGAACCGACGACCAGGCTGATAATCGCCGCTTCAGGCCCGATGGAGGTCCCTATCAACAAACGAGAGAAGGGAATCAGCAAAATAATCAGGACGATATACGGAATAGAACGAAACACGTTTACCACCAATCCAAGCAGTTGGTTGATGGCGGGCAGCGGCAGCAAATGATTGCGACTGGTTACGACCAACAAGACACCGAGCGGAATGCCGATCAGCGCAGAGAAAAACAGCGAGACGCCTACCATGTAGATCGTTTCGAAAATGGATTGTTCGATGATGTCCCAGAACTTGATCACATTGGGAAGATAGGTTGCCATAAAGTCGTTCATCACTTGGCACCTCCTTCCGCGCCGCGCAGGACTTCCACCTTGATCCCCTGTTTTTTCAGGAAAGCAATCGTGCGGGCCTCTACCTCAACATCACCCGGAATCTGAATGTACAGCGTTCCAAAGGCGATATCCTTTAACCGCTTGATCTGACCCTGCAAAATATTCACTTCAACACCCAGTTCGGTCACCAACCGACTGATCATCGTCTGGTTGGCCGCTTCTCCGAGGAAGGTGCAGCGCAGTACGGCCCCGCCTTCCAAGCCTTGCAGGAACTCTTCGTCCGGCTGTTCCGAACCGGCTACCTGACTGATCAACTCCCGCGTCGTTGTCGTTTTGGGATGGGAAAACACATCGACCACATCCCCCATCTCGATGATCCGCCCACTCTCCATCACAGCAACCCGGTCACATATCTTTTCGATCACGTGCATCTCGTGTGTGATCAAGACAACCGTTAAACCCAGTTTGCGGTTGATCTCGCGAAGCAACTCCAGGATCGAGTCGGTCGTCTTGGGGTCCAACGCCGATGTTGCTTCATCACATAAAAGCACATCCGGTTGATTAGCCAAAGCGCGCGCAATGCCGACTCGCTGTTTCTGTCCGCCGGAGAGCTGGGACGGGTAAGCGTCCGCTTTGTCTGCCAAACCTACCAGGTTGAGCAGTTCCGTCACACGGGCAGCATGCTCCTTCTTGGGGATTCCGGCGATCTCCAGCGGCAGCGCTACGTTTTCTGCTACGGTTCGCGACCAGAGCAGGTTGAAGTGCTGAAAAACCATTCCGATCTTCCGCCGTGCCCTGCGCAGTTCGCGAAACGACAGTTGGTTCAGCTTCGTCTCGCCTACGGAAACCTCCCCGCTGGTTGGTGTTTCCAGCATGTTAATCATCCGCACCAGTGTCGATTTACCGGCCCCGCTGTAACCGATAATCCCAAAAATCTCTCCTTTTTGAATCGTCAGATCGATGCCGTTCAGCGCGGTGAACGAGCCAAACCGGTTGGCAAATGTTTTTACAACGTTGGACAGCGTAATCAAGCCTTTGCGCCCCCTTTCCTCATTATATGAAAGATTCGCTATAATTCCAAGCGTCTTACTCAGGATTTGCGTAAAACAATATAACAATATAAAATACTAGACTATCTGTCAATGGAAAAATAAGGGGGCCAAAACATGCTCTTTCAGCATAACGAAAAAAATCGCCCCCTGTCCGTGTTGAAACAGGGAGGCGCTCACTCGTGACTACCCTTGCGTGGCGGAGTCGGTATCCGTCTTGGGGGACTGTTCCGCCGATTTGCTCAGTACATCCTGTACATACGTCTGCACTCTTTCCACTGACGGCAGCAGAACTGAGCCGCCGCGGTTTGCTTCACGAAACGCACCGGGCTGTGGAAGCTGATGCCCTTCTGCTCCGGCCCCGTCCAGTGTCAGTCCCAGCGCCGCCAGTTTAACCATGTCAAGCGAGCTGAGGTTGGTCTGCACATAAGGGCGCATGCTTTCCAGGATATCAGGCAGCTGCAGCACCGTAGCCCCCCGCTTCATCTTGTCGGCTAACGCTGAAAGGAATTTCCGCTGCCGTTCGGTCCGCGTATAGTCGGACATCGCATCGTGGCGGAAGCGTACATACTGCAGTGCTTTTTCTCCATCCAGATGCTGCAAACCCTTTTTCAGGTTGATGTCGTATTTGCCTTTGTCGGCCGGATCTCGGTAGTACATATCTTTTTCCACCTCAAACTCCACACCGCCAACGGCGTCAACGAGCCCCTTGAACCCCTCAAAATCCGTAATCACGTAGTAGTCGATGGGAAGACCGGTGAAGTTGCTGATTGTCTGCATCGCCAAGCTTGGCCCGCCATGGCTCAGGGCTGCGTTGATCCGCGACGAACCGTAACCGGGAATCTCCACGTAGGTATCCCGCAGGACGGAAAACAGGCTGTAGGTTTTGCTTGCCGGGTCAATGCTGACGACCAGCATGGTGTCAGAGCGGGGCATCTCGTCTAGTGAACGTTCTCGTGAATCGACACCCATCAGCAAAATATTGACTCGCTCTTTGCCGCCCCAGACGGGAATCTCAGACTTGTTCGGCTTGTCCGGCGATTGATCTTTCACGATGTGCGGTTGTTGGATGTCAGAGGCAAACGTCACAAACGCATAGACGTAATATCCTACGGCAGCCGCCAAAAAGAGCAGCAGACCCAAGAAAATTCTTTTTAGTGTCAAAAGAAACGCCACCTTTTGTCAATCGTTGTCTACTTTTATCTACTAGTACGGACGATCCTATCTCAAGTATACTTCTTTTTGGATCGTGGCGGGCAAATCCATTTTACTCCATTCGCCTCGTAAGGACAAAGCCCCTATAGAGGAACATTAGGGGCTTTTACCTGCGAGGCTTGTTGAGAGAGCACTTTAATCTTGTAGATCGTCTCAATCTCATCCCCTTGTACGATAGTAAACGTCTTGGCTTGGTACGGGATGTCGAGACGATCAAGATGCTCACACCACTGCTGATACCATTGTTGATCGGTGGTACGCACCAGCGTCGTCCACCGCTTCTTTTCAATCAGGTAGGCGACCAACGAACAGGTAAGCGCGAGCAGTAACCAGAGCAACTCCATATCGTCTCCCTCCTTTTGCTACACTATGCAAAAGGATCAGGAATGTCTCACACATGTGCCGTGGAAAGCCATTGTCAACGAACGCTGCGTCTTCGCCAATGTACCTCTCCGTCTGCCGATGTGTCTCGCAACACACTGCCGATACCAGCAACGAATGTGGGGATGCCCGCGGCCACAAACACCAGTGCCCAGTCGCGCAGCGTCAGATCAGTCGTCTTGAAAATGGGCTGCAGAGCATCGATGTAGATCACAAACAGGACCAGTAGCAGCGATGAGAGAACAGCCAGCACCAGATACTTGTTTTCCAGCGGGTTTCGATGAAAGACAGAGCGCTCGCTGCGGCAGTCAAATACATGGATCAGTTGGGCCAGGACTAGTGTGGCGAATGCTACAGTCTGCGCGTAGACCAGATTATCTGGATGTTCGCGCCATGTCAGCCAGAATGCGCCCAGGGTGGAGGCGCCGATCAGGAAACCTCGGCTGAGAATCTTCCAGCCCAGCCCACGGCCGAAGATGGGCTCCTGTTTGTTGCGCGGTTTTTGATGCATGGTATCTTTTTCGGCAGGGTCGACACCGAGTGCCATGGCAGGCAGTCCATCGGTGACCAGATTGACCCACAGGATCTGAATCGGCACCAGCGGCAGGGGAAGCGCCAGCAGCATGGCAAAAAACATGACCAGAATCTCCCCCACATTGGAGGCCAGCAAATAGCGAATAAACTTGCGAATGTTGTCGTATATATTCCGCCCTTCCTCGACGGCGGCAACAATGGTTGAGAAGTTGTCGTCCCTGAGGACGAGATCAGCTGCTTCCTTGGTCACATCGGTACCGGAAATCCCCATCGCCACCCCGATGTCGGCCGATTTGATGGCGGGAGCATCGTTTACGCCATCACCTGTCATCGCCACCACATGGCCACGCTTTTGCAGCGCGCGTACGATCTGCAGCTTGTGTTCTGGCGAAACACGGGCGTATACGGCGACCCGGTCGACACGACTGGCCAAATCATCCTCGTGGAGCGTATGTAAATCCCTTCCTTCCAACACTTCATCCTGAGGCTGCATGAGCCCGATTTTGCGGGCAATCGCCTCCGCCGTAATCTTGTGATCCCCGGTAATCATCACCGTCTTGATCCCGGCTCGACGACAGACGGCGATCGCATCGGCCACTTCCTGGCGGGGCGGGTCAATCATTCCCGCCATCCCAACAAAGACAAGGCCGTTTTCCACGCGAGATGCAGGCTGCCCCGCTCTGTAGCTGTCGAGCGGTTTGTATGCAAAACCTAATACCCGCAGGGCCTGCTTGGCCATCGCTTCTGTCTCCGTCAGCACACGCTCGCGCAGCGGTCCGGTCAGCGGCTTCACTTCTCCTTGCCAGAGGATATGACTGCAGCGGGGCAGGAGCGCTTCCACCGCTCCTTTGGACAGCAAGGTAAGGGTGCCGTCGGGCGTTCGTTCAACGACTGACATCATCTTTCGCTCCGAATCAAACGGCAGCTCATCTATCCGTTCTCCCGTCGGATAGAGAGGAACTCCCTCGGCAGAGCGCTCTCCTTTGGCTGCCAGCACCAGCAAGGCCCCTTCGGTTGGATCGCCCAGTACCCGCCAGCTTTGTACGGTTCGAGACAAGACCAACAGCCTACGCTCTGTCTGCTGGTCGCTGACGAGGCGAGCGTTATTGCAGCGTTCGGCGATGCGCAACAGTTGTCGCAGAGCTCCGTCACCCTTTAGGGACACGCTCCTCCCCTGATGAGTAATCTCTCCATTCGGTTCATAGCCGCTGCCGCTCACCGCAAACGGCTGGTCCCCGTGCCAGAGATGCGTGACCGTCATCTTGTTCTGGGTGAGCGTACCTGTTTTGTCGGAGCAGATCACGGATGCGCAGCCAAGCGTCTCTACTGACGGCAGCTTGCGCACGATCGCGTTTCGCTTTACCATCCGCTGTACACCCAATGCCAGCGCAACCGTCACAATAGCCGGCAGTCCTTCTGGTATCGCGGCAACGGCAAGGCTGACGCCGGTCAGAAACATCGTCATCAGATCATGTCCATGCCAGACCCCGACGACAATCACTAGTGCAGTAAGGAACAGCGCAACCGCCACCAACAGCTTGCCCATCTGTTCGAGGCGGTTCTGCAATGGCGTCTGCGTCGATTCTGCCTGATTCATCAGATGAGCGATCTTGCCAATCTCTGTCTCCATACCGGTCGTCGTGACGATGCCTTGGCCGGTCCCGCTGACGACAAGCGTCCCCATAAAGGCGAGGTTTTTCCGATCACCCAGGGGGATCTCGACACCGCTTCCTTTTGTGCGAATCGCTTGAGCTGTCTTGCCAACCGGCAGCGACTCTCCAGTTAGCGCTGACTCTTCTACCTCCAGCCGATTTGCCGAGGTGATCCGTACATCGGCGGGAACCCGGTCACCTGCCTCCAGCAGGACGAGATCTCCGGGCACTAGTTGGGAAGCCGGGATCATCTCCTGCTCCCCATCCCGTATCACCCTGGCCATTGGTGAAGCCAATTCTTTCAACGCCTGCAGAGATCGCTCAGCTCTGGCCTCCTGAATAAAACCCAGCACACCGTTGAGAATGATAATGGCGATAATGGTGATGGCGTCCAGGTACTCTCCAAGGAAAAAAGAGATGACGGTGGCAGCGAGCAGAATTCCGACCATGAAGTCTTTAAATTGATGGATAAACAACAGCATCAGCGGGATCTGCCCAGCCTCTGTCAACTGGTTGGGGCCAAACCTCTCCTGCCGTTTCTGCACCTCTGCAGCAGACAACCCGCCGGTCAGATCGGTGCCCAGCCTTCCAGCAGTTTCTTCGGCCGTAACGAGGTGCCAGGGTTTGGTTTGATTCGTCAGGTTTGGTGTGTGCGTCCTTGCGTGTTTTGACGTTATTTTCGGTATCGCCGTCACAGCAATCTCCTCCATCGCTTGTCTTACCAACATGTGTATGCAGACGAGCCTGAGGCTATGAGAAACGGCGATCGGTTTACGGTATTTTCCAAATTGTGATAAGATGAGAAAAAACGATGAGAAGAGAGAGGATTTGGGTGCGGCACGTCGTCAGAGCGATTTTGTTTTCGATCGCGATCAACCTACTCTATTTTTGGGTGATACCCGTAGTGAGCGGAATGATTCTTAGCTACTTCTACATACCTGACATTGAACAGAAGTATGAGAATGTCAGCTACCTGCAAAATGAGGTGTCGTTTGGCTGGACGGCCTCTGCCGCGTCTCCCCTCACAGTCTCCCTATACCTGCTGGCTGGGGTGGGAGTCTATGCATGTGGGGTATTCGTACTGCGGTTGGTCAGGAGGTAGGGCCGGGCGGATTGCATAGAACAATTGGGACGTGCCGCGCGGTGGAGCAAGCTGTGATCGAACGGAGCGGACAACGGCCCTCATCGACCACGGATATAGCGCTATGCGCTACAGTAAACGCAACTGTTGATATTTGCTACATACGAACATTCGCTCTATAATTAAGTGAATCTTATGGCTCTGAGAGGGGTATGCCTTGATGACAAATAGTAGAATGAATCCTAAGGTTGATGGATTTTTAAGGAAGTCCAAAAAGTGGAAGGAAGAATTTGAGAAGTTGAGAAATATCGTTCTTGACTGTGGGCTGACCGAAGATTTTAAGTGGATGCATCCTTGTTACACATTGGAGAATAAAAACATCGTTTTAATACATGGATTTAAAGACTATTGTGCGCTTCTGTTTCACAAAGGTGCCTTATTACAGGATGCCCATGGGATACTAATCCAACAAACGGAGAATGTACAGGCGGCACGCCAGATTCGGTTCACCAATGTTCAAGAAATCATTGAGATGGAACCCATCTTGAAAGCCTATATTTATGAAGCCATCGAAGTGGAAAAAGCCGGTTTGGAAGTGGATTTTAAAGCAAAAACTGAACTTGCATTTCCTGAAGAATTTCAAAAGAAAGTAGATGAGAACCCTGACTTGAAAACTGCATTTGATGCTTTGACGCCAGGACGGCAAAGAGCATACATTCTTTATTTTTCTGTGCCCAAACAATCCAAAACTCGGGAGTCAAGGGTTGAAAAATACATGCAGCATATTCTCGATGGAAAGGGATTAAATGATTAGAAGATTCGATGAGAAAAAAAAACAAGCAGCCGCGCTCTTTTGAGCTGGCTGCCTTTTTCTTAATTATTCACTATCAGTTTGCGAACTGCTTGCTTCGCTTGTTTGTGCTTCACTGCTGTCAGAGGTGTCCGCCTCAGCTTCAGCCGTTCCCTCCGCCTCTGTAGAGGTATCTGCTTCAGCTCCAGCCTCAACCGTTCCTTCTGTCTCTGCAGAAGTATCTGCTTCTGCTGCATCGGTGATCACGATCACTTGTCCGGTCGCAACCCAATCCACCTCGGCCTGCAGTGCTTCCGCCACAAAGCGGATCGGTACAACTGTGCGTCCGTTGCTTATCGTAGCCGGTACATCCAGTGTTACGGTTTCTCCGTCTACCGTAGCATCGGTGCTGCCTACAGGCAAAGTTACGGTTACACCGTCGCGAACAATCGTAATCGTTTTGGTCGCATCATCCCAGGTTACTTCTGCATCCAGAGATTCAGCGATGGCCCGGATCGGCACGAGCGTGCGTCCTTCCTTAATCACCGGTGAAACGTCAAATGCCGGCTCTTCCCCGTTGACAAAAGCCTTGATCCCTTTTTTGCCAGCCTTTTCGTACAATTCGCCAATCCGTTTGTAGATCTCTTTGTTCTTTTTGTTCTTCTGGACTAACTTCTTCTGGGAGGTTAACGCCAACTCCCACTGCTGCTCCTGCTCAAACTCGACCGTGAGCGAGTTGAGTGTCGCTTCGTACTCGGATTCCTCCAGCGTTCCCTCCAGTTCGTCCAACTGCTCCTCTAACTCATCCAGCAGATCATCCGCTGCATCGTCGTCAGTTCCCTCATCGGTTCCCGCTTGTCCATCATCAGACTGTTCGCCATCCTGCTCTCCATCGTCGGTCCCGTCTTCGGTCCCAGTATCCTCCTCGTCGGGAGTCTCTTCATCATCTGAGCCTGTTCTGCCTTCCAGCAACGCCTTGATCACACTTTCAGCCGGTGTTCCTTTCACACGCTCAAGAGCGTTTTCCAGTCCCTTTTTCTTGTCGCCTTTCTTTCCTTTGCCGCTATCGTCGCCGTCTTCCGCATCGTCACCCTCGTCGGTGTCGTCACCATCTAGAGCATCATCACCTTCGTCGGCGGCGTCATCATCTTGAGCATCGTCACTTTCGTCGCCATCCTCATCACCTGCATCTTCTTCGGTGTCATCACTGTCGTCAGCGTCATCCTGATCGCCTTCGTCTGCGTCGTCACCACCCTTACCTTTGCCTTTGCCTTTCCCTTTGCCTTTCCCCTTACCTTTTCCCTTGCCGTCTTCATCCGTATCTTCATCATCTGAGTCATCTGCATCATCATCCGCTTCGTCCGTGGAATCGTCGCCACCATCATCGTCGTCAGAATCATCCTGATCATCGTCTGATGTATCGACACTTGCCCCGACGCTCACACTATATTTTGCGTCTACAGAAGCTGCAGCAGCTACGGCACTGTTTGCACCTACCACCAGCATGGTTGCCAAAACCCCAAGAGCTACTTTTTTCATGTTGTTCTTTGCCTCCTTGTCTCCTTTGTCTTTCCCTTAAAAATTATCGTATATATTCGAATACCCCTATTTTTTTGAAACGAAACTGGGACGATAGTATGAATTTATCCATAAAAATAGAGCTGACATCAGGAAGCCGTTTGGCTGTCAGCTCTGTTCACCTGTTATTTTGTTCATTGCGGCTACGGAGGCTCAACCGAGTTGTGACTTAGGTGAGAAGTCGTGCGCGAAACTGGATGATGGGCTACTCAATTTTTACATCGGTTCACTGTACCGGAGGTGAAGGACAAAAAAACGTGGCCTTCCAACAGAATAGAACTGTTACATTAAAATTTTACCTCTGTTCAGAACTATCAATTTGTTTAAACGGACCTGGCAACGGTATCGTTCCAATATATACCCTACTATATAGAGTGGATTCGGTAGACCCAGCTTTATACTGCGTTCTAACTGCCGCTCCAGCGTATCCAAAGCTGTCACTAATCAATACATAGTCCCACTTTGGAACTTTTACATAACGTATACCCCAACTTGGAGGATAATAGGTTGAGGGATCACTTTCAAAAATCGGATCTCGATCCATTGTATCGCCTTCTGTCTTGGCTTCAAAAGTTCCACTTTTAATCGTCAGTCTATTGCTATCCAGTAAATCCCACCTTGCTTCATACCTCGTGCCTTTTCCATACTCCATCGTTCCATCTTGTACTTTATCGAACCAACCCCAGATAGTCTGTCGAAAGTTTAGTCCAGAATTTTCGTCACGGTCCCGCTTATCATAACCTGTTGGATCAGTCACTGCCATAACAACATAGCTTGTGGTTTCTTTGCCTTAGGTTCTTCCGCTACAACACCATTACCTAGAAGAGCCAAGGAACAAAAGGCATAAACAAGAAAGCCGGTCAAAACCTTTTTCATTTAAACCTTCCTCCTCTACTCCAATACATCAAGAGTAATCGTTTCCGAGTGATCACCTGTATCGTCTTTCCAGTTAATAGTAAAGGAAACGTTATACAATATTTCTTGCAGCTCCTGTCTGGACAAATCTTTTTTAAACGCTTCGGCTTCTGTTTCAGTAGATGGGACATCAATGAATATTCTTACAATTTTGTTTTTGGTGAAATTCTTCCCGCTTTCTTTTCCTCCTGGATTGCTATTGTTGATTACTGCGTCATAAGTGATAGACTCAACATCAAAGTCCTTAATCTTTTCTACCATACCAATATAAGCTACATCACCTAAAGAGTCCCTTTTTTCATCCTCTGTAATTGGTACAATATCCAAGATAGCGCGCCAATGCTCTCCTGTTCCTTCAAGTCTGTAACTCCAATCATTGTTAGCACACCCTATCAATAAGCAGAGTAAACAAACAATAGCTAGCCATACACCCACAAGTTTCATGTATTGTCTCTCATCCCCCTGTGTTTGGCAAATTAAAAAGCAGAATTCGGCAATAATCAATATACATCAACATTCGTGTTTATAGTGCATAGGCCTGACATGGAGCGTATACGGGCATGATTTCTTTCGAAAGGTGAAGCCACACATATCGAAAAGCCAGTTCAGCCTATCATGCCCACCTCTCCAAGTAAAGCCGAATGAATTGATTGGAAACTGCATCAAAAACGACTACCAAATCCTGCATTTCGTATTTGCCGCTAACAATCCTCCAGCTTGATGTAATGATACCAGTTGCATTTTGTAGATTCCCTTGGCAGTATACTATAGTTAGTTGTGTTAATTAACTTGTACAACACTTCTTAACTTACCCGACGAAGAACCTGCCTGGTAATCTGTAATAATTTCAGCGCCGACCCATCCCTCTCCACTAACATTTACATAATCCCATTTGGGGGTTTTTACATATCTTATTCCCCAATCAGGAGGATAATAAGTACTTGGGGATTCCTCCTCTATCCTATCATTATTTGGGCTAAAGCCGTCAGCTACTGCTCTAAATGTTCCGTTTTTGATTGTTAATCGGTTACTGTCAAGTAAATCCCATCTCGCTTCGTACCTAGTACCTTTCGCATAAGTAATAAAATCGTGAGTATAAACGTCATACCACGCCCAAATCGTTTGTCGGAAGTTTAATCCATTATTTTGATCTCGATCTCGATCATCATAACCGGTAGGATCAGATACTGCCAAAACGACATAGCTTTCAGTCACGTTATCCCCTTCTCTAACTTCCTTTAATTTTTGAACTGTATAATATGTATTTATTTTCTGACTACTGTTTGCTTTCTTTCCTTCTTTACCAGATATATTGACATCTTCATTGTCTAGAATTTCTGCGCTATAGGAGACATCCAAGCCAGTATCCCTTTTCCCTGCTAAAGCATCCTCCAATAATTCTGTTTCAGAATTCATATCTGCTTCAAATACAACCTCTGCTTCCAAAGAATTTGCACTCACCACACTAATAAGCATCATGCACAAAAGTACGGTTAAAAGGCTAAGCAAGGACTTACTCAACCTAACTTTCTCCTTTTAAGTATTTATTTACTATATAATGTCACAATTTGGATTTTTAGTGTATAGGTCTTTAGGTCCATTTCCTTATTTGTGGAGGATGTTACGAAAAAGTAGAGGGGACCGTTGATGACAGAACAACAAACAGGACGAACTACTCATTTCCGTCGCAATCCGTCCTGTTTACCGTTAAGTCAGTTTGTTACTCTTCCGATTCCCGGTTACGCTCCCAGGGTAATGATAATAGGCGTTCCTGCCGAATCAAGTGGCAAACGCCAACTTGGGCAGTTGATACCACTCACCCGACATCCACTCGCTCGCTTTCCAGCGCAGAATATCGGCTCGAACCAGCGGGATGATCTCCTGGAAAAAGGCGACACGCTCCGTCTCGCTCATCGGTTGAAAGCGCTCTGCTGCTTGCAGGTCCGCCTCCAGTTCGCTCATCTTGCTAATGCCCAAGATGGACGTCGTCACCGGAAGGCTCCAAGTATAACGCAGCGCCTGCTCATACCAAGGGGCGAGCTTGCCGAGCGCCATCACCTTCATGCCGATCACGGCTACGCCCTTCTCTACCGCCAGCGGCACGAAATCGTGCGCGAAGCTATAGATGAAGTGATCCAACGCTGACAGGGCGACCAAGGCACTGTCAAATGGGAAGCGACGGATCGCTTCCGCCAGCAGACGCGGGTCGGTATGACCGCTGATGCTCAGTTTCCTCACCAGTCCCTGTTCTCTAGCCTCCAGCAGCGCTTCCAGAACACCCCCCTTGGCGAAAATGGCTTCCAAGTCATGCGGTTGCATCACATTGTGGATGCGCCATTCGTTGACGTAATCGGTTCTCAGCCGCTTGAGGCTGGCTTCCAGATCGCGCCAGGCCAGGTCGCGTGTCCGCCCGCCCGTCTTGGTGGCGATCCAGACCGTATCTCGCAGTCCTTCCAGACCAAGACCGACCCTTGTCTCCGACTGGCCGTCGCTGTAGCTGGGAGCGGTATCGAAGTAGTTTACACCTCTCTCTACTGCCTTGCGGATAATCTCAACCGCTTGTTCTTCCGTACAGTCGTGTTCGTCTACGATCCGCTGGGCACCAAATCCGAGCAGCGACACCTGGTGCGGATCTCGGCCGAATGCTCTTGTCTGCAACCGTTGTTCATCCTTTCTGCTGGTGTGTCGATGTTATCAGTGATTGTACCCCAAATGAAGGCAAATGAAAAATATCGCGCCTTATTTCCTTCCAAACAGGACGGTCAGGTCAACCGTTATCTCTTTTGGTTCCATCTTAAGTGCTCTCTGCAAACGCCCCTGCTCCATTCCCCACGATAACGGCGTCATATGGAGCAGAGGCTCAAGCAGGGTCTGATCCAGGGGGAAACGATACTGGACCTGTTCGACGTCCACGAGCGTAAATTTTGCTTTAAAATGTTCCAATGTATCATCGTTGGAATACACCTGTCGATGCGTGCCTGCATATAGCATCTCCCTTAATTCTTGCAGATGATACCTGGCAGGAATCACTTTGATCAGCATGCCATCATCCGCAACCAGCCTCTGAAACTCTGCATAATGAGCGGGCGACAAGATATTGAGAACGAAGCGGAATTGATAATCGGCAAACGGGCAGTTGGCAATGTCGGCGACACACCACATCGCGTCTGGATATTCCCTCGCCGCGCTCTGTATCGCTTCTTTGGAAATATCCATGCCTACCGCCAACAGTGGATTGGTGGTGTTTTGCATTACGGTTCTCTGAATCGCGGCCAGATGTGATCCTTCTCCACAACCGGCATCCAACACCCGAATCCGTTCGCTTTGGTCTTGGAAGCGATGGGACATTTTGTCGCTGATCACAGCATGCAATGGTGCAAAGAAGCCGCTCCTGCACATGATTCTCCTGGATGCAAACATGCGCTTGTCATATTTCGTTTTCGAGGGGCGAGACAGTAGATTGACATATCCCCTCTTGGATAGATCAAAACAGTGATCGTTGATGCATAACAAACTTTTCAGATCAGCCATACGCATAGGACCGAAACAGATGGGGCAGCGAAACATCCCTTCCTCTTGTTTCATCAGTCCGGCGCTGCTGATTTTTCCGCTATGTTTAGACATAAAAAAATGCACCCCATTCATTCGTAATCGGTTGAATGAAAAAAGGCACAGTCAAATAAACCCGCTCCGTTTACCTAAAAAAACGGAAGGGATTACGTGATCTGTACCTCACATTACCGAAAACGGATGAATTGGATGATCATAAAACAGCTCTCTCCCATAGCTCTATACTGTCCTGCGACATTCTCATTATAGCATGGACGTGTTGACTCGTGCTGAGGCGGACATGCACAGGAGAAAAAAGATTGGTAGTTGGACGTGACCAACCATCCTGGATAACAAAAAAACGAGTGTGATCCCCCAAGGGGGTATCGCACTCGTTTTTTGTGCTGTTTCCTTGTGTTCGTTACTTGTGATCCGTCATCCCTTAGCTGCAGTACTGATCATAGGCCGATGTAAGCAGGCGGGAAATCGTCACCAGATCGTTGTTCTCGATCTGGTGCCGCTCGATCATCGTGACCAGTTTGCCGTCTTTGAGCAGAGCGAACGAAGGAGAAGACGGAGGGTAGCCCTCAAAGTATTCCCGTGCTTTTGCCGTCGCTTCCTTGTCCTGACCGGCGAAAACGGTATACAAATGATCCGGTTTTTTCTCATTGCGCATCGAATGAGCCACTGCGGGACGCGCTAATCCGGCAGCACAGCCGCAGACCGAGTTCACGACGACCAGCGCCGTCCCTTTGGCATTGGCAAACGCTTCTTCTACTTCTTCCGGAGTACGCAGTTCCTGAAAACCGACGCGAGTCAGCTCGTCGCGCATCGGTTGAATCACCTGACTCATATACGCTTCATAGGACATCATCAGAAATTACCCCCTCTTGTGAGTAGCTACTTCTTATTATACCCGTTATCTACGGGATAGAGAATGGCTGGGTATGCTCAACAGAGAACAGTCTCAACCACGGCTGCCCTCTTCTGCTTTATACTTCCATCAAGATCGTCAGGATCATCGGGTTGCGGCCCGTCTTTTCAAACACATATGGTTTCAGCACCTGATTAATCTGAGACTTCAACTCGGACCACTCTTTCACCTTCTTGTTGAGCAGTTCGGCCAGTCTCTGCTTGACCAGTACGGTCGCCTCCTGGATCAGTGCTTCCGATCCGCGGACGTAGACGAATCCGCGGCTGACGATGTCAGGACCGGTCAGGATCTTGAAGTTTTTCATGTCGATACTGACCACGACTACCATCAATCCGTCTTCCGCCAGATGCTTTCTATCGCGCAGCACGATATTGCCAACATCGCCAATACCGCTGCCGTCGATCAAGACAACCCCAGCCGGCACTTTGCCCCGTGTCGCCTGCTCACGTGTACAGGAGAGCACATCGCCGTTATCCATCACGAAGATATTCTCGGGATCGATCCCCACCTGCTGGGCCAGTTTGGAGTGGGTTACCAGCATCCGGTACTCGCCGTGGATCGGAACAAAGTAGCGTGGGCGAATAAAGTTGAGCATCATCTTCAACTCTTCGCTGCTGCCGTGACCGGAAGCGTGGATGTCAAACACGGTACCGTGGACCACATTGGCTCCCGCCCGGAACAGCTTGTCAATCGTCCGGCTGACGTTGATCGTGTTGCCGGGAATCGGTGAGGCGGAGATAATCACGGTGTCTTCCGGATAGATCTGCACGGTGCGGTGCGCGCCAGAAGCGATGCGGGTCAGTGCAGCCATCGGTTCCCCCTGGCTGCCCGTACAGATAATCAAGATCTGGTTGTCCGGGTACTGGTCGATCGTCTTGATGTCGATCAACATTCCTTCCGGCACCTGGATATAGCCCAGTTCCTGGCCGATCAGGAACACCTTTTCCATACTGCGGCCAATCACCGCAATCTTGCGGTCCACGCTCATCGCGGCTTCTACTACCTGCTGCAACCGATGCACATTGGAGGCAAATGTGGCGAGGATGATCCGCCCTCTCGCCTTGGCGATCACTTCCTGTATGCCCTCGCCTACAGCCCGCTCCGACATCGTAAAGCCCGGCCGTTCGCTATTGGTGCTGTCTGACAACAAGGCCAGCACATCGCCGTTGCCGATCTTGGCCATTTTGGCAAAATCGGTCGAAGGGCCAACCGGCGTCATATCCAGCTTGAAGTCACCGGTGTGCACCACCGTACCTTCCGGTGTCTCTACCGCGATCCCAAACGAGTCGGGGATACTGTGATTGGTCCGGAAGAACGAGACGGACAGATGACGGAAGGGCACGACTGTCTCATCCGTGACGGTAACCAGCTCGACGTCGCTGAGCATCCGATGCTCCTCCAGCTTCGACTTGACCAGTCCCAGCGTCAGTCGGCCGCCATAGACCGGCATGTTGATCTGCTTCAACACATAAGGAATAGCCCCGATGTGGTCCTCATGTCCGTGAGTGAGAAACAATCCCTTGATTTTATCTTGATTGTCCACCAGGTAGGAAACGTCGGGGATCACCAGATCGACACCGAACATCTCATTTTCCGGAAACTTGACGCCGCAGTCGATCACCACGATCTCATCCAGATATTCGATGCAGTACATGTTTTTGCCAATCTCCCCGAGTCCACCCAGCGCAAATATTTTTACTTCACTCAATCGTACTCCTCCTACTTGGTTCGTCTAGGTTCGTTCAGCTTCTTTTCTCTTTCACAAAAAATATCAGCCGTCCACCTGTCTTATCTTTATTGTATTATAGCTGGTCACTCCTGTCTTGCCAAACTTGCCGAACCGGTTGGGAAAAAGGGATTCATTGCGCTCAGGAACAGAGAGGGAAGTCATCAAGACCGACTGGGGGAGAGAGAAAGGATAACGCTAAAAATTAAGAACAACGCGCTGTTAGAAAACGAATGACCGCAGTCGAACATCATCCGCGTCTGTTTTCACGATCGGACGAGTCACTTGTTAATCAGAAATCCGATGAATGCGAACATACTCAGGATAACCAAAAAGCCGCAGTTCCCCCCATCCTGACCAAGGGAAAACGGCGGCGTTATTCATCAAATGACGACTATTCTTCGACGAGTTGTTTAATATCCAACTTCAATTCTTCGAGATCCAAGTCAGAGGCCATTCCGTGCAGTTTTCGCAGATTGCTCTCACCGTCGATCAAAAACGTATACATGGAATGATCGTAGAGACCCTGCTTGTTCTTCTGAATGTAGACGCCGAACATGTCCGCCACCTGCTTGATCTCTTGCTGACCGCCGCGAACGAAGTACCAGCCGCTGGTATCGGCCCCAAACGCTTCCGCGTACTTTTGCAATGCCTCTGGCGTGTCTCGCTCGTGATCAAAGGCAACGGTCACAAACACCACCTCTTTCCCGAACAACCCTTCTTTCTGCAAGTCGTCTTGCAGTTGGGCCATCAAGTGGGTAGTAGCCGGGCAAACATCTGGGCAGTTGGTGAAGATAAAGGAGACCAGCCGCACTTTTCCCGCGGTATCGTCGAAGTTGAACGTATCGCCGTTCATGTTTTGCAAGGTGAAGTTGTCCATCTGCTTTAACACCGGGATAGGTTCTATGGACCAGACCAGCTTGTACATCAATACACCTGCCAGTGCAATTACCATCACAGCGGCAAACAGGAGCATTTTGTATTTTTGCCAAAAACTTGGGGCGTGCTGCTGCCCATCGTTGATTCCACTCATTTGTTTACCCCCTCATACTTCTCTACATGTTGATTGTATCGTGAGCCAGCCGATTGTTCTGTGTCAAGGTTGTGACGGTTTCGAGCTGATCAAACATCATTCCTTACAACAGGCGGGCAAAAACAGCAATCGAAAAGAAATCACAATGTCTCAGTCACGCTATAATGTAGGAAGTCCTACACATGCGTACATAACGATATTATCATGTCGAGGTGATTTCACATGGCAACCAGAGCAGAAAAAATTTTCGTCAACCTGCCAGTCAAAGACCTGAATCGAACGATGGACTTCTTCAGCAAGGTAGGGTTCGAATTCAACCCCCACTTCACCGATGAAAAGGCAGCATGCATGGTCATCAGTGATCATATCTTTGCCATGCTGCTGGTTGAGGAGTTTTTTCAAACGTTCACCAAAAAAGAGATTTGCGATGCAACCAAAAGCACAGAAGTGTTGGTAGCCTTGTCTGCTGAAAGCAAGGAACAGGTGGACGAGATCGTGAACAAGGCCCTGGCGGCTGGCGCAACGCCTTCGAAAGATCCGGTCGACCATGGATTTATGTATGAATGGGGCTTTCAGGATATCGACGGTCACCTGTGGGAATTGATCTATATGGATGAAAGTGCAGTAAGTCAAGAGCAGCAGTAAGCGTGATAGAAAGAGTATGGTTGCGCCAAATAGAGAAAAACCACCTATGCCAAGGTGGTTTTTCTTATCGCCCTCTACTTCTCGACTTCGCCGTTCCAGGCAAGCATCCCGCCCGCCATGTTCTCCGCCTGATAACCGAACTGCTGCACGTACGCCGTCGCATTCCAACTGCGGGCGCCGCTGCGGCAAACCATCACAATCGGTGTTTCCTTGTCTAGCTCCTCTAGGCGCACGGGCAGTGTCGCCAGTGGTATCAATGTCGCTTGCGGGATATGTCCTTCCTCCCACTCATGCGGTTCGCGCACATCGATGATTTGCAGCTTGTCGCCCCGGTTGATTCTTTCCTGCAGTTCTTCCGGAGTGATCTCTTTTACCTCAGCATCCATCGTAATCCTCCTTCGGGGGGTCTTGCTTTTCTCATCATAGCATAAGCTGCCCCCGGGGTGAAAATGCTTAGAGTCTTTCCAAGTCAGGTTGTTTTCTATCAAAAAGTTTTTTACCCTTTTCTGTCACAAAAAAGGGCAGCCTGGATCAAATAAATAGTCCAAGCGCTTGGGCATCACCGAACTATATAGAGATAAGGCGGGGCTCAAATGTTTTTTCCTTCAGACGATTCTGCTGATCAGGCCGCGAGGAAAAAAGCGAATCGAACGATCAAGACGTTCAGGAAAAGCATGATTCATTTCATGATCAGCGTGTTCCTCATCATCTTATGCGTGATCAGCGTCGGCATGGGAGCATGGAGCCAAAGGGAAGAGGCAACAACTAGCCCGATCTTCTACCAGGACAAAGCACTGGTCCTGATCTACCATCAGATCGTATCAGATGAGAGCCCGGCCAAAGGGAACCCCAGCACCGTTACCGTTGGGCTGTTCCGGGAACATCTCCACTTGTTGAAAAAAGAAGGGTTTCAAATCGATGCCAGCTCTGACCCAGCCTTTGTTTCTAGAGGGCAAACAGCGTACGGAAACGATGGACGAGTATCGTGCCCGCATTAAAAGCGATCTCGATTTTATGAACAAACGACTGGAACAAGAACTGGGACCGCAGCCCAAACTGCTGGCTTTTCCTTTCGGTGCCTACAACGATCAAGTGATCAGCATCGGACGAGAACTGGGAATCGAATTGTTTTTTACGACCAAGGAGGGGATCAACACGCCGGGAAACGGGGAAGTGTACCGGATCAATGCAGGAGAGTCGGAAATGTCTGGCTCCAGGTTGCTCGCCAAGCTGAAAGCACAAGTGAAACGTTGACGACGGGCTAACGATGCATCATAGCTCGTCCCATAATCTACTGGGTTCCTCATTTCTGATTGACAGCATGGCAACACTCCCCTATAATGTGAAAATACAAAAGAAAAAAAGTTTTCATCCAGAGCGGCGGAGGGACTGGCCCTATGAAGCCCAGCAACCGGCATGGCGACATGCAAGGTGCTAATTCCTGCAGAATCAGTGGATTCTGAGAGATGAACGTGCGACCGGACTCGTGTGCGAGAGCCTTCTTCTACTCAGAAGAAGGCTTTTTTGATGCAACCAATCAGAAGGAGTGATCGATGATGTCAGATCAAAACTGGAACCTGGAAACATTGGCCCTGCATGGGGGACAACAGCCTGACCCGGCTACCGGCTCGCGAGCCGTACCGATCTACCAAACCAGCTCTTATGTTTTCCGTGATACGGAGCATGCGGCCAACTTGTTTGCACTCAAGGAGTTTGGCAACATCTACAGCCGCATCATGAACCCGACGCAGGACGTGTTTGAACAGCGTGTCGCGCTGCTGGAGGGCGGTGTTGGTGCACTGGCCACTTCCTCTGGGCAAGCGGCGATTACCTTTTCCATCCTCAACATCGCCCACGCCGGTGACGAAATCGTCTCTTCCAGCAGCTTGTACGGCGGGACCTACAACCTGTTTGCCCATACCCTGCCCAAGTTTGGCATCAAAGTTCATTTCGCTGACCAAGCCAATCCCGACAACTTCAGGGAGAAGATCAACGAGAAAACAAAAGCGATATTCTGCGAAACGATCGGCAATCCCCGTATCGATGTAGCCGACCTGACCGCTATTGCTGAGATAGCCCATGCACACGGGATTCCTCTGATCGTTGACAACACCTTTGCTTCCCCTGCACTTTGCCGGCCCTTTGAATACGGCGCCGACATCATCGTCCACTCCACAACCAAGTTCATCGGCGGCCACGGCACATCTATCGGCGGAATTATTGTCGACTCCGGCAAGTTCGACTGGAACAACGGCAAGTTTCCAGGGCTGACCACACCCGATCCGACGTATCACGGTGTTGTCTACACGGAAGCAGTCGGCAATCTCGCCTACATCATCAAAGCACGCGTGCAATTGATGCGCGACATCGGGGCCGCTCCGTCTCCGTTCAACTCGTTTTTGTTCCTGCAGGGCTTGGAGACGCTCCATCTGCGTATGGAACGACACAGCCAAAACGCGCTGGCTGCTGCCAAGTTCCTCCATGCCCATCCTCTGGTGGAATGGGTGAATTACCCCGGCCTGGAAGGTGATGCGCAATACGAACGGGCCCAGAAATACTTGCCAAAAGGGCAGGGCGCGATTCTTACCTTTGGGATCAAAGGGGGAGTGAAAGAAGGGCAAAAACTGATTGAATCGGTCAAACTCTTCTCCCATTTGGCCAATGTCGGTGACAGCAAGTCGCTGATCATTCATCCGGCCAGCACGACACACCAGCAGTTAACGGATGAAGAGCAGCGGAAAGCAGGCGTCACCCCTGAGATGGTTCGTCTCTCCGTGGGAACGGAATCGATCGACGATATTTTGGCGGATCTGGATCAGGCACTGCAGGCCGCTATCCAGTAAACCGGCTAGACCTGCCAGCATAGGCGACGGACCAAACATACCAACTACCAACATATACTACGAAAACACCGACCAAAAAGCCCCTGTTACCGGCAGTGTTCCGGCGTGACAGGGGCTTTGGGTTTCGCTGTGTATCTATTGGTGCTGCATCCGTTCGTGCTGTATCCGTTCATGTATCCGTAGGCTCTGTATTTGTTGGTGCTGCAGTCATTCATGATGTATCTGTAGTGCTGCATGTGGCCAAAGGAAGGGCTATTCCCTCACTCCTCTATTTCTCCCCCTGTTGCCTACACGCAGCACAAACCAGCGGACAAACACAGGCAGTATCGTCACGATGAAAAGAACGCGAAACAGTTGAAAGGCCGTCACAAGAAGCGGATCAGCGTCTGTGGCGATTGCTGTCAGGCTCATCTCTGCAAGACCGCCAGGTGCTGTCGCCAAGATACTGGTGATCAGATCGATCCCAGCGGTGTAAGAAAGGATGGCCGCCAGCGAGAAGCTCATCAACAGCAGGAGCAGCGAGAACAGCAAAGCCCAGATACAGAGTTTGCGGTAGTGAATCACTTCCTCTCGCTTAAACTCCACCCCGATGCTCATCCCGATCAACAATTGGGCACTGCTCACCAGAATTCCCGCCAATGCGTGTCTCTCCCCGACCAACGTACTGAACAGGGAAATGGCCATAGTAAGAAAGAAAGGGCCTAGCAAAAACGGGGCAGGTACGGACAGGCGTGCGGCTAGTGCTGCTGCTGCCACGCCAATAAGCAGAAGAATAACGGTTTGGACCCCTCCCAGTGTCTGATTGACCGGTGCTGCTGGCGGCAGGACACCGTGATGGGAGAGCAGCATCACCAGAAAAGGAGTCAAGACGACGATGATCATGACACGAATGGAGTGAAACATCGAAATGATCTGTAGATTGCCTCCCTGACTCTGCCCTAGAGAGACCATCTCCGACAGGCCGCCCGGAATATTGCTAAATACCGCTGTTGTCAGATCTACTTTGTGTACCTTATAGAGCACCCATGCACTTAACAGGCCAAATGCCAGCGTAATCACGGTTGCCAGAACCATCTCTCCGATATGCTCTGCCATCGTCTGCCAGATACTCGGCGTGATCCTCAGACCCAAGGTGACCCCGACGATAATTAGACCCATCCTGCGGAACCAGGCGGGCACCCAGAGACGATCAAACCCAAGAATGACGCAGACGACCAGTGAAATCAGCGGCCCAAGCAGCCAAGGCAGGGGGGAATGAAGTGTCCAGAACAGGGTTCCTCCCGCCATCGCCACCAAACATGTGATGATGAACCGCACTCCGCGTGGAGACTGATTGAACCGTACGTAGAGATGTTGGAGTGACATATCATTACCTCAACTGTCGTTTTGATTAGTGATTTCCTCGTTTGGATAAACATTTGTGACAGATGTTCTCTACATTTGAAACAGTTCGATTTTATCAAATCTGCCGCATGTTTTCTACGCAGACACCAGATTTCTCCAATAGCAGTCTCTGAGAAAAAAAAGAGAAACCAGACACAGCCGGTTTCTCATCAGAAATGCTTTCCCTATCTATCGCCTCGTTCTCCCCCAGTGACGCTTTCTGTTTGAGAGAAAGGCTTCCCTTCCCTCTCCTGGCGGCTCTCTCAAGACGGGCTCTCTGTCTTCGACAACCTCTTCCATTCCTTCAGTTCCAAACGGCGAACCTTCTCCACAACATGAGGGTCATGGTTGGCCATTTGCCAGGCTTCTTCATACGTGTCGGCGATGTAGATGACCAACCCGCCCGATCCATCTGCAAAGGGACCCCTGCCAAAAACTTTTCCCTGCTGATCGAGCTTATCCAGGTAAGCGATGTGGCGCGGGAGCACCTCTTTGTTTTTTTCCGGATCCAGCATATGCAAAATGGCCGCATAATACGCCATGCTCACTTCCTCCTACAGAACGTGATCAGTTTCGGTTCCAGATGACCAACTTCAATTCCGTCATTTCTTCCACCGCATACTTGAGTCCCTCTCGACCGACTCCGCTCTCCTTCACCCCGCCGTATGGCATATGGTCCACGCGGAATGTAGGGATGTCGTTGATCAACACACCCCCGACGTGCAGTTGTTCCGCTGCTGTCAACGCCAGGTGAACGTTTTCGGTATAGATCCCTGCTTGCAGCCCAAAGCGTGAGTCGTTTACGAGGTCAATCGCTTCCTGGGCGGACGATACCTTATTGATCAATACGATGGGAGCGAACACTTCCTGGCAGGAAACGCTTAGGGCAGCATCTGCTTTCAGCAGCACGGTCGGAAGCAGGACATTTCCTTCTGCCGTACCGCCCGCAGCGACGACCGCTCCCCCTTGCTTCGCTTCCTCAATCCAGTTGAGACAGCGCTGTACATCTCCAGGAGTAATCAATGCAGACAGTTCTGTCTTCGGGTCAAGCGGGTCGCCGATCACCAGCTTTTTGGTCTCTGCCACGAACTTTTCCACGAACTGGTCATAGATCTCTTCATGCACATACACCCGTTGCAGCGAGATGCATACCTGCCCCTGAAAGGAAAAAGCTCCTGAAACACAGCGGGGGATGATTTTCTCCAAGTCAACCCCTCGATCCACGATCAGCGCCGAATTGGAGCCCAACTCCAACGTCACTCGTTTTAATCCCGCCTTATTGCGGATCCCAATCCCGACAGCCGGGCTTCCGGTAAATGTGATCATAGCGACTCGGTCATCGGTCACAATGCGGTCTCCTACTACTCTGCCACTGCCTGTAATCACATTTAGCGCTCCACTTGGCAGCCCCGCCTCTTCCAGCAGATGCGCGATAAAGAAAGCGGATAGAGGCGTCTGCGAAGCTGGCTTCAACACAACCGTATTTCCGGCGGCAATCGCCGGGCCTACTTTATGGGCAACCAGATTCATTGGAAAATTAAACGGAGTAATCGCTCCGATCACGCCAATCGGCTCTCTGGTTGTATAAGCGAGCCGCCCTTCTCCGCCAGGCGCTGCGTCCAGCGGCAGCGATTCCCCGTGAATCCGCTTGGCTTCCTCGGCAGCAAATCGATAGGTCTCAATCGTCCGCGCGACTTCCGCTTTGGCAGTAGTTAGCGGCTTGGCCGCTTCCAGCGCGATGATCTCCGCTGCTTCGTTCGCTCTTTCCTTTAACAGACGAGCCAGTTCGTACAAAATGGCAGATCGTTGGTGCGCCGGCATCTTGGCCATCTTGCCGCGTGCCTGGTAAGCCGCTTCAATCGCCTGATCGGTTTGCTTCTCGGTGGCGACAGGGAGCTCGGCGATCACGTCCCCGGTATAAGGAGAACGCAGCAAACTATACGTCTCCGTCTGTATCCATTGGCCATCGATCCACAACTTTCTTTTTTGCGATGTTCCCATCTCTCTACCCCCATCCCTTGATTCTCTCCGATGATCCCACCTGCGACGCGTCGGCTGAATAGTAGGTTTCCAACTTAACCGATAAGCCACCAGGACCGAACTTGCGGCGAGCGTTTCCTTGGCGATCCGATTGGCTCCGCATGAACTCGAGAAAAGACAAAATAGTTTGGCGACGATGCAAAATATCTTTTATGCCTTGTCGAAAAAACCAGGCATCGATCGTATTGTATATTCCGCGATTTATGCCGTAGCGGGACTCGCACATGTTGATAAACCACAAGTCGGGCAAGTGGATCTCCTCATCTCTCGCTTGACTCATTCCGCTCCTCCTATGCGAGCAGGCCTTTCCTCCGCTTTTGCCGCGATATGCCGGCGATGTTTGACAAACTCCACATCTTTCTTGATTTGCGAAATCAGATCATGCATCGTCGCAAAAGAACGTTCCTCACGCACAAAAAATCCGACCTCTATTTGCAGCTTCTCGCCGTAAATCGTCTCATCGAAGTCAAAGATATGCACCTCGTAATGAACAGCGGTTTCTTCCGGATGAATGGTCGGTCTGAGCCCCACATTCATAATCCCGAGAAATCGCCTGTTATCGTAGTGAACGTTTACGCCATAGACGCCATTGGGCAGTTGCCCCTCTTTTGAATCTACCTGTAGATTGGCCGTCGGAAATCCAATTTTACGACCGATCTGTTTCCCGTGGATCACCTGGCCAACAAACGTGCACAACACATCTTCTCTTCTCATCTCAACGATCTCGCTGACGGTTAGCACCGGGAAGCCGCATTCGCGAGCCAGTTTTTCGATGTCCTGGATCGATGCGATCTCTCCCTGCTGATTGAGGATCTCGCAGACATAGCCTACTGGCGAAGCAGAAGTCTCCTTGGCCAAATCGATCACCGCCTCTACCAGAGCTGTTCGTTGCAAGATTCCGTGCTCTTTTCCTGCCAGAGGGAAGACATGCCCAGGCTTGCGAAAATCTTCTGGCCGGATATCCTCTCTCGTAAACGCTTTGATCGTTTCGGCCCGTTCAAAGGAGGAAATGCCAGTCGTACAAGTTTTGTAGTCTACAGAGAGAGTGAAGGGTTTCATGGGGTCCTCCACCATGAAGGGAAGATCCAGCTTCTGCGCTACTGATTCGGGCAGACAGACGCTAACCAGTCCTTTCCCCGCTTTGGTCATCATATTCACCTTTTTGGGAGTTACATGCTCGGCAGTTCCTACGAGGACACCGATCCCGGTATGAACGTCATCCAACAGAACAATCAATTCTCCCTCTCTCAATACACGAAGCCCACGTTCAACTCTACTGTTGTTCATGCCTTTCCCTTCCCTTCAACTGTCCCCTTATTTCAACGCTTTCTGCATATGGACCAATTCTTTTGCCAGATCGGACACGCGTTCCAATACTTCGGGGGCGACCAATTCATTCTGTTTACTGAAATGATCCTGATGGGCATACACGTAGCCAGGGGCAACAAAAGCCCGGAAATAGCCGGCGATCGGCTTCAACTGGTTCTCGATGACCAAATAATGCTGATACGTTCCTCCGGTGGCGACAAATCCCATCACCTTGTGGCGAAAGGCTTGGGGAGGCACCAAATCAAACAGGTTTTTCAAAGCCCCGGTAATCGAGCCCTGGAAGATCGGCGTCCCAATGATGTAGAAATCAGCCGATGCGACCATATCGATCACTTTCTTCGTGTCCCCTGTGTAGGTAGACGGATCTCTCCCATCGCAAAACTGAACGTCATAATCTTTCAAATCAAGCATTTCGGCTTCGATCTCCGGGTTGGCTTGCTTGATTTCCTCCAACACTTTTTGCACGACAACCCGTGTCTTTGATCCGGTAATCGTACCCGAGATAGCCAGCAGCTTCAATTCTATTCCTCTCCTTTTTCCAACGTTGTATCGGTACAACCCTGCCAAAGCTGTCAGTCAAGAACTGGTCAGTAACAGAGGATCAGCCAGTACCTGTCAATATCGGTCAGTATCGGTCAGCCAGCGCTTCCGTCCGTTACCGCATGATGAACGGATCCGGCATCGGCTCGCCAGACGTATTCACCCAGACCACTTTGCTCTGCGTATACTCGTATATCGCCTCATAACCGCTTTCTCGTCCGTAGCCGCTCCAATGGGAGCCGCCGATCGGGGCGATCGGGGAAATGCTGCGATAGGTGTTCACCCAGACGATCCCCGCCCTCACCGATTTGGCCACGCGATGAGCCTTTGCCAGGTGATTAGTCCAGATCCCGGCTGCCAGAGCGTAATTGGTGCCATTGGCCAGAGCAATCGCCTCTTCTTCTGTCTCGAATGGAATCACCGTAAGCACGGGGCCGAAGATCTCCTCTTGGGCGATGGGACTCTTGGGATCTGTATGTTCAAAAATGGTCGGCTCAAAATACCAGCCACTCCCTCCGGCCTCCGGCTGTTTGCCGCCATAAACCAGGCGAGCACCGTGCTGTCGACCAGCATTCACATAATGCTCCATTCTTTTCACTTGAGCTTCAGTGGCCAAGGGTCCCATCTCAGTCTCAGCCGCCATCGGATCGCCAATGATGATGCGGGACGCCCGGTCGGCCACTTTTTCCAGCACCTGATCGTAAATCTTCTTGTGAAGAAATGCCCTTGAACCGGCGACACAGCTCTGGCCGGCCGCTCCAAAAATCCCGGCGATGATCCCCATCGCGGCATTATCTGCGTCCGCATCATCAAACACGATGTTGGGTGATTTCCCGCCCAGTTCCAAGGTGACCCGGGCAAAGTTCTCCGCTGAATTGCGGATCACGTGACGAGCTGATTCGGGACCACCGGTAAAGGCAACGCGACGAACGAGCGGATGACTGGTTAAGGCACTTCCTACCGGATCTCCGAAACCGGTTACAACATTGACAACACCTGGCGGGAAGCCAGCTTCTTCGATCAGCGGCATCAGTTCAAGCAGTGATGCCGACGTAACCTCTGAAGGCTTGATCACGATGGTATTGCCAGCCGCCAATGCTGGTGCCAGCTTCAGCGTTGTTAGGTAGAGCGGAGAGTTCCAAGGTGTGATCGCAGCCACTACACCGAGCGGTTCACGGGATGTAAACGCTAGCATATCTGGCTTGTCGATCGGGAGCGTCTCACCGTGAATCTTGTCAGCCAAGCCGGCATAGTAATAGAAAAACTCCGGTAGATACTGCAGCTGCCCGCGCATCTCGCGAATCAGCTTGCCATTGTCAAGCGTCTCATAGACAGCCAGTTCACTTGCACGCTCTGCGATTAAATCTCCCAGACGTCTCAATAATTTTCCGCGCTGCGTATAGGTCATCGAGGCCCAGCGAGGGTGTTCAAAGGCTTTCTGTGCCGCCTGTACAGCCCGATCGACATCTTGCTCCGTACCTTTGGCAACGAGACACCAAGGCTCCCCCTCTGCCGGGTTATAGCTCTCAAAGTATTCGCCGCTGCTTGCTTCCACCCATTCCCCATTGATATACATGCGGTATTTTTTCCATTCAGCCATTTCTCCGCACCTCTCCCTCGTACTTCTCGAATGCCGAAATCAGGAGCTGATTGAACCGCTCTGCCGCTTCGATCGGCAGCATATGCCTGATTCCCGGCAGCACCGTCACTTCCGCCTTGGGAATCCGTTTGGCCATAAGCTCCGCCATCTCAGGGGTTGACCCTCGATCCAGCTCACCCGTAACGATCCATGCCGGGCAGGAGATGAGGGGCAATTGTTGATACAACTCCTCATCCGCGGCGGCGAATACGCGGTAAGCGGCCAGGTAGGCATCCGGATGATTGGCCCGCAAGCGGTGACGGATGCTCTCGATCACTTGCGGATGCTTCGCCATGTACGCTGGACTGAACCACCGTTGAATCGCCGCTTCAATGGTCGCCTGATGGCCGCGTTGCTCTACTTCTCTCACCCGGGCAAGCACCGCTCTACGCTGCTCTTCGGTGCGTTTGGCCACAGAGCTGACGATCGTCAAGGTAGAGACTTTTTCCGGGTGCAGGGCGGCAAAGCCTTGGGCCACCAGTCCCCCCATCGAGAAACCGACGACATGCGCTTGATCCAACTCCAGTTCCTCATACAGATCTTCCAACTGCTTCACAAACTGTGCCAACGTGTAAGGACCGGCCGGGCAGGCCGATTGACCATGCCCGATCATGTCATAGCAGATGACCCGGTATGCTTTCGATAACGCCTCCACTTGCTGTTTCCAAATCGTTCCGTCCAAACCGACACCATGGATGAAAATGACAGGGGCACCATTTCCCGCTTCTGTATAGTGCGTGAATGGAGAAGTTGCCATCGGTTGCTCCATGTTATTTCAATCCCATCTCCACCATGTCTTGATGGCGGTCGCCAATACGTGGATGGGGTCTGCCTCCGGTTGCCGCCCCGATCGCCACCACGATCTCGTCCGCTCGCGGAGCATCCGGGATATTCATCTCAAACGTGAGGAAATGGGACCGCTGGGATTCATCCGTCTTGTGAACCATCGGGATGGTCACATAGGTGCCTGGACCGCCACGCTTGTTGGTAAAGGATAAAATGCTTGTTCCTTCGACAGCATCGCGGAACTTGTTGCCAAAACGGAAGGTGTGGATCATCGCGGAGGCATGTTCCAACTCTCCATCCACTCCTACAACCGCTGCCTTTCCGAACGCTTCTACTTCATCTGCTGAACCGATCACTTCGAATAACTTCTTGACCAGTAGCTCTCCCAACTCCGGACAGCAGGCGAGAATTTCCGGTTTCAGATCCTCTACATACCCCCTGCCATGCCAAGGATTCTTGATTACGGCTACCGTCGCAATGTTTTTGATCGATGGCCGGACTTCTTTTCCTCCTTCGAGAAACGTTTCTTCGACGTGTGTATATACTTTGCGGATTTCCAGCATACTCTTTTTCCTCCATACCTTTTATTTCTGAAAAGACGTTATGATTGGAATCTTGGCATAACTTCTTCTGCGAACAGCTTCGTGCTGCGCATGATTTTTTCATGGGACAAGCTGCCGTGATTGGTCCAGAGCAGCAAGTGTTTCAAGTTTAGCTCTTCTTTCAGTTCCTGGATTTTTTCCGCTACATAATCCGGCGTTCCGAACAGCAGGTTTCGCGGATGCAGAAAGTCATAGCTCAGTTCGGTTCCCGGCTTCAGCTCTTCGCCCGGATCCAGCAAGTTCCCCAGCCCGCGCCAGTGGCAAATCCAACGGTACGTATGGAGGACAGCAGCTTCGGCATCCCTGCGCGCTTCTTCCATCGTCTCAGCCACGTAGCAATCGCGAACAAGCGCGAGCCCTTCACCCAATTCCGCCTCTGTTCCCTTCGCTTGTGACAAGCTCTCGCGATAAAGCTCAAAGCGGATTTTCAATTCCTTTACCGTCGGCATCCAGAAGATCCCGTTCACTTGGTGTTCAGCTGCCCATTTGATCGAGCGCGGCGTATCGATTACCTGCCAGAGCGGAGGATGCGGCTTTTGAAGCGGCGGCGGCATGATCGACATCTTTTTGATTTCGCCCTTTTCCATATCGATATACTCATCCGTTTGCGGGCTTAGCGGATGATTCCACTTCAAGCCTGGCGCAGGAAACTGGTAAAACTCTCCCTGATGGGAAAAGAACCGTTGCGACAGCGCTTTCTTTACGATTTCGTAAGTCTCTTCAAACAGCGCCCTGTTCTTTTCCTGATCACGCGGGTCGGCCAGTTGATTCAGATTCATCGCTTCCCGACCGTAGAGCCCACGCCCGATGCCTACATCGACGCGACCGCCACTCAACTGATCCAACAAGGCGATATCTTCTGCCAAACGGAGCGGATGCCAAAAGGTGATGATGTTGGCTGCTTGGCCGATGCGAATGTTCTTGGTGTGAGCCGCAATATCGGCACCCATCAAAATCGGGTTGGGAATCAATTCGTATCCTTCATGTCCGAAATGGTGCTCCGTATACCAAATCGAGTCAAACCCAGCTTGATCACAGTAGACGGCCTGCTCCCTTGCTTCCTCAATCACCTTGGCAAATTCCTGCTCTCTTCCCGGGCCTGCCAAGTTTGCAAATATGCCAAATTTCATGTCCATACCCCTTTCCCTTGTCATCTGCATCATCACTTGAGATATAAGCTCCTACTTGAAACAAGACGTCTCGATCTCCTGCCATGTACCATGTACCATACAAGTGTTGTTTATGGGTATAATGCTACAGACTCTGCTTACGCCTGTCAATCTGTTTATGCCAATATTCCGCTATCCATACAACTCCGCTTTCATTACTTGGATTAACTTGTCGCCACTCGCTTTGACGTGCTCTCTCATCAGTTTTTCTGCTAATTCAGTATCCCTTGCTTGGATCGCTTCTACAATTCGTCGATGTTCATTGATTGATTTTTCGAGGCGATCCGGCTGATCCAACGTGATATACACAAATCTTTTGTAGGGAAGCTGATTGATCAGCAGATTAAAATGGTACAGCAGTTTACTGTTGCCAGACCCCCTCAGGATGGCATCATGAAACCGCCCGTTGCTTTCCACGTACCGATCAATATCCCTCTTTTCTACGGCTTCTTCCATGCTTTCCATCGCCTGGACCAGTTGATTCGATTCCGGTATCTCTCCTCTTTCAGCCATCAAACCTGCAGCAAGCCCTTCCAGAGATTCTTTGATTTTAAACAATTCAAAGATCTCTTTTTCAGTTGGCTTCCTAACACAGGTACCTACACGTGGAATGATTTCAACTAACCCCTCTTGCTGCAGTTGTTTCAACGCCTCGCGGACAGGCGTCCTGCTGACACCCAAACGCTGTGCAAGAGCGGTTTCTGACAGTTTTTCCCCCAATGCGAACTCTCCGGATACGATCGCGTTTCGCAGCACATTTGTTACTTGTGTATGAATGCTCTGAGTAGAAACAGTAAGATTCAATCCCAAACACCTACCTCTCTATCTTTTTCTGTGCCATGCACCATGTACCATGCACCTGATCTGCTGGTACACCCACGGTAATCAACAGATTCATTCCGTGTCATCGATCATCAGCCTGGCACACCATGACCGTATCCAGACTGCTTTACTACTTTACTCGATGTCCAAATCATGAAACACTTCTTGTGCCAGTCTAAAGCTGTCAATCGCTGCAGGAACCCCACAGTAGATCGCCGTCTGCAATAACACTTCTCTGATCTCTTCTTTGGTCAAGCCATTCTGAATGGCGCCGCGCACATGCAGCTTCAGCTCATGCGGACGGTTTAACGCCGTCAGCATGGCGAGATTGATCATGCTGCGCGATTTTCTGGAAAGGCCAGGCCTACTCCACACCTCTCCCCAACAATACTCCGTGACCAACTCCTGCATCGGACGATTGAAGTCGGTCGCGTTTTGAATGGATTGATCCACATACTCTGCGCCTAAAACCGCACGCCGAACCTCAAGTCCCTCTTGAAATCGTTTTTGATCCATCTATTCACCACTCCTCGTCCTCTTCGTCAACAGGCAAGATAAACATTCCACTGATCCCTGCGTTTTCCATTATCCGACTATGGCATTTTCTACACGACTACTTCCTTTTCCTTTACTTCCATTGTCTCCGTTTTAACAATCCCTTGTTCAATGGCCATCTTTTTAGCCAGCTGAGGTGCATGCCACAAGGAAGGCAGTAGCAAAAGGGAGACCGGAACAGCCGCAATGACGACAAAGGATTGCAGGGCGCCAACACCGCCAGATCCGATATTGATCAGAATAATGGCGATAAAGCCCATCAGCACACCCCAGAATACACGTAAAACATTGGGCGGATCTCCTTCACCCGTGACGCCCATAGCCAGCGTGTAGGACATGGAGTCTGCTGTTGTGACGACGAAGAGAATCGTCAAGATCAAGAAAACAGAAGGCATGATGACGGAGAGCGGCATTTGCTGCGCGATGGCAATGATCGCCGCCGGCAGCCCATTCTCTTGCAATGGCCCGCTTACCGAACCGGCATTGCTCAGTTCATAAAAGATTCCCGAACCTCCCAATACGGTAAACCAAAAGTTGGTTGTTAACGAGGAGATCACAGAAACCGCTAAAAACACCTCTCTGATACTGCGTCCTCTCGAGATTCTGGCCACCAGCAAAGCGACCATCGGCCCAAATCCAATAAACCAGCCAAAGAAAAAGAGCATCCACCAGCCAAGCCACTCTTGATCTCCACGATACGTGCTGATGTGAATAAACTCGCTCAAATAAAAGCCAAGTGAGGATACAAACGAATCAATAATAAAACGACCGGGTCCAAACATCAACAAAAAAATCGCAATGATAATGGCCATCGATACATTTAGTTTACTAAGCCATTGAATCCCTTTGTCAATTCCGGTGATTGTTGAAACAATCGTGATGCTAATCAAACCGATGATAATCAACGCTTGGGTTATGAAATGATCTGGAACGCCGAAAATCGAATTGAGACCATAGCTGACTTGCAGCCCCAGAAAACCAATCGGCCCGATGGTCCCAGCTGCCGCCCCAATAATGCAAAAGGAATCGGCGAACGTTCCCCATTTGCTCGTCAGGATTCTATCCCCCAAAATCGGATACAGCAACGTTCTAGGCTTTAACGGCATCCCTTTATGATAGTGGGCGTACATGATGATAACCGCGCTGATTGATCCATATACCGCCCATGCCGTAAACCCCCAAGACATAAAAGCTTGTGCGAGTGCCGGAGCTACTGCTGCTTGCGTACTGGCCTCGATTCCCTCGTGCATCGGAGGCACATCCATGAAATAATACATAGGCTCCGCTGCCGCCCAGAAAACGCCCCCTGCTCCTAATCCTGATACCACAATAATCGCGACCCATTTAAACATACTCATCTCTGGCTTAGCCACATTCCCCAGTTTCACGCTTCCGTACCGGGAAAAAGACAGCCCCAACCCAACGGCAAATGTGGCCAGCAGCAGCAACTGCCAGTACGCGCCGAAATAACGGATCGAAAGTTCGAAACCTGTATTTACAAACGTTGTTACCGCTTCCACATTAAAGAGCGAAAGGATGACAAATAGCAGCAAGAGTCCTCCACTGATATAAAAGACAGGCCAATCGATCTTGCTGCTTACGGATTCCCACTTATTCTGCACCGTTGATCTCCTCCTTCACATTCTCTTCTCGTTCTACTGACCGACAGAAACAGGGCGGCTTCCAGAGCAACCTCTCCTCTGTTTGTATGCGCTTTCATTCCACCTCCTAAAGAAAGTCCATAACAAATGGACTTTCTTAACTTGTTGCCATACGACAACTTGCATGACATATTGTTCCATGTACCATGTACCATGCAAGATGGTTATCTAAAAAATAAACCACCCACCCACAAATGTCAATAAATTTTATACTTTCAGAAATAGGAAATCATTCTTTCATCATTGCTTACTATTATATGGTAAAAAAATTTTTGGCAAACTATAATAGGATTAATTATGAAACGATTTAGAGAAAAAGGAGAAGGTGTATGGAGAACCAAAAGCTCGAACAACTGCTTCAGTCCATCAATCGCGTCATCGTCGGAAAAGAAGAGCAAACACAGCTGCTCGTCGCTGCTTTACTGGCACGTGGTCACGTGCTGTTAGAGGATCTCCCCGGCATGGGCAAGACCATGTTGGCCAAAACGCTGGCTCAGGGGATTGGCGGGGAGTTTCGCCGGATTCAGTTTACCTCCGACCTGCTTCCTTCCGATGTGGTCGGACTTCACTACTTCAATCCCCAGACGAGTGAATTCGAACTGCGGCGCGGTCCGGTGTTTGCCGATGTACTGCTGGCCGACGAGATTAACCGGGCGACGCCTCGCACGCAGTCAGGACTTCTGGAATGCATGGAAGAGCGTCAAGCAACGATCGAGGGAATCACCCTGCCGCTGCCTCCTGCCTTCTTCGTCATCGCCACCCAGAATCCGATCGAATCGGAGGGGACGTATCCCCTGCCTGAGGCACAACTGGACCGCTTCCTGTTCCGCCTCTCACTAGGGTATGGCCGCCGGGAGGAGTCCCGGGAGATGCTGCGCCGGTTCCGCAGTGATTCGCCGCTGGAACAGATCCAACCGGTTCTCACCATCGAAGACGTGATGACCATGCAGCAAGCGGTAAAAGAAGTCCATGTTAGTCAAGCAATCGAAGATTATGTGATCGATCTGGTCGAAGCGACCCGCGAACACAAGTCGATAGAAGTGGGCATCAGTCCCCGTGCCATGTTGGCTCTAGTCCGCTCCGCGCAAGCGCTCGCCTATATGCAGAGTCGTTCGTTTGTGCTGCCTGACGATGTCAAACGGGTTGTTCCTGCGTTGTTTACGCATCGCATCGTGCTGACCATGGAAGCAGAGCTGCATATCTCAGAGAGCGAAGTGGTTGCCGAGATTCTGCAATCGGTGCCCGCTCCGGTAGAAGAAGGCGTGCAGTAATGGGTGCACGGCAATTGTATCAACTGTTCGGCAGCCTGTTCCTCTTCTTCGGACTGATCTCGGGAGAATGGTTTCTCTGGCTGCTTGGCGGATTTTTCTTTTTCGTAGTCGTCTGGCATCGTTGGTGGAAGCGCAACCTGCCCCGCTGGATCTCCATCTCCTGTCAAGCAGACGGCTCCCGGGTGATGCCAGGAACTGCAGTCAGAGTACGTCTGGTGCTCGGCAACCGTTCCTGGTTCCCGCTCCCGTACACCACTATTCGCTTTACCCTGCCGGAGCATGTCCTCGTCGAGGGAGCGGACAAGCTGGAACTGCAGAACAAGCGCCACGTAATTCAGCTCTGGCTAAGTGTCCCGCGCCGGTCCCAGGTGGAGAGGAGCATCACCTTGATCCCGCAAAAGCGCGGTATCGTCTGGCTGACCGCAGTGGAGACCGAACTGATCGGTTCGTTTTGGCCCGAGAGCATTCAGACAGAGTTGCGGATGCCTTTTTCCCTGCTGGTGTACCCCGCTTTACTGCCGATCCCGTCTGTCTCGTTTGGCGATACGGAACCGCTCGGACGGCGTCTGTCCCGGCAGCGTGTCCAGGATGACAGTGCCTTCATCCGCGGTATTCGTCCGTATCAGGGGGGAGATCGGCTGAAACTGATCGATTGGAAAGCAAGTGCCAAGACACAGTCGTTAAAGACACGCCAGTTGGAGTACACGTCCCAACCACACTGGCTGATCCTCGGCCATATCCTGCCGTCGTATGAGCCGCTGCTGCAGAAGCACAATGACGGGTTGAACGAACGGACGATCTCAACGCTGGCTTCTGCCGCTGTGCAGTGCCGCCGGAGCGGACTGCCTTATGAATTGTGGATCAACGTCAAATGGCGTGGCAAAGAGTTCCTGCAATTCGCCAAGGGGAGCGGCAAAGCCCATCATGTGCAGGTGATGACCCAGTTGGCTCAACTTCATCTGTTCGCCCCGGGATCGCTGTTGGCCGTGCTCCGCCGTTTGGAGCAGAGTCGGGAGAAGCAGGCTATCTTGCTGATCAGCCCGCGTCTCGACGAAGTGATGATGACTGCCTTGGAACGGCTGGCACGACGCGGACACGAGCTGGTCATCCTGGATACGAGCGATGAAGTCGTAGCACTACACCGCATCGGCACTATTCGCAGCCATGGCGCAGCAGGGGGTGCTCTTCGATGAACACCTCCTCCTATACACGTATCGCCTTGATTCTGTCACTGGAAGCACAGGCGGCAGCAGCCTTGCTGCTCGCCCTGCGCTATCTGCCGCTCGATTTTGTCCAGTTATTCGGATTTTTTGCAGCCATGTCCCTGCTGTTGGCGGTTGGCGCCTGGCTTTACCAAGGCGGCGGCTTCAGCATGACCCTGCATCTGCTGCTCTATCCGCTTGCACTAGCTGTAGGCGTGGCTGGTTATCTGTTGTATCAATCTGTGCTTTTGGCTCTGCTGCTGGCAGGGGGCTACTACTGGCGCATCCACGCCGTCTCCACCTCCCAGCTCACCGAGCAAAAGGCCTTTTTGCACCGCTTTCTCTGGGCTACACTGCTCTATGCAGGCTGCCTGTTCCTGTACACGCTGTTTTTGGCGGGTGAGGTAGCGCCTATCCTCGGGATGCTGGCTGTTTCCACTCTGTGGTTTATCGTCGTCAGCGGCGCTGAGTATATCACGCGCGACAAGCCGGCGGGAGCTCACACATCCGGGAAGGCGCTCGCCTCCCTGAGCGGTCAACTGGCTCAACTGCAACTGCTCACCCTCGCCGCCTACGCCGCTTGTGCCGGACTGGTGCTTGCGGTATTGGCTGCTCTGTGGCAGACAGTGAAGCAGCTGCTGTACTCCCTCGCTGTTACGTTAACCGGACCGCTGCTGCAACTGCTGGAACAGTGGATCGAGCAGTTAGCCAATCTGGTGGCAGAGGATCAGCGATCTGAAAACCTGATCGGGGGTCAGGGAGGCGCTGACGAGTCTGTTCCGATCGGTTCCGATGCGCTGGGCGAATCCCTGATTTCTCAGCTTGCGCCCTATCTCACAGGAGCGATTGTGCTTTGCTTTCTGCTCTGGTTCGGTTGGCGGATCTGGCGGACGCGCCGATACGTCCCGGAGACGGAACAGCTCGATCGATCTGCCCAGCAAACCGCAACGATCACGGCGGTGGCGGATGGAGATGGCAGCTCTCTCTCCTGGACGGAGGAGATCAAGGCATTTTTCAAACGGCGGACAACCCCTGATGATCCTGTACGTCACTCCTACTATCAGTTTCTGCTGGCGATGGCAGCGAAAGGGATGCCGATCCGCAAAAACGAGACCAGTCAAGAGTACCTGCGCCGGATCGGCAGCACACGGCAGGACGATTCCTTGACTGCCTTGGCCAATAGGATCACGCGGTATTACGAGCAGCATCGTTACTCCTCTACCCCGCTATCGCCAGAGGATCTCGCCTCGCTGCAGTCGGATGTAGAGAAACTGCGCAAGCTGCGTTGAATCAGCATAAAACCCGATCTTTCACCAGAGGAAAGATCGGGTAATGCAATAAAGCTATGGTCCGGAAGCCTTGGTCAGTAGGCGAAGAGTGTCTTTTCCTTTTCTCAAAGAGAGCGACTGCTGGACAAGAGACACTCTCGCGCCGCAGTTAACTCTCCACCCCTCTGCAAGAAAGATTGGTAGGTGCTGCTTGTAACAGATTACACCAACGCTTTCTGCAATGCGGCTTGAGCCAGCAGCAGAGACGAGTCCAACATAGGAAGCGGACTGTTTTCCGGATTCAGCAGCATCGGGATTTCGGTACATCCTAAAATAACGGCTTCTGCCCCTTCTTCCCGTAACTCCCGGCAAAGTTGCAGGTATGCCTCTCGTGATGTCTCTCGTATGATACCTTTAAACAGTTCATCCTCCAGTACCTGGTTGACCATGTCCTTTTGGCTATCGCTTGGCGTGAGACATTCCATCCCGTGCTGAGCCAATCGATCAGGATAAAAGCTGGCATTCATCGTCGCCTTCGTGCCAAGCAAAGCGATCTTTTTATATCCTCTCTCCTTCGCTTCTGCTGCCACTGCATCAGCGATGTGCAGAAGCGGCAAGGATACCTGTCTGGCAACATCATCGTACACGATATGGGGCATATTGGCAGAAATAAGGGCAAAATCGGCCCCTGCTCTCTCCAACGCATGAAGCGCCGCAGCGATATAAGCAGCGCATTCCTGCCAATTGCCTGCTTTTGCAGCCTGGTAGAAATCGTGGAATCGCACACTAAAGATAACCATTTCCGGGTATGCCGTATCTCCATGCTGTTCGATGTAGAGACGTGTCAACGACTGATAAAACAGCGCAGTTGATTCCGCACTGAGACCGCCAACAATGCCGATCCGTTTCATGGCTCTCCCCCTTTTTCTATGTATTATGATCATTGTAGCAGTTTGCCAAATATAGGGAAAGATCGTCCAAATCACTACTACGTTTTGGGGATATCCTTGTCGTCCACCCGGAAGGAGGACAATCGCCTGATGAAATACGACGGACCTGCCTTTTACGATCAGGATCGGGTTTTTGAGGCTTACTGGCAGTGTAGAGCGTGAAACAAACGCCAATGATACGCTGGAGCGACCGAACTTTTTTGAACTGCTAGCTGCTAGCTTCCCCCCAAGACCTGTGTATTCTCGATCTAGGTTGCGGGGATGCCTGGCGCTTCATTCCCCCGAAGAACTCGCTCCCTTGTTTGATCAGGTTTACGCCGCACTCGCCCCCGGCGGCCGGATAGGCTCTAAGGAAAATCTGCCACGAGCTATGAGCATTTCAAGAGTGTAAGAATCATCACCAAGGGTGAAACATTCGTCTGGATCATACGTATAATAAGTAAACCTGTTTTTTTAAGGAGGGAGTTATAGATTGCCTTTATGGTTATTTGCTTTAGTTATATTTGGTGGCTTACTCCTTTTTGGAATTGCTTACGATGTCCTTACTAAGCGAAAAAGATCTTCCGAGGAAATTCAAACATCTATAAAAAATGCAAGTCCTTCAGAACAAGTATATAAAGAAACATTTCTTGACAATACCAACGAAAGAATTCCACCACACTAGTGTGGTGCTGTCGCATAAGTGGATTTTCTACAGAGGGATAGCCACTTCTCCTCAAAAATCTGTTCATTAGGAGTAAAATCAGTCGGGTAAGGAGGCTATTCTCGCCGACTGATCTCTTTTTTTCTGGTCTATGGAAGCCTTTTTCATCAAATTGTGGGCAAGGGAAAGCCACCCGACCTCCAGGCTTACTTTGATAAGCCACAAAGCAGTAAACGACGAAACCCTCAATTATTCTTGACTTTCCCAAACACACTCTCCTGTTCAATTATTCGACGAAACGCTAGTTTTATATCCTTCGTCACTTACGGAATTTTTCCCGTACTTGCTGCTTAAAATGGAAGTAGGGTAGATTCATCCTTACTTCTTGATTACCTTTTGCTTTCGTACAGGATTGTTTGAGTGGGCAACCTACGCAACTCAGACTTTAGTAGTGGCGAAGTCGGATCTCACAGAAAAAACAAGGGCGGCTCGCTCCGTCAATATCTCCAAGTTTGTCAAACGTTTCGGATAGAGGTAAAGGTTCGGCAACGAACGCTCTTTACGCCGCTTTTGTTGCCATTGGCACACAAGCTCCGCCTCGTATCCTGAATGAAGCCTGGCAGTCAGAAATGGAGTGGCAGGTTTGTTCGTCAAAGCCCTGAATAGTTGTTTAGGGCTTTTCAACCGTGCATCGTGTCAAACTTGGGTCAAGGATAGCAAGTTTTTCTGACACACTATATTGTCCTTTAGGCATGAAAAAGCTCCCCTCAGAGTACAGGTTTTATTATTTGACCTGTCTTCTATAAGGGGAGCATATCACTTTTGGGACAGCCCCACAGTTACTTTATTGATTCAGCAAATTTTATTAGTTCTTCTTTTGCCAAATCACCTTTAGACAACACAAAATGACTCACTCCATCTTTGTGCCAATTTAGAGCAATTATACCCTCTTCTGGATATTCGAGTATTTCTCCTTTAACTCCATTCAGCTTAATTGCTTTTTTTCCTTCATCACCAATAGATATCTTACCGCTTTTAATGGTATGTTCAATCCAATTACCCGATTTAGTTTGATGCTTGTATCTCATCACCACTTCCTTTTGAGACGTGATATCTGGTTTAACACCGTTGGCAAATTCTTTAGGCGGTTCGTTATAGATAATACCATCCAGTTGATACCCTTCCGGGATCTCCTCAGGTGTAGATATCTTAATATTTGACATAAGCTTTTCCGCTTCATTCATTGAGACAGTTGCGGGTTGTGAAACAATGTGATTGTCTGCCATCTGTTTATGTTGCACTTTATTTGTGTCAGCATATAATAAACCTGAAGAGGCTAGCGTCATCGTTGCTAACAAGCCAACCATTGCAATACCTTTTTTCATTTTATGCACCTCTCTATAAATTAGGGTGTGTATGCAAATCTGTCATATCTGATGTTAGCTTGAGCTCCATCAATACCCTTTTCATCAGCGTAGACAACCATTTCGGTATACAAATCTTCAACGTCAGCAGTGTAGTTTATATCAAAAGATTGGTCTCTACTAATTGAGTCACTGTAGAAATATAGATAACGTTTTTCTGTTGTAGATCCTGCGGAATCCACAATTTTGTAGGTACCAAATTGAGCTCCAGATGGATCGGAATCCCCATCTCTTACACCAATCATTGTAAAGTATGCTTTTGTAGCTTCATCTCTATTGCCTTCAATCTCATTTTCATGAACATAAGAATATTGTAAATCTCCATCCGAGCTTTCGCCCTCTGCCCCCGCCACATAAGTAGTTTTCCGATCACTTAGGTCGAACTCTCCCTATACATCAGCAAAAACACTATTGGCAGCGAAAACTGTAATCACAAATGCAGCAGTTCCAATGATTTTTTTCACATTCGGACCTCTCTTTCAAAACAAATTTTCATTATTACCCTTGAAACCACGCAACACTGTTAATCTTTTTAACTAATAGGCCACCACCCCTCTTCTTACATTATTGGATATTAAATCCATTTATAATGATACCATCCAATCCCTTCGAGTCAATTTTTTGTAAATTTGAAAAGAGAAGTGTTCTCATCTTTCCTTTTTTACTTATAAAGCCCACCTAAAACAATACATACTCAATTCTTAATCCTTATTGCCATCAAATTAAGAATAAAAGAAATTTAATGCTATTTACTCGCAATCACTGTGGAGGATTTGACTGTGTGTCAGCACTCTCATTGGGCCATCTCATATTCGCCGAAATGGAATAGCCTTCGAATTATGCACTTTCATCAAATCTTTTTACACGGAGTTAAGACCAAGGATAACTTTGTGTAAAGGGGTTGTTTTTCTATGGTGCGTAAAAAGTATGACAAAGCCTTCAAGATAGCTTCTCGAGGAAGCCATTTTGCAAGTGTACAAAGAATTTCAAAGGCCGATATGGCAGTCCCCGGATAGCTTTAGAGTTCTGCAAACGCCGCTTATTTACCAGCAAAAACCGTGTCGCTCGCCTTATGCAACGGATGGGACTGGCTGTCGTTTCTTATCGAAAACAAAGTCGGATCGGACGAAAACCAAAAGGATCAGGAGTCATGGACAATTTGGTGAAACGTGCGTTTGAAGCAAAGACGAAAAACACGCTCTGGATTGGAGATATCACTTACCTTCCCCTTCAGCATGGATTTCTCTACCCCCCAACAAACCCTACATTCTTTCCAATTTCATGAGCGTATCCCTACATAATAGCTGTTTTTGTAAGAGCTTTTCCAATGTCTATTTTGAGAGACCAGTTGTCAATCCGTTTTTTCAATCGATGACTGTGTCGTGTGAAAATATCCTCAAAATCAGTTGCAAATTCTACAATGTCTGCAACCGCTCCACCCTCTCCTCCTCGGTCAGCCTGGGACACGTATAGCAGCAGCGGCCCACGCTGGGCAGCTTGTAGATAAAACAGCACTGTTTGCGAATCCGCACCTGGTTATCCGGTTCCGCAGGATGCTCAATGGTGCGGAAGCGTGTGGATAAAGGATTTTTGTCATATGGGCCAAACAGTTCGGCTGGAGCCTCTTGGGTTAGAAAACGGTAATCCATCCTCAGGCTTTGCTGCACCGGCTGGGACTCTGTTTGACTGATCCACAGCGGATACCAGTAGCCGATCACATAGGCTGTGTGAGCCCAAAAGGCGTGAATCGACAGCCCGGAGTACTCTGCTAGCGACCGGTAGAGCGGATCGACGTGACGGGAAAACAACTGACGGAGAAGATCTGCACGCCACTGTTCCCTGCCTTCTTGCGGACATACGGAGGCACCTGTCTCCTCTACCAGAAAGTAGGGCCATTTGTCTACACGAACCCGCAATCGCTCAGGTGACACATCAATCCCGTACTGATAACGGCTCATCGCGTACAAGGCCGCCATCGGCAAGGTGTACCATTTTGCAAACAGGGAAGCCGCCACATCTCTCGAGGGAGCCTCTATCAGATCCTTAAACCTATCCAAAATCTGATCTCGCTGATCGGCAGCAAACAGGTCACTCCCGGTCAACGTGTATGGACTGCGCACTTTCCCCTGTGAAGGATCAGAAAACTCCACGCGAAACTTCTGCTCGAAGAGATCATCTTCGATGAACGGCTGCGGCACGATGCGTTCCCTCCCTGTTAAACAAAGCGATGTTGATAATCATTATCATTATAACGGATAGACGAGCCTCCTGACAAGGAAAACACCCCTCTCGTACTGCCCTGTGTGGGGCAGCATGAAAAGGGGTGGAAATAATCGCGGGAAGAACCTGGTACGGCAAATACCAGACAACGGTTCACCCGGAAAATCGAATTCTACAGGTTCTATTCCGGCATGAGACCGGTGTAGTTGGACTCTGGTCGAATGATTCGATTGTTGGCGGCCTGCTCCAGTACATGTGCACACCAGCCGACGGTCCGGCTGACGGCAAAAGTAGGCGTAAACAATTCATCCGGCAGTCCGACTGCTCGCATCACGGCTGCCGCGTAAAACTCTACATTGGTATTGAGCTGGCGGCCCGGTTTGTACTCAGCCAGCAGTTTTACGCCCACCTGCTCCACGTGGGTAGCCAGTTCAAACCAGGGATCGTCCTTGGAGAGTTCGGAGGCCACCACACTGAGCGCGGTCGCCCGCGGATCTTTTGTCTTGTAGACACGATGTCCAAAACCCATCAGCCGCTCCCCGTTCTCAAGCGCTTGGCGCAGCCAGGGTTCGGCATTCTCTTTTGTCCCGATCGCCTCCATCATCTCCGTTACTTCAGACGGCGCTCCTCCGTGCAACGGCCCTTTTAGCGCGCCGATCGCTGCAGTAATCGCAGAGACCAGATCGGAGCGCGTCGAGGAGACGACGCGAGCGGCAAAAGTTGACGCATTCATGCCGTGCTCCTGTGTCAGGATCAGATAGGCGTCCAGACCCCGTACATGGGCCACAGTAGGCTCCTGCCCTTTGCACATGTAAAGGTAGTTTGCCGTGTGACCCAGATCAGGGCGCGGATCGATCGGCGCTCTCCCTTCCTGACGGGCGTATCGGTAGGCGACAATCGTCGGTATCTTGGCCGTGATGGAGATCACCTGTTCCAGTGTGGGCGGCCAACCATGCCCCTGTTCAGCTAGCAGCGAGACACCGGAACGGAGCGCACTCATCATGTCCACGTCGGCAGGAATCCCGTCCAGCGCTTTTTTCACATGCTCCGGCAGGGTACGATTCTCGGCCAGCTTGTTTTTTAGCTGCTGCAGCTCGGTTTCGTTCGGCAGGTGACCATACCAGAGGAGATGCGCCACTTCTTCAAACGTATGCTGAATCGCCAGGTCACGCGCCCAATGTCCCCGGTACACGAGATGTCCGTTCAGTCCATCCACCAGGCTGAGATCGCTTTCCGCTACCACAATCCCTTCCAGCCCAATGGCGATATGCTTGGTTCCCATCCACTTTCACTCCTTTTGTATCTGTTTCTGACACGTTCTTTCCTTCCTTTTAGTATACGTCTCTTTTTTTAAAAGGAGAAATAAAAGAAAAAACACCAATTGATTACAAAACATAATTAGCAAGCAATCAGGTGACCAGCGGCAGCGGCGGATACAAAGCGGCCAGTATCTCAATAAATCGCTGAGCTGCCTGGGAAGGATCTCTCCTCGGCACAACGAGATACGATGCTACCTGCGGCAATTGCAATCCCGGCGTGGCCAGTTCGATGAAACGATTCTCAAACAATTCCCGGCTAATCGCCGATCGAGGCAGAAAGGAGACTCCCACCCCCTCTTCGACGAAGCGCTTGGTGATGTCTACGCGGGACACCACCATCGTGCGAAAGGAGAGGTCTCGCTGCCGCAGGGAATACAGCAGCTCATCCCAGTACCCGGGATGGTTGTAAGTGATGAGCCTTCGTGAGGAGAGTTCCTGCTCCCAATCCGGCAGCGGCGCTTCCATGTCTCCTCCGTTTGGCGGGACGACAAAGACGATCGGATCATACTGGATCAGGTGGGTCGCCAATGGCAGATCTCCCGGCACGCTGCGGGTCAGGCCGATGTCCACCTGACCGCTGCTGACTAGCTGGCCGATCTCTTTGGAATCGGCGATCTGGATGGAGATGTCCACCTCCGGGTACGCCTTGGTGTAGCGACGAATCAGATGAGTCAGCGATGTATGAGCGATGATCGGGGAGACGGCCAATTGCAATGTTTCGACGTACCCCTGCTGCCAGGCTACAAGATCTTCCACCCCTTCATTCCACTGTTCCAGGATGCTCCTGGCATGCAGCAGGAATCGTTTGCCTGCCGATGTCAGTTTCACTCGCTTCCCTGTGCGGACAAACAGCTCTGTCCCTAACTCCCGCTCCAGCTGGCGGATATGCTGGGTCACTGTCGGCTGTGCGATGTACAAGGTTTCCGCTGTCTGGTGGAAGTTCTCGTACTGAGCGGCAACTACGAATGTCTGCAGTACTTTTAAGTCGATCGGGAACCTCTCCTTTCAACACAAGGCACACTTTCTTGTTAAAACGATGCTCCCTTGTCGGAGTCATGCTCCCTTGCCAGGGCCTCGCTCTCTTGCCGGAGTCATGCTCTTTTGGCTGAGCCTCGCTCTCTTTTCGAAAACTCCAACCTACCTCCAGCGCTTGACCACTTCTTCTGCCTGCGCCATGTACATCTCTACAATCTCGGCCGCCGATTGACCTGCTTCCTTCACCATGGCAACCCCCTGCCCGGCCCACAAGGACATATACTCTGCATCATTACGACGAGCGGCAGCGGCACGGATCTCACGTGTCAAACTGTTCTGCACCGGATACGGCAGAGCGGTGATTCCACTCTCTGCAAACCGGTGCATGATCCGGTTGGCAATTCCCCGCGCGGGACGACCGGAGAAGGCGCGTGTAATCTGCGGATCTGTTTCCTTGGCCGTAAGCAGCCGCTCCTTATAAGCGACGTGGGCTGTACTCTCCCGACAGGTCAAAAAACGGGTGCCGACCTGTATGGCATCTGCTCCCAGCGAAAGGGCGGCTGCCAAACCGCGGCCATCCATGATTCCGCCTGCCGCAACGATAGGTGTGTCCGGCAGCGCATCAACGAGCAGCGGCACGAGCGCCATCGTCCCGACGCTCTCTCCTGCTGGCTTTCCCTCTACCGAAAACGTGCCGCGATGCCCGCCAGCCTCGCCTCCCTGGGCAACGATCGCATCCACGCCTGCCGCATGCAAGGCTTTTGCTTCGTCCAGTGTCGTCGCCATGCCAATCAGTTTCATCCCGGCTGCTTTGGCCGCCGATCCGTACTTTCCAGGCAGAGCGAATGCAACACTGAACACCGGCACTTTTTCTTCAAGGATCACGGAAAAACATTCATCTACTTCATCCGTACTGCCCGGTATCTCTCCATCCCAGGGCGCCAACCCGAGTTCGGAGCGAATCCCGTTGAGCCAATCAACCAGTTCCGGCGTCACCGCATACGCCCCCGGCTCCTCGTACAATAGCAGATTGACGCTAAAAGGCTGCTTCGTCAGTTCCTTCACACGCCGAATCGACCGACGCAAATCATCCGGCTTGACGTAAGCGCCGGCCAAAGTACCGAGACCTCCTGCTTCCGATACGGCAGCCACCAGTTCGGAGGACACGATTCCCCCGGCCATGCCAGCCTGGATGATGGGCACCTGCAGGGAAAACCGCTCACAAAACCTCGTGTAAAAGCAATTCATCACCATTAACCCCCACCTCTTTTCTTTTATTGTAGGCTGCAGGAGTTACATTTTCCAACTCAGTCTGGCGCAGGGCCGACTACTAAGAGGGATTTGCTCATAAATAGAGAGGCCATGCCGTACAATGGCATGGCCTTAGGTGTGTAGACAAGCGCTTCCGTAGAGGCGGAGAGTAGCTCTTTTCCGGGAAGGAGCGACTTTTGCCAACCAGCCTAGCGGAGTCAGTCCGAAGCGGGGGCTTTCGGGCGCAACCCTGAGATGCTTCTTCGTAGCGGCGCTACTTTTGCGCCCGCCCGCTTCGGACTGGCGCAGCGGACAATCCCGCTTCCTAGCAGGTTGGCAACGGAGCGACTGGAGGAAAAGAGCTGCTCTCCCCCGCACCGGTCCCCTTTGCCTACAGACTGAGCGCCATGCCGTACAATGGCATGGCCTCTCTTGACCCCCCGCTTATCCCTGCTGCGGAGACTGCTCGATCACTTTGTCGATCAATCCGTATGTTTTGGCTTCCTCTGCTGTCATAAAGAAGTCGCGATCCATATCCCGCTCCACTTTTTCCTTCGGCTGACCACTTCTCTCGGCAATGATTCCTGCCAGCATGTCGCGGGTCTTTAAAATCCGTTCAGCCTGAATCTTGAGATCGGATGCCTGCCCCTGTGCCCCGCCCCACGGCTGGTGAATCATGATTTCCGAATTGGGCAGCGCGTATCGTTTTCCTTTTGCACCTGCTACCAAAAGAACCGCTCCCATTGATGCCGCCATACCAATACAGATCGTAGAGACATCCGGTTTGATAAACTGCATCGTATCGTAGATCGCCATCCCGGCCGTGGTAGAGCCGCCCGGTGAGTTGATATAGAGGTTAATATCTTTTTCAGGGTCTTCCGCAGTCAGGAACAGCAGTTGGGCCACTACCGAATTGGCCACATTGTCATCAATGGCAGAGCCGATAAAGATGATCCGATCTTTTAACAGACGGGAATAAATATCATACGAACGTTCGCCACGATTGGTCTGCTCGACAACTACCGGTACCAGATTCACTCTACTCCAACCTCCTCATACACCTGTTTTCAAAAATCACTACACTTGAGATCAGGCAGCACGACACCGTGGACTGGTAGAGGATGGCGTACGCACCACCCGGCCAAATCCAGACGAGACCATCGTCACCTTGACACTGGCTCCGTCCTCTCTTTTTACGACTGTCCACTCTGTCACCGTCTCTTCCAGCGTGCGACTGTCTTCCTGCCGACGCGGCTGCAGAGGGATCACCACTCCGTCAGCCGGTTTTCGCATCGATTCAGGATCAGCAGACACGTTGGATGTTCGCTCCCATACGATGGTCGGGGCAGGTTTGCGGCTGCTTTCTTCAGCAGGCTTCCTCATGATTGATCCGCTCCTTTTCTCGGTTCTGGGTAAACGGCGAGGACGACACTATAGGGCTCCGAATCCGCGCCGCTCGCTTGGTACTTCTCCGCTAATTGCTTAACCAGACTGACGTACTCCTCGACAAAGGCCTGCCGCGCATCGTGATCAGGCAGGTGCACCTTGGTGTGAAGCGTTGCACTTGGTACCTCTTCCTGCTGCTCCGAGCGTTCCAACAGCAATAAAGCGTCACGTTTGATCCGCTCAGAAGCAGCTACCAGATGCGAGAGAGCGCTCTGGTCTTTCAGCCGCTGCATCATCTCCGGAGCGAGACCGAGCGATTCCGACAACACAAATGTCCTAGCAATCGCCTGATACAGCACCTCCACCAGGTTTCTCACCTGTCGCGTCCCCACCCGTCGGGCCAGCCCTACCTTTTCCAGTGTCTTTAGATGATAGTTGATTCGCTGCGGTGTTTCGTTGAGACCACGCGCCAGTTCTGTAGCGGAAGCCGGTTCCGTCAGCCGGGACAACATCTCCGCTCGCAGCGGGTGCAGCAGAGTCATCGCCTGTTCTGCCGATTCTACAAAGTACGTTTCCGCGATTTGTTCCTTCACCAAAGACACCTCAATCATACATGTGATTTGTTACGTAAAAACATTTTATTACGTTAGGCAACCCATTGTCAATCCGTGGCAGATACCTGAAACCCACATTCGTTGGTAAACACCCCGGAATAATGAGGCAAATCAAAACACCTCATGTGCAGGGCGGTTTAGCCAGATGTTCTATTCTAGTGCGCAATCGAGATCACGACAACATCGTTCTCACACTCGCCAAACACGTGAGCGTCCAACGATTCTGGAAACGATCAGAAGGTTCACTACTGCTTCCCGATGACCTGCCAATCATCAGACGTAAAACTGCCCATGTGCCACAGGGCAACGCCCCGCAGACCGTGATACTTGGCCAGCCAAATCTTTTTCTCAATGCTCTGCTCATCTTCGTACCAGATCTGGTGCTCTCCCCGCTCATCCGCAAAGCTGATCTGCTGCAGGAAGTAGGGAACAGAGAAAACCATCTCGGTTTCTGACTGCTTCAGTCGTTCCTCCACTTTATCGATAGCCGGTTGATAGTATTGAACACCTTCTCCTGTGGTTACCCATTGATTGGCCTGCTTGGAGATACCCAGCAGCAGCTTTTCTTTCGGGATGACCCGGAGTGCTTCTGTCACCGTGTCGTTTACCAGCGGTAGCGGTGCAGAGGGGAGTCCGCTGGCCTGATCGGTATAATCGTAGGCCATCAGAACGACCGTGTCAGCCGCTTGCCCAATGGCTTGCAGATCGTAGCCCTGGTAGTAGATTGTTGGGGGAACAGCCACCGTCAGGCTTTTCTCCCCGATCGCTCCCTTCACCTGCTGCAGAAAGCTGGCGAAGGATGCCCTGCTGTCAGCCGTCTTTAATCCTTCAAAGTCGATGCAGACGCCCGTAAACCCGAAGCGTTCGTCGGCCAGCACCCCCGCCAAGGACTCGACAAATGAAGTGCGAGCCGGTTCATCCTGGAGAAACGAGACTAGATTGGGTTTGTTGGCAAAGACCATCAGCTCTTTTTGCACCTGGTGCTGTTCCGCTGTATTCACTACCTCCTGCCATCCTTCGGGAATCTTCCATGTGCCTTGATCGACCCTCAAGTTGGCCTGTCCGCTCCCGCTGTAGTCCAGCTCTGCCCATCCAAATGCCATCCTGTCCAGGTAACTGGTTTTGTCTAGATTGGCGTAGGAGGAAATCGCATAAAAACCAAGCAGTTCCGTTGGCGTCTGCTGTGCTTGCAGATCGGTTAAACGATGGAGGATTGCCGCCGCTTCTCGTCGCGACAGCGAATCTTGTGGGCGAAATGTACCCGAACGATCTCCCTGCATCACGGACTTGCTTGCCGTGTAGTACAGGTATGGGGCCAGCCCTTCGCTGATCTGGGCCTGATCTCCAAAGGCATGTGTCTGCTGCACAGCACGCCAGCCAGAGGCAAGCCACTGATTCTTCTGTTCGGCGGAGGTCTGGTTAAGCAAGTACATCCCGACCAATGCCGCCACTTCTTCCCGTGTGATGGCCACCTCCGGAGAGAGATGCTGCCCCTCCCCAAGCGATGCCAACAGTCCGTGGCGGGCAGCAGTCACAAAATAAGGGTAAGACCAACGAGTCGTATCTACGTCCGTCCAGTTCGGCGCAGACCCTCCCCCTGTCTCCGGCAGCTTGGTCGCTGCGACCAGCATCTTCACAAAAGCTTCTCGGGACACCTGTTGATCAGGCCGGAAGGTTTTGTCCGGATAGCCTGCCACATGTCCCAAGGCAGCTAATGTGTAGATGGAGTCTTTGGCCCAGTCCGTTTGGTTGACATCCGAAAACGGACGAAGGTCAACATCATAGGCAAACACCGGGACTGCACTGGTGAAGATAAGCAGTACGGCGCATAACAAAGCTCTTCTGTACATCGTTTCTCCTCCTGTGTCTCTATTGATAACGGCTGATAACGGCCACTATTATTAGACGCATGACGACCCTGATGGGTTTCAACAAAAAAACCATAACTTTTTTACTATGCACCTGTTCTGGTGTTTATTCCCACACTAAAATGGGAAAAGAAAAAAGAGATCAGGTTGGACCTGCCTTCAGCCACTTTTTCCGATTGGCTCTGGACATCCGGATGATCGGAGTAAGAACATTACATATAGGAATCCCGTCCTGCACATGGGTGACAGCAATGCATCAAACGAACGAACTTGTCTTGCAGTCAGAAAGGAGTAGACAGATGAAAAACAGATTACGTGCGGTACTCTCGCGGTTGAAATTGTCGAAACTGCCAAAGCTGAGGAAACCGTCAAAACTGCCTAGCTTTCCAAAACCGTTGAAACAGTTCTTTTCATCCCTGTTTGCCAGGAAAAAACCGAAGACAGACGACCAACAGCAGAACGGCAGCCGGCAGCCGAAAAAGCGAAACGGTAAGTTAATATACAAGCTATATACCTCATACGTACTCATTCTTGTCTTTATGTTAGCCGTAGGCGGGGTGGCGATCTATGCCCAGCAGCAAATCGCTGCTGCCACCCAAAGCTTGTATGAAGACCGTTTGCAGTCTGTGGCCGATCTGCTCACTCTCTCCACCGACTTCGAGAAACTAAACTCCATGATGGCCTCGGCCCTCCTATCCAAGTATGCAAAGGCGGAAGAGCAGGCTGATCTCATCTCGGAACTAAAGGCAAAAGTGAGTGATCAAATCGCCAAGCTAAAGGAAAACCAGGCCCGTTACGGGATTGACAGCGGTGATCTGGAGACCTTTTTGGTGATCTGGAATGGATATTCCTCTGATCTGGACGGGATTCTGGAATGGATCCGCAAAGGAGACCAGGCAGTCGGTTCCAGTGATGGAATGGGGTTGGCGATCAGCACCTTTAACACCAAACTGGCGGTAAAGATCGGCGTACTAACCGAGTACCTGCAAGAGACGGTCGCCTTAAACAACGAATTGGCCCGTTCCAGTTATACCGAGACCCATAACCTGCAGCAAAACATCTTCTACATTCAGATTGGGCTAGTCGCGCTGGCGATCCTTCTCTCGATCATCATCGGTCAAGCCATGGCCCGCTCCATCGTCAAACCATTGGGATTGGTCGTACACGCCGCTCAGGAAATCGCGCAGGGCAGGCTGCAGCAGCAGATACAGATCAACCGCAGAGATGAGTTGGGGATTCTTGGCGAAGCGTTCAACCAGATGTCCGATAATATTCGCGTATTGATCCGCCAGGTTCAGCAGTCCAGCGGAAAGGTAACCACATCGTCCAATGAGCTGATGTCCAGTGCGGAGCAAACCAAAACGGCTGTCAACCAGATTGCCACCATGATTGAAGAAGTGGCAAGCGGTGCGGAAGTACAAGTAAAAAGCGTGGAAGAAAGCAAACTGGGGATCAATGAGATGGTCCTGGGGATCCAGCGGATTACCGAAACAGCGCAGGTTGTATCGGAGTCATCGCAGGATACGGCCAAGGAAGCAGAACAAGGAAACGTCTCGATCCAGAAGGCGATCAACCAGATGAACACAATCGAAAGTTCCGTCGGAGAATCAGCCTCAGCCGTCAAAGTGTTGGCTGAACACTCCCGCAACATCGGCAAAATCGTCAACACGATTACCGACATTGCCTCCCAGACCAACCTGTTGGCCCTCAACGCCACGATTGAGGCGGCGCGGGCCGGTGAACACGGCAAAGGGTTTGCCGTCGTAGCCAATGAGGTGAGAAAACTGGCGGAACAAACAGCCGGATCAGCGCAACAAATCACCAAGATCATCGAAGAGATTCAGTCTGGAACCAACCGTGCCGTAGACACGATGGACAAAGGAACACAGGAAGTGCAGCTCGGCATCGAGATCGTCAACGAAGCCGGACAGGCTTTCGAAAAAATCCTCGTTGCTACTCAGCACGTGGCCGACCAGATTGCCGAAGTCTCTGCCGTCACCGAAGAAATCTCGGCTAGTTCCGAAGAAGTGGCAGCAACAGTGGATGAGTTGGCACGCATTGCCCAAGAGTCCTCCGACAATACGCAAAGCGTCGCCGCGACTACGCAGCAGCAGCTTGCGTTTATCGAGGAAATTTCCTCTTCCGTCAGCACGTTGAACCAGATGGCCAATGAGCTGGAAGATGTGATGAAACGATTTGAGCTGTAGGCATGTGAGGATAGGAAAAGGCTGGAGTACAAGTTTACTCCAGCCTTTCTGTGTCCCGATGACTAAAAAGGAAACAAGCCTTGTTTGGGTTGGTCTATCGATATAGGTACCTGTTGATATTTCAAAACTAACTCGCCCCATGTAATAAGCCAAAAAGTAAAGGATCGGAAAGAGAAATAAGAAAATCAGCAGGTATAGTACAATGCGTCTACTGTCTTTCATCAGCGTTATCTCCCTGAACGTGTTTTGAACGTCTCTTTTTTCACTGGCATTCGTTTTCCCTGTTACTTAGCGATTCGTGATATCGATTCCCTAGCTTCCATTATAATCTTTCTATTGGAAGTCATCACGTATGCCTTAATCGCATGCACCGCTTTCGCATTTCTAACCTGATCGCCCGATTCGGTCCGTCGACACCTAAACCAAATAGCCAATCAGTTGGAAAAGAAACCAACTGTGATACCATTTCTCAAAGTGGTTCTGGACGGATCGTCCCAAACGTCTCATACTGACAGAATAGAGAGTTGAAGGAGGGAGTCCACATGGAGGAAGCAAAACAGAAAACGGCTGTAGTGACCGGCGCTGCCCAGGGGGTGGGCTTTGCAATCGCAGAAGAGCTGGGAGCAGCCGGCTATCAGCTTGTCCTGCTCGACCGCCAAGCGCAACGGTTAGCCGAAGCCGCTGAACATTTGAAACAACGCGGATACCAAGTTCATACTCAGGAGATTGACCTGTCTGACACCGATGCCATCCATCCTACGGTGGACAAAATCGTGCAGACCGTGGGTCGACTCCATCTGCTCGTGAACAATGCCGGGATCAATCCGCTCAAGCCGATGGATCAGCTAACCAGCTCTGATTGGGATCTGGTGATGAATATCAACCTGAAGGCCGTCTTTTTTATGATGCAGGCGGTCGCACCACACCTCTGCGACGGGGGAGCGATCGTCAACATTGCCTCTGTTGCCGCCAACAGTCCGCGACCGCTGGCCGTCGCCTATGCCGCTTCCAAAGCCGGCGTCGTCAGTGTAACCAAAACGGCCTCCATCGTGCTGGCTCCGCGCCGGATCCGTGTCAATGCCGTCTGTCCCGGTGCCACGGAGACGGAGCTGCTGTCCCGCATGGCCGATCAGATGGCCGCTTCATCCGGTAATGGTTCCCAGGCTGCTCTCAAGCAGTTTACCGGTGACATACCGCTGGACAGACTGGGCTCTCCGACTGATGTGGCGCAGGCGGTCGCTTTTCTTGCCTCAGACGCTGCCGCCTATATCACCGGACAGACGTTGAACGTATGTGGAGGTTGGACGGTCAAGTAGAGTGCGATCACTGCAGCAGCCTGGCGAGTCCGCAGCCCGTATCGCCGCCTCTATGATCCAAGTTGAGAGGGAGATGTTGGAGTATGCTGGCACGAATCACGATGATTGCAACCAAACTGCTGCCGTTCTGGATTATCTGCGCTTCCATTCTGGCGTATCAACAACCGCATGTGTTTTCGTTCCTGCACAGTTGGACGGCTCCCTCGCTTGCTTTTATCTTGTTTACGATGGGGCTGACCCTCTCGCGAGAAAGCCTCCGCCGGGTGATCACTCGTCCTAAGGTGGCCCTGTTGGGCGTAGGCGGAAAGTGGACCGTCACGCTCGGTATCTCCGTCCTGCTGGCCGTGCTGTTTTTCCCTGACAATCCCGCTCTGTTGGCTGGAGTTGTACTGGCAGGGGCGGTTCCCAGCGGCACGACGGCCAACTTGTATACGTATATGGCTGGTGGGGCTCTGGCGCTCAGCATCACCATGTCGGCGATTGACACGCTGATCGGCCCATTTTTGACCCCGATCATTATGGAAAAGACAGTCGGCAGTGTCGTACCTGTCCAGTTCTTTCCGGTGTTTATGCAGATGGTTTATGTGGTTCTGCTGCCGATCGCACTTGGCCTGCTGGTGCAGTGGAAGTGGGAAAAGCATCTGACACAGGTGCGCCAGGTCATCCCGCTTTTGTCAACCGTTGCTGTATTGATCATCAACCTGGCTGTCGTCTCCGGGGCTCAGGCGATGCTGCAAACCTACCTTTCTCTCCTGCCGCTGCTGTTCCTGTGCGTCTTCCTGCAGGTGACGCTGCCGATGTTGTTTGGCTACCTGTTCGGCGCAGGTCTGCGGGCGGAAGAAGCTGAGCGGCGGGCCCTATCCTATGAGTTCGGCATTTGCAATACGGCCTTGGCAGCCCTGCTGGCGATGCATCATATCAGTCCGATCGCCGCGGTGCCTGCGGTAGCCAATATGATCACCAATACATCCGTCGGAGCGCTGATTGCTGTCACGTGGGAGCCGTTGTTCGGTCGACTCCGGTCCAAGCGGCAGTACAGCTAGTGTCTTGACTGACAGTATGTGTTTACTACTGTCTCGCTCTACTGGAAAAACCGCTGAAACAGCCAGTTGGCAGCGCTGCTGGCAACAGCTAGCCAAATGTTTAGCCAGCCCGCCAGTCGGGCTGCTTTTCTTTCCCTGTTCATGTTGGCCATCTGGTACAGCTTCTGGTCATACCGCAGCAGCAGCCACCCCGTGAGCAGAAACAGAAACACAGCATAGTAGACAAAGCCAATGTTGGGCATCGCTCATCCCTCCCTGCATCCTTAGCGGCCCTTCATTCCGATCCGACGAATGTGAACCATGACCTTAACATCAACAGGGACATCTTTATACATCTGCCTCCATTTCTCCGTTGTACCAATGTGCCGGTTCCAATAGCCGGGCAGCTTGGCCCTTACGTACTCACCAAACCCAAAGATATCCGATCCTTTTTGTTTTGTTTTTTTGATCAGTTTCTCAATCGTTAGTTTTGCTCCCTGAGCCGCTTCCCTCTCGATCTTGCGCAGCAGCTCCGGCTTGTTGAGCGAGAATCGGGTACTCGTCTTTTCATCCACTTCCAGTTCGTAATGAACCTTAACCGCAAAATGGGGTTGTCCGCCCTTCAGATTAACATTAACCTTCGTGTGGCGCCTCGTTGCCCGTAGCAGTACCGACCCCTCTTTACCCGGAACAGGGGTAAATCCGCCATACCCACCCTGTTCAAATCCTTTCACCGCCATAAAAAAGCCGATCTCCATCGGCTCTGCTACTCCGACCATCTGATCTCCCCGGAAGTAGGCAAGTCCTGCGATCAAAATGTTGTCCTTTTTTAACACCTTGATGTAAGGCAGATACGGATCCATTCCCTTGCTGGACAGCGCAGTCCAAAAAATCCCCAAAAAGTCGTTGGGGAACTTGCCTAGTCCTACTGCCTGATTCATCGTCGCAGTCAGATAGAGGGTGGGCACTCGTTCCAACTCCGGCGAAGCTTCCATTGCGGCGGCGGCTCTTCCATTGGCAACCAACATCCATGCCGTTCGCCGTACTTCCGGATTACGGCGTAAATAGTCGTTCAACTCCCTGATTCCTTTTCTGGCCAGCTCTTCACTGATGATAATCACCCGCAGATGCCCTAAAAAGAGCCGATCGGCCAACTGCTGCTGCAGATTCATCATGGCATCGTCAATGGTGTGGCCGACAACACTTAGTACCCAGACCGGCTTTTGCTGTGGCGCGCCACCCCCGGCTTCCGGTCCGAGTGGTATGCGGCCCGGTACCGCGATCTGAGCCGTCAGTTGCAGCATTCGCCTTTCGGGTTCCGGAAATCCGCCATTAAAGTGAGAGACGCTTGGCTCCCTTTTCTCCGCTCGTTCGTCAATCAGGTCGATCGCTACGCCAAGCACATTGGCCCGCTCTTCAATCTCCTGGCGATCCCAACAACCACTCAACAAGGTGGTGATCAGACAGCAGAGGATCAGCAGATTACGAAATGTTGCCGGCTTTATTGGCCGCACTCCGGTCCCCCCTTTTCCCGCGGACGACTGCCATGAGCAGCAATAGTGCGGGATAGACAATGGTGATATAGAGACCGAATCGGCCGACCGTGCCGATCAATTGGTACAGCTGCAGGGTATTTTGCGGCAGCAGCGCAATGATGAAGATAAACGGCAAAAGGAACAGAGAGAACAGTTTGTGATCGCGCAGGCGAAACAATTCACTCATCGCGTGAACGGTAAGCTGGTAGCTGGAATAAAGCGTGGTAAATACGGCCGTTACCCAGACAAACAGAAAGACGATATCCAGCCGCTCCAGCACATTGGCCGGCAACGAGGTAGTCCTGGCCAGTTCCAGTGTCGGCCAGAGCAGTTCTTTTATTTCTTCGGGGCCGAACACGGCTACCGTGGCGATCACTGTCACCAGATACAGACCGCCGGCAATCATGATCCCCCAGATACTGGCCTTCATTGCTTTTCGAGGCTCTATCATGGACGGTATCACAATGGACATGATAAAAGCTCCCTGAAACAACGCCGCTACGGTGGCCACACCGGTCAACATGCCACTAGGTTCATTGCCCCAGAGCGGCTGCAGATAGAGCAGGTTGGCGTTTTTGAGGGAGAGAGCCACGATGACCAATGCCGGAGCCAGCAAAAACGGCAAGTAGAAGAGGTGGATGCTGGCAAATGTCCCCATATCGTTTCGGGTAGGCAGCCCAGCCAACAGCAGCATCACGATGACAGTCACTTCTAACGGCGTTTGCCTGAGCACCGCCGTTACGACTACCGCCCCAAACTCTCGTGCCGTTAAGGCAGTCAGCAGCATAAAGAAAATAATGATCATCACACTGCCCAAACGGGCTGGCCACCGTCCTACGATCCGCTCGCTATACCGGATAATCGATTGGTTCGGGAAGCGCATGCCTAGTATGGTGATGATCCACAGGCCTGCAAAGGCCAGGCAGACTCCCAGCAAGGTAACCAACGGTGCTCCCGTGTCTGCCGCCCGCACAGCAATCAAGGGCAGGGCCAACACGCCAACCCCGATGATCGTGCTAGTCAGAATCGCGATTGCTTGCATCAGCGTGATCCGGCGTGGATATTCCATCCGTGTCATCCCACCTTTGATTGCCGGTTTTGACCGGCTCTAAGGTATTGCCTGGCGGCTGCCGCAGTTTGAACGCCAGGCCGCCAAGCCGCTTTTGATTGGAGGATTGAAGGTGCTGCGGCCGTTTGGTCATCGTCCAAAAGGGGGCGCGAAAGACTGTATCTTTCATTCCCTGCCAATTGCCGGGAGCAATTGGGGTCATGTACGGAACTCCGTATGAGCGCAAGGAAAGCATGTGGTTGCCAATGATGATCAGCCCTACCATCAGTCCGTACAGCCCGAAGATCCCGGACAGCAATACCAGCGGAAAGCGTAGCAGCCGCAGCGCCAGAGCAACATTGTAGGCAGGTGTGGCAAACGAACCGATCGTCGTCAAGGCGATCACAACCACCGTAATCGGGCTGGCAAATCCAGCCGATACCGCCGCCTGTCCGACGACCAGCACACCGACAATCGACAAGGCCCCGCCTACCTGCTGCGGCAAGCGAACGGTTGCTTCTCGCAGTACCTCCATCGATACTTCCATGATCAGCACTTCCATTACAGCAGGAAAAGGCACGCCCGCTCTCCCTCCTGCGACCGCCACTGCAAACTCCGTCGGGATCAATTCCGGGTTAAACGAGATGACCGACACATAAAGGGAAGGAAAAATCAGCGAAAACACCAGGGCAACTACACGTGCTATGCGGACAAAACTGGAGAGAATAAACCGTTCCGAATAATCCTCGGTGGTTTGGTAGAATTGACTAAACACAACCGGAACAATCAAGGCAAACGGTGAACCATCCGCCAGAATGGCTACCCGCCCCTCCAATAGGTTGGCCACCACTTTATCTGGCCGCTCGGAATTCTGCACCTGCGGAAACGGAGAGAAGTGATTCTCTTCGATAAACTGCTCCAAATAACCCGTATCGAGGATCCCGTCAATCTGAATCGCCTGCAGGCGATCAAACACCTCATCGACCAGTTCGGGATTGGCCACGCCTTCTATAAAGCAGACGGCTACCTTTGACTTGGTCAGCCGTCCGATCTCCATCATCTTGACGCGAAAGTCGGCCGTCGGCAGCCGGTAACGCAGCAGGGAGATGTTGGTCCCTAACTGCTCAATAAACCCCTCCCGTGGTCCACGTACGGTCTGTTCCGTTTCCGGTTGGTTGATAGAGCGCTTTTCCACATGACGGGAGCCGATACTGGCCGCTTCTGTCAAACCATCGACCAGCAGTACCTTACGTCCTCGCAGGATTGAGTCTACCAAGGAAACAAGCTGCCGCTGCCAGTCGATGACACTATGGTACAGGGCGTCACAAGTGATCACGTCCTGCAGGCGGCTTAGTTCCTGGGTCGGCTGATCGAGATGAGCATAGGGAATCATCAGCGGTTTCAGGATGTCCCTGCTAATCACCTCTTCATCCTTTAGATTGCTGATATAGAGCAAAGCAGCATCGTAACGATGGAACAAGCGAAATCGGCGAATCACAAAATCGTCGTTTTCTCCCAACATATCAAGGATAAAGCGAATCGATTCCTTTAGACTGCCGTAGACGGCTTGATCTCGATGTTCTAGCAGTTTCTGTTCGGTCGTTTGGGGATGGGAGTGTCGGACGCTCATCGTACCACCTCTGCTAACGTTAACCAGGTTCCTTTATTTTCCCTCTACAAGGAAATTTCATGCAGTAGCTTGTAGGGGTGTCAGGTCCGCGCCCGCATCCATCGTCACAAAAAACCTCGGCACCAGCAACTGGTCTACACCAGTCATCTGGAGCCGAGGCATGATAGAAAAATGATCGTTTTTCAAACCGTACTGCCTCTCCGTATTGGCTGCTACGGCAAATGAATCGCCTGTCCGCTCATCGTCAGCACAGCCTCGGACAGTCCCTCCGCAACCGTCGGGTGAGGATGAATCGTTTGCAGCAGTTCGTCAACAGTTGCTTCCAATGTTAGTGCCAGGGCCGCTTCCGAAATCATCTCCGTCGCATGAGGGGCCAACAAATGTACGCCCAGCACGCGCCCATACTGCTTGTCGGCGACGATCTTGAGGAATCCGCCAGCCTCCCCTTCGACTAGCGCTCTTCCACTCGCCGCAAGGGGGAAAACCCCTTCCTGCACCTGGAAACCTCGCTTCTTCGCCTCTTCACCGGTCAGGCCAACCGCTGCTGCCTCAGGGTGTGAGTAGACACACTGCGGCACATGGTCGTAGGCAACCGGTTGGGGATTCTGTCCCAAAGCATGTTCGACCGCTATCCTGGCTTCGGCCATCGCTACATGAGCCAGCATCATCGGACTGCAGCAGTCACCAGCCGCATAAATGCCAGGTTGATTGGTTTGCTGATAACGGTTTACCTTTATCTTATGCTGTTCTACCGCCAATCCGGCGGTTTCCGGCGTCAGTTCGTCCAGGGCGGCTTTCCGCCCGACTGCCGCAAGCACCAGATTTGCTTGCAGGCGTTGGCCATCGGAGAGAACCAGACAAGCCCCTCCCTGTGCCGCATTCTCCACCGCTGTCACTGTCCGCCCGGTGTAAAACCGTACCTGTTTTCGTTCCAGGTGTGCTTTCAATCCCTGCGAGATGTCGGCATCCATGCCCGGCAGTACCCGTTGAGCGGCTTCGATCACAGCCACTTTTACACCCACTTCGGCGAACAGCGTGGCAAACTCAAGGCCGATCACACCACCGCCGATGATCGCAAGACTTCCCGGCAGGCTGGGCAAGGAGAGGATCTCATCACTCGTCACCACTCCTGCCGTCTCCATACCGGGAATGGGCGGCAAAATCGGCCTGCTTCCAACAGCAAGGATTACGCTGTCTGCAGACAGGGTCTGCTGCTGTCCATTCGCTTCCCGGACGTTCACTTGCCGATCAGGTGTGAACGTAGCGGTGCCGGTCACTACCTTGATCTTGCCTGCCTGGAGCAGTCCGACGACACCCGCCCGAAGCTGCTGGACTGCTTCATTTTTCCGATCGAGCATCGCCTGCCAAGGGATCGGATAACTGGCTCTCATCTCGCCTGACTGCCGGTTTTCTGTCTTCTCGTGCTCCGGTCCGCCTGCATGTCCCGAAAAAAACAGTTCCGCTGCTTTCGCCCAGTTGTGAGAAGAATCGAGCAAACTCTTCGTCGGAATGCAGCCCAAGTTAAGACAAGTTCCCCCCAGCAGCCCCTTTTCTACAAGTGTCACATCAGCGCCCAACTGGCTTGCGCGGATCGCTGCCGTATATCCGGCTGGTCCACCGCCAATCACCAGCACGCTTCTTCTCATCGCACTTCCCCTCCTTGCACGAGCAGCCGCATCGGCTCCTGAATGTAGAAATCGAGGGTTTGCAAAAAGGCTGCTGCTTCCGCCCCATCCAGCGCCCGATGGTCAAAGGAGAGGGAGAACATGGCGACGGATCGCTTCTCCAGTTGATCGCCGACGAAAAGCGGTTTGTCTACTACCCGGCCAACTCCGAGAATGCCGGTCTCAGGTGGATTGATGATTGGGGTAAAACCGTCAACCCCCATCATACCCAGGTTGCTGATCGTGAAAGTGCCCCCTTGTATCTCCTCCGCTGACAGCCGCTGCTCTCTGGCACGAACGCTTAGATCGCCGAGCGTCTGGGCAATGGCGCCGAGATCTTTGCGGTTGGCCTGTCGAATGACTGGTACGAGCAAGCCACCCGGTACCGATACGGCTACACCGATATTTACCTCTTGGTGAGGGGTGATCGTTTGACCGTCGCACCAGGCGTTCAGTTCGGGGTGGCGGCCGAGCGCGGCGGCCGTCAGCTTGATCAGAAAGTGGGTGAGGGTTAGCTTGAATCCAATCTGTGCCGCATCCGGCTGCAGTCGTTTAATCGCGGCAAGCAGTTCAGTCACGTCGATTTCTCGGGTCAGCGTGACGTGGGGAATCTGTTGCCAGCTGGCTGTCATCCGCTCGGCGATTACCTTGCGCATCCCCTTCATCGGTGTGCTGGCCACAGGGGCTGAATCCACCCCTGCTGCCATCCCCTCCATCCGGGAATATCCTTTGCTTCCGTTGACGCCATCCGTTTCAGACCCCGCCCCCAAGTGAGCTGCAATCACATCGGGCAGCATGATCCGTCCTCTCACGTCAAGCTGCTCCCAAGCCACCCCGTGCTCTTCCGCCCATTTCCGGGCCATCGGCGATATCGACGGTGTGGCTTCCGAATGGGCTTGCACGTCTCGGGCAACCACAATTCCAGCCGGCCCTGTCCCGGCAATGGTCTGGAGCGAAAATCCTTGCTCACGCGCCAGTTTCCGGGCGAATGGAGTGGCCCGCAAGATCCGTTCTGCTGATCGCGATGAATCGCTGCTGCCAGAAGTGGCGAGCGTCTCCGAAGCAGTCGATGTTGCCTCTGCCACAGCGCCTGCTGTTGCCCCTTCTGCTGCTGCGGGGGCTGCATGCTGAGCGGCAGCGTCGTTCTCCATTCCGGGCGTACCAGACAATAGTTGACTGATGTCCTCCGACTCAGCCGCAATCACGGCTAAGGGAGCCCCTACCTCCAGCGTAGCTCCTGCTTCGGCAAAGATATGACGCAAGATGCCTGCGGCGGGAGCTTCCACCTCGTTGCTGATCTTCTCCGTCTGCACTTCGTACAGCACTTCACCGGCCTCGACCCGCTCGCCAACCGATTTGCACCAATGGGAGACCGTACCTTCTGTCATCGTCAGGCCAAACTTCGGCATTGTGATCAGGTGTGCCATCTATATCCCCCTCTCGCTACCACCGGGCAGTCAGCACGGCATTCACGACATCCTCTACTTGTGGAATCACTCGATTTTCCAGCGGAGGACTAAACGGTACGGGTGTAAAGGCAGCACCCACCCTGACGATGGGACCGTCCAGGTATTCCAAGATGTTCTCACTCACAGCCGCCGCGATCTCCCCACCAACACCGCCAATCTTTACGGCCTCGTGGGCAATGACCAACCGTTTGGTTTTTTTGACGGATGTGTAGACAGTCTCCAGATCCATCGGTACAATCGTCCGCAAATCGATCACTTCCGCATTGATCTGATGCTGTTCCGCCAGGATTTCTGCGGCCTTTTGCACCTTGCCGAGCATGGCGGAATACGAGACGATCGTCACGTCGTCACCCTGGCGTACGACTGCCGCTTTACCGATCGGAGTGAGATAATCACCATCGGGTACCGGTCCCTTTTGTCGGAACAGATCTTTATGCTCAAAGTAAATCACGGGATTGGGATCCCGAATCGCTGCTTTCAACAAACCTTTGGCATCTGCGGGATTGGAAGGGATGACCACCTTTAATCCCGGGATATGCAGGAACCAGGCTTCCAGCGACTGCGAATGCTGGGCAGCCGCCGATCGGGTCACACCATCCGGCGCTCGCAGGACTAGCGGCAGGGTCGCCTGTCCACCGAACATGTAGCGGATCTTGGCCATCTGATTGAGCACTTCGTCCATCGCCACGCCGATAAAGTCGGCAAAGTGCATATCAATCACAGGTACGGCTCCGGCCAATGAAGCCCCGATGCCGGCACCGACTATGGCCGTCTCGGAAATCGGCGTGTCCCGAACCCGCTCCAGGCCAAACTCTTTGGGCAACCCTTTAAACTGTCCAAAGATTCCGCCCTGACTGGCAATGTCTTCTCCCATAATAAAGACTCGCTCATCGCGCCGCATTTCCTCCTGCATCGCTTCCAGAGTAGCGTCGGAAAACGAAATGTTACGCATGGTCCGCTTCCCCCTCTACGTACAAGTCTTCAAACGCCTCTTCCGGATCGGGGAAGGGACTCTCTTCCGCAAACCGAACCGCCTCCGCCACGTCCTGTTCCACTTTCCGTTCGATCTCACGCAGCTGCTCCTCCGTAAGCAGCTCGTCGGCAAGGATGCGTTCCAAGAGCTTTTTGATCGGGTCCCGCTCTTCCATCTGGGCCATTACCTCTTCGCGTGTCCGGTACTGTTCCGGATCGCCCACGAAATGACCTTTTATGCGGTAGGTTTTGCATTCGAGCAAGGTAGGTCCCTCTCCCTGTCGGGCCCGTTCGACTGCCTGCTGCGCAGCCTCGTACACGGCAAAAACATCGTTCCCGTCAACCATCACACCGGGGATCGCATACGACGTCGCACGCTGCGAGATGTCGGTGACGGCCGTCGCCTCGTGCAGCGGCGTTGTCGAAGCCCATTGGTTGTTTTCACAGACAAACACCACCGGCAGCTTCCACACGGCAGCCATGTTGAGTCCCTCATGGAATGTCCCTCGATTGCTTGCCCCGTCCCCGAAGAAACAGACAGCCACTTCTTTTGCCTTACGCAGTTGTACAGCAAGCGCGGCGCCTGCAGCGAGATTGATGCCTCCTCCGACGACGCCATTTGCTCCGAGCATACCAACTCCAAAATCGGCTATATGCATCGAACCGCCCTTTCCTTTGCAATAACCGGTTTTACGCCCGTACAACTCGGCCATACACCGCTTGACGTCGGCTCCTTTGGCGATGGTGTGGCCATGTCCACGGTGTGTACTGGTGATATAGTCCGCTCGCGTGAGTGCAGAGCACACGCCGACAGCCGTTGCTTCTTCACCGATGTAGAGGTGAACGAAGCCAGGAATATCTCCGGCCAGAAACTTCTCGTTCACCTTTTCCTCAAACCGGCGAATCAGCAGCATCTTGTAATACCACTCTTGCACAAGCTGATCTGTCACGTGATGTACGTCCACTAGATACACCCCTCCCCCTCTTTGACAGCGCTTTCATCATCTTCAGACTACAGGGAATTGCCGAGAGTTCCTATAACCATTCTCAACATTGGTATGAGTCGTGCTCGGCAATCGCCTGATCAATCTGCTTCAGCCCTTCTTTCAACAAATCAAGGGAAGGATGGGTAAAAGCGAGGCGGAAATAATGATCTCCCAGCCCTACGCCGCTAAGCCAATTGCCAGGGACGAAAGCGACTCCTTTGCGGATGGCAATCTGCAGCAGCCGTTCTGCGCGAATATGAGAAGGTAATTTGCACCAGAGGAACACACCGCCTTCTGGAAAATGACAGCTGATGTCCGGATGCGCTCCAATCACTTCCCTCAACAACGCGATGCGAGATGCGTACGCGCTGCGCAGTCGTTCCAGGTGCCGCTCCAGACGTCCTTCCATCAGAAAGGCGTGGACCGCGATTTGACTCAGATTGTTGCTGTGCAGGTCAATTCGCTGCTTCACCTTGAGCAGATTGGTGACAATCGCCTCCGGAGCGACCAACACAGCCACCCGCAGACCGGGAAACACATACTTGGAAAATGTCCGCAAATAGATCACCAGATCGTCCCGATCCATCGCCTTGAGCGGGATGGTTGGTTTGCTGCCGTAGAAAAGCAGGCTGGTTGGATCATCTTCAACAATAGGGACACGATATTTTTTGGCCAGTGAGAGCAGGTGTTCTCGACGCTCCAAAGACATGGTGATTCCGGTAGGGTTATGAAATGTTGGGTTGACGTAGATGAATTTGACAGGGAACTGCATCAGCAGGTTCTCCAAACTCTCAGTGCGAATCCCCTGCTGGTCCAGCGTAATTCGTAAAATTTTGGCGCCTGATGCCGTAAAGGCATCGGATGCCGCGGGCAGCCCCGGGTCCTCCATGATCACGTAGTCACCCGGCCCGAGAAATAACCGGCTAATCAGATCGAGTCCCTGCATCGCACCCGAAACGATCATGGTCTCCTCCGGTGCGGCATGGATTCCACTCTCCTCCAGCCAGCCGAGCAGATCGTGGCGCAGCGGCTCATATCCCTGTGTCGGTGTTGGCAGCTGCAGCAGAATCGGGTTGCGCCGGAGATGTTCCGCAAAGAATTGACTCAGTTCAATCCCAGGATGAACCTCAGGGGCTGTACCGACCCCGGCGAGCGGGATCAGTTTAGGGTCCCGTCCAAAGCGCATGACCTCTTCCATCGCGTAGTTGATATTGCCCGTCTCGTAGGCAAACTGGGTATGCCAGGTCACCGCCTGCTCACTCCGCTCAATCCGCGGGCCGCGCATGATAAACGTACCACTACCCTGCTGGCTGCGCAGGATCCCACGCGCTTTCATGTCTTCGTATGCCAGCGTGATCGTCATACGACTCACCTGTAGAATCTCTGCCATCTTCCGCTCGGAAGGCAGGCGGACCCCAGGCTTCAGTTTTCCTTCGTGTACCATCTGCTCCGTCTGCTGCGAAATCTGTTTGTAAAGTGGCAGCCGATGCTGCGGATCCAGCTTGAGCTGACCCCAGACTGGCGATGACATTCAACTCTCCCCCTTTATTCCATGCCCAGCAGGTTGGGCAGCCAGAGCGAGATCTCCGGTACGTAGGTGATGATCAGGAGTGCGACAATCGACGCGAGGATAAAAGGAATCACGCCTTTGGAGATTTCCCTGAGGGAAACCTTGGCCAGACCGCAGGCGACGTACAAATCGATTCCCACTGGCGGCGTGACCAGGCCAATCGCCAGGTTGATCGTCATCAAGACGCCGAAGTGAACGGGATCGATCTGCATCGCTGCCATAATCGGCAGGAAGATCGGCAGAAAGATATAGTAGGCGGAAATCGCATCGACAAACATCCCGGCCAACAGCAGAATCAGGTTGATCATCAGCAGCATGGTAAACTTGTCCGGAGCAAAACTCATCATCATGTCAGCCAGTTCCTCTGCGATTCCTTCCACCGTGATCAACCAGGCGAACGCAGAGGCAGAAGCGATGATCAGCATCACCATCGCCGTCGTCTTGGCCGATTCCAGGATAATCTTCGGCAGCTGCGGAAGCTTGATCTCCTTATACACGAACAGACCGACGAACAAGCCGTAGAAGACGGCAACGACAGCGGATTCCGTAGGGGTAAAGATCCCGCTGTAAATCCCGCCGAGGATGATGACCGGCGCCAACAGCCCCCAGGCGGCGTCGAGCAGGGCTCGCAGCAGCTCACTTCCGCTCGCTCTCGGCATCGTCGGAATCTTTTCTTTTTTGGCGATGAAGTAGCTGGTGACCGCCAGCAGGACGCCAACCAGCAAACCGGGCACGATCCCCGCCATAAACAGCTTGGCAATCGAGACCTCCGCCACTACACCATAGACGATATAGGCGATGCTGGGCGGGATGATGATCCCGATCCCTCCCGCCGTCGCCAACAGCCCGGCAGCCATCCCTTTGCGATACCCCGCTTTCGTCATGGCCGGGATCAGAATCGCCCCGACAGCAGCCATCGTAGCCGGTCCAGAGCCGGAAATGGCGGCAAAGAAGCAGGCCGAAACCACGGCAACAATCGCCAACCCTCCCGTGTAGTGCCCAGACAGCTTTTCAGCGAGGGTAATCAGCCGACGGGATATGCCTGCCCGCTCCATGATGAGTCCCGCCAGAAAGAAAAACGGGATGGCCAGTAACGTAAAGCCGGTCATCGCCGAGTACATCGTCCCAGGCAGCGATTGAATCGGCAGATCAAACATCAAGAGCGTAACGGCAGTAGCCAGTCCCAGCGCTACCGCAATCGGCATGTTTAAAAAGAGAAACACAAAGAACGACCCAAATAGCCAAATCGCCGTCTCGCTCATTCCTCTCCCCTCCTGTCTTCACCATCAGGCCCATCCTCTATCTCGGTCATAGCTGACCATACGCGAATGTACCCCTCCCAAAAACGGAACAAGCAGAGCACGGCCCCCAACGGAACAGAAAGCCCCATCCACCAGGCCGGCAGCCCCATCGCCGGTGTCTTCTGCCCATACTCGTATTGCTGCATCACCATCTCCAGCCCATACCAGAGCAAAACGGCAAAAAAGACGGAGGTGAGACAGCCGACTACGATGAGAGCTGCCCTTCGCAAAGGTACCGGTACAAGATCGGTCAGCAGCGAAAAGCCGATATGGCCACTTTCTCTGGCCAACAGCGCCGCACCGATAAAGATAACGAAAGCAAACAGGTTGGTCGTCAGCTCCTCGGTAAAAGAAAAGGAAGAGGCCAAAACGTACCTTGATAAAACATTGGCCATCGTCAGCAGGCAGATGACACTCATCATCAGGACCAGCAGCCACTCTTCCAGACGAACCCATAACTTCATCGGTGATCCCTCCCTGACAAATTGCAAAAAAAGGGGCCAAGACAGCCCCTTTTTCCTCTTACTTGCGGAACGCGTCTAACAGTTCTTTGCCGACAATCCCCTCGTACTTGTCGATAACCGGTTTCACCTTTTCCTGGAACGCCTTGATCTGCTCCGGAGTCAGCTCGGTTACCTGCATCCCGTGTTCTTTCAACTTGGCCAGTACTTCCGCATCCTGCTGTCGGTTCAGCTCTTTTTGGTATTGTGCTGCTTCCTGTGCCGTTTCTTTGATTAGCTGCTGCGTCTCGGGATCGAGGCTGTCGTACAGTTTTTTATTCATACCGAAGACAAGCGGATCGTACATGTAGTTCCAAATCGTCAATTGATTCTGCACTTCATAGAGCTTGGAGTTGAGAATGATCGGCAGCGGGTTTTCCTGTCCGTCAATCACTCCTTGCTGCAGTGAAGTAAACACTTCGGCGAAGTTCATCACCGTTGGATCGGCACCAAACGCTTTGTATGTGTCGACCATCATTTCCATGGAGGGGGTTCTGATCTTCAATCCACTCAGATCCTCCGGTGTGACGATCGGCTTTTTGCTGTTGGTGATCTGTCTGTAACCGCTTTCACCAAAGGCCAAAGGTTCAATCCCTTTGCTGCGAACAAGCTCTTTTAGCTTCTCGCCGCCCTCTCCGTTCATCGCCTTATCTGCCTGCTCGTAGTCAGGTATGAGCCACGGGAGTGATGGTACGGAAAACTTCGGATCCAAGACGCTGTAGATGATCGTCGAGTGGACAGAGATTTCAGTAGAACCGTTTTGAACGGCTTCAATTCCTTTCGGCTGATTCCCATTCGATAGGGACTCATTCGGATAGATCTTCAACTTGATCCGGCCGTTCGATTTTTTCTCCAAATCCTCAGCCCACTTGTTCGCTGCAACACCCCAAGTGTCTGATTCCGAAACGGTGATACTCACCTTAAACTTCAATTCTTCTTTTTGAGCCCCGGAAGAATCTCCACCGGAACCACCTGCCGTTTGCGACTGCTCCCCGGCTTGTCCGCCGCAGCCAGCCAGAGATACTGCTGCCAGCAGAGACACAAGCGCCATGTTCACAAATCTCTTTTTCATAGGAATCCCCCTCTGTTGATCGCAGGTTGGCAAAACCCTTAATCTTTATATTATTCAGAATAATCATTTGTCCTGGAATCCGCAATATCCAATTATTGAATTGGACTTATGAAATGGTGTATTTTGCCATTCGATTGGCTTCATGTTCCCTTCTAATCCTTGCTTTTGCTTGCTTTCCCTCATCCCGTGACTCATAGCCAATTGCTGCTCTCCCCACAAATTGGCCGGTATCACTTCTTCCTACCTCCGATACAAGCAGCTCTACTCCGGAAGGAGCAACTTTTGTCAACCAGCTAGCGGAGCCAGTCCGAAGCGGGGGCTTTCGGGCGCACCCCTGGGATACCTCGTAGCGCTGACGACTTTTGCGCCCGACCGCTTTGGACTGGGTGGTGCAGCGGACAGTCTCGCTTCCTCGCAGGTTGGCAATGGAGTGACTGGAGGAAAAGAGCTGTTCTCCCCCGCGCCGCTCCCCCTCTGTCTACAAGCTCTAGCCTCCTGGTCAAGAGGCTGATCTGTACGGTTGACGCTCAACTAACAGCGGAATCAACAAATACAGAAAATAGGCGATCACCATCCAGATCATGAAAGACAGGAGCTGGCCTTCCGTAAAATCGGGAAACAAGCGGTCATGATGGAAGAGCAGCACGCTGTCCAACAACAATCCAATCGCTGTCCCCCATACCCCTAGTCTCACACCGGCATGCGGAGCTGAGTCGAACAGCCGGTACAAGATGAGGACCAGATACAGCAAACAAGCCGTTCCTGCCTCGAGCAGGCAGATGGTGAGCCAAAAACCGCTCTGCTCAGGTTCCACCAGCACGGTATCGCCCAACCAGATAAAGAAAAGCGTCGCCCCCGCCCAGACAAGCAAACCTCCGATCATCGCACGCCATGCATGCTGCAACAACATAGCGATCACCCCTCCCGTTTTTCTCCCGATTGCATGATAAAACGCAGCAAGACTTCCAGCTCAGCGTACACCTGGTCGGCCGAAAAGTCCTCCCTTAACAGCGCCTGCAGAGCCAATCCGTCAACCAGCGCATTCATCAGCACACTCCAGGTTGCAAGCGATACGCCCTCTACCGGTGACTCCTGCCATTGCTGGCTCAGCCGATCCGTCAGCCATCCGTTCTCCTCATCTAGCAGCTTCCCCAGGCGCCTTCTGATATTGGGATTGGCGAACCCGGCCACGACCAGCGATAGGAACAATTGATGATAAAACGAATCCTCGGTGCAACGGCTGCGAGCCGATTCCAGCCCGCGAACCACCAGGTCCTCTCCGTTTTCTTCGGTTCGGGCGAGTGATTGCCACGATGTTCGGCAAACATCCTCGACGATGTCCAACAGCAGTTGTTCTTTGCTGCGAAAGTGATAGTAGACGGTACCTTGCGTAACATTTGCCCCTTTGGCCACGGCCTGCAGCGTCAACTTTTGCAGACCATCCCTGACGATGCACTCCTGTGCCGATTTGATGAGCTCTTGTTTGGAGACCGTATTTGGTTTGGCCATCGCTTCCTCCTCTTGATTCGTCTGTTTCCACTCTTCCCCTTCCCTAGTCGCCTCTTAAGGCAGGGCACAAAGCTAGGAGTATCTAATGGAAAACAGCACTATTAGTTATTTGACTAACTTACTATCATCATATACGTAACAGGAAGTCTCTGTCAATTTTTTTAGCAAATCAGTCGTGAAAGAGAGAACGGCAATGGGTCGCTACTTCATCAGCTTGGCTACCGTTTTCATCAGTTCATCGATTACCTCTTGATCGCCTTCCTGAATACGTTCCACAACACAGGACTTCATATGCCCTTCCAGCAGCATTTTGCCGACGGCATTTAAAGCGGACTGCACGGCGGCAATCTGATTTAACACATCGTCGCAGTAGACGTCCTTTTCGATCATTCCTTTTATCCCTCTAATCTGCCCTTCGATCCGGTTCAATCGAGCGGTCAGATTGCTCTTTACCTTGTCAGAGTGATGGCTCTTGCGCTCCTCGGTGTGTGCACACTCCTCACAATGCAGCTCCTGCTCTGTATTCATCGCAGTTCCTCCTCTGTCAAACTCGATTGGCGATCCACAGCTAACAAGACCGGGAATCGTTGTCACCTCTTATCCAGTCATCGGCAATTATAATACTTCTGATCGTACAAAAAAAGCTATCCGCCATGAGTGCGCATAGCTTTTTCCATGAAACTTCGTTTTTATACAACTTTATACAACATCGTATCCTTGCTCTTCGATCGTCTCTTTTACTTTTTCGATTCCGATCTGTGCTTCATCATAGGATACGGTGACCTCGCCGGCAGCCAGATCAACAGTGGCACTGCTCACACCAGCCAGTTTTCCCACCGATCCCTCGATGGCGTTGACACAGTGATTGCAGGACATTCCTTTTACCTGTAGAGTCGTCGTGATCATGGTTCCCCTCCTTTCTTTCCTTTGGTCATCATCGCCAAGGGTTGCCTCATCTTAGGACGCGGATTGGCGTGTATTGCGGTGCGGCCTATACCCTTGACGAGAAAGCTCGTTATCTAAAGCATGCCCACCAATGCTCCTATATCCCTACAAACAATGTACTTAGCACGGCACAGGAACAAGTAGCGACATTGCTATTATACAATACCCCCCTAGTGTATTTCAATCACAAAACGCATTCCTTTTACACTTTCCATCAGTTTTCCATAAGGTGGACATTTGCCTGACACATTGCTTCTCTATTCTTTGGACTGTGAGGTTCACCCCTCCACCATAATCAAGATTTTGAAAGGAGCACGATCATATGAAACGAATCACTACCCCAATTCTAACTGGAGCCCTGGCCCTCTCTGTGGTTGCCCCCTTCTCCGTGTTTGCAGCTACCAACGCCGATACCACAGCGGACGATAGTCTGCAAAAGCAGGTAATAGTGGCTCAGCGGGGGCCAGACGCTGGTATGGGAAAACATGAGCAGTTGATGAATCTCATCAACACCTATGCACCTGATTTGGTTGATGACTTTGAAGCCGTCTTCGAGCAGCTTCATCCGAAGCTGGACGAGGCCACCAAGCAAAAGCTGGATGAGATCCGCCAACAGCTAAAAGACGGATCCATTACACAAGAAGAAGCTGAGGCACAGTTGGCTGAACTGGGCATCGAACATCCCCGCTTCCTCAAGATCATGAACCGTCCTGAACTAGACGAAGCTACCAAGCAAAAACTGGATGAGATTCGCCAGCAGTTGAAGGACGGATCGATCACACAAGAAGAAGCCGAAGCTCAGTTGGCCGAGCTGGGCATCGAACATCCCCGCTTCCTCAAGATCATGAACCGTCCTGAACTGGACGAAGCTACCAAACAAAAACTGGATGAGATCCGCCAGCAGTTGAAAGACGGATCGATCACACAAGAAGAAGCCGAAGCTCAGTTGGCCGAGCTGGGCATCGAACATCCCCCCTTCCTCAAGATCATGAACCGTCCTGAACTGGACGAAGCTACCAAACAAAAACTGGATGAGATCCGCCAGCAGTTGAAAGACGGATCGATCACACAAGAAGAAGCCGAAGCTCAGTTGGCCGAGCTGGGTGTGCCGTTCCGTGTAAAAGTCCAACACGATGAGAAGTGGAGCCAGTTGCAGCAGGCAGTTGAGGCAAACGACACAGACCAAATCCATGAGTTGCTGGAACAGATGCTGTCGGAACTGCAAGAAAAGGCGGAGCAAAAAGCAGAATAACCCAGATGCGCGGGAACATGGTGGGACAACCATGTTCCCCTCTGCTGTTTTTGATGGAACCCCCTCCTCTCACTGTCATATATGTGTTGCAGCTTTCGTGATACAATGATGGGCAATAGAAGCGGATCATGACCGGACATGACACACCCCCGCATCGTGCCTGTCATGATGTGGATGCCAAACAGCTTACCAAGATTTTATGCGCCAAGGTGAGGTGCTTCATGAAACAGATCTTGCTTGTTGAAGATGAACTCGTTATATCGCGAGTCCTAAAGGCTTACCTGGAAAAAGCAGAGTACCAGGTGGAACAAGCGTTTACCGGTAAAGAAGCGATTCAAAAGTTTGCTATTTCTACTCCTTCACTTGTCCTGCTGGACGTAATGCTGCCGGAACAGGATGGATGGAGCATTTTACAGTATATACGCGAGAGGAGCTCCTGTCCGGTGATCATGCTGACGGCCCTCGGACAAATCAATCATAAACTGTCAGGCTTGAATCAAGGAGCAGACGATTACATTACGAAGCCGTTTATCGCAGAAGAGGTAGTGGCTCGGGTCAATGCCGTTTTGCGACGACCAGCACGCGTCATGGAGGATCAGAGAATCAAATACCTCGGCGGTCTGAAGGTCGACTTCAAAGCTCATACGGTAACGCTGCATGGGCTGGAGCTCGCTTTTACACCACGGGACTTGTCCCTGTTTTTATTTCTGGCCCGCCACCCGAACCAAACCTTTACCCGGGAACAGTTAATCGAACATGTATGGGGACTTGATTATGAGGGCAGTGATCGGGCTGTCGATTTGGCGATCAAACGGATCAGACGAACACTGGAGAACTGGCCGTCATCTGAGGGAGAAATCCGAACGCTGCGAGGATTGGGGTATCAACTATATGTCAACGAAAGATGAACACCGCATCTCACTGCTGCAATTCTGGACGACACGTTATCTGCTGATCTTGTGTGTTGGCTTGCTGGTGATCGGCATCATCTCCACGTACTGGATCAAACACAGCGTGACGGAAAAACGCTTGGGCATGATGAAACTGATAGCAGAAGAACTGGCTGATCGTATCGTAGATGATGAATATGGACGAATCCGGATTGCTCCGACGCTGCCCAGGTTGATTGCCAGTCGTGAGCGTTTTCTGGAGCCAGACAGCAAGATCATTGTGTTCGTCATCAGCCAAAACAGACAAATCTTGTTCAAACCAAAAGGATTCCCGCCTCACGTGTCGCTGCCGCCCTCTCTCTTTGTACCGCCGAACGAAGAGAGTGCAGTCGAAACCATCACAGGAATGAATGATGATACCTTGCATCTGGTCAAACGTAAAATCGTCAGCAACGGAGCTACGATCGGCTGGGTTGCGCTGCTGCTGCACGAAGAAGACCTGACCCAAAATAAGGAACAGATGCAATTCCTGATCATCATGCTGGGAAGCCTGGGGTTGCTGGGATGGGGTGTTATTTATTTGCTCACCCGCAAACTCTCCCGACCGATCAAAGAGGTTGCTGACGCCGCCAAACAGATTGTATCCGGCAATTACGATGTTGCCCTGCAGCCGGACGTCAAGGAATTAGAGCTGTACGAACTGATCGATTCATTTAAAGAGATGGCTGACCGTCTGCGTCAATTGGAGATGATGCGGACCGAATTGCTGGCAGGGGTCACACATGAGTTGAAAACGCCTGTCACATCGATTAGCGGGCTGATCCAAGCCGTTCAGGATGGGATCGTAACAGGTGAAGAAGCCAAAGAGTTTTTGCAGATCTGTACGAAAGAGACCAATCGCCTGCAAAAAATGGTAGAGGATCTGCTTGACTTCAATTCCCTGGCTGTTGGAGAGATCACCGTCCGAAAAGAGAGACAAAACATGAATCAACTGGTGCAAGAGATCGTCTACCAATGGACGATTGGACATGAAGAGAACCGCTTTACCCTGCGTACCCATCTGCCTGACGAAACGATCTCGGCCGATACGGATCCTATGCGAATCCAGCAAATCCTGTACAACTTGCTCAACAACGCCAAACAAGCAATCGGCGAAGAAGGAACGATCGATGTTTTTCTCCGCCAACAAGATGATTACATCCAGGTTGACGTTCAGGACAACGGCAGCGGCATCCCGGAGCAAGAACAGCATCTGATTTTTGAACGCTTCTTTCGGGGAGCAGAGAAAAAACATCGGGTCAGGGGCTTAGGGTTGGGACTCCCTTTTAGCAAAATGATCGCAAAAGCCCTCGGAGGCGATCTGCTGCTGACGAAAAGCACCCCAGGAAAAGGGTCCATCTTTACTCTGCTGGTGGCAAAATAGCAAAAACGGCATTCTTAGACGGTATGGCAAAGCCACACTGTCTTTTTTATTGCCATTATCTGCTCCACGTCCCGGTACCATCGGGCTTTGACATTTGTCTGACATGTTTGTCTGGTAGGCTTTGTCAGAAGCAGACAGTTATTTTGTCCCGTTGTCAGAACGCTATGTTACCTTAGGAGGAGAAGTATCTTGGAGAAGAAACCGTTTCATGTAGCGGCAGCGCTCCTGTCCATGCTGTTGTTCATCACAGGCTGCTCCGCAGCAAACGAAACAGCAGCAAGGATGCAGCGCAGCAATCAACAATCTGTGCCGGTGGAAGTAAGTACGGCAGCCTTAGAACCGTTTGCTGAAACGAGCACGTTTAGTGGTCGTCTGGAAGCGAATCAGGAGGTAACGGTTACGCCGAAAGCTTCCGGGCGCATCGAGCAGATCTTGGTAAAAGTGGGTGAGTCCGTAAAAGCCGGGCAGATCATCGCCCGACTCGATGAAGAAGATCTAAAGCTGGAGCTGCAGAAGGCAGAAGAAGCGCTGGCACTTGCGAACGCCCGTTATGAAGAAGGGAAAAGCACAACCAGACCTGAGTCGCTGGCGCAGATGCAAAACTCGGTAGCCGAAGCGAAAGCGAAGTACGAAGCAGCCCAAAAAAACTTCGAACGGAACCAGACCCTCTATGAGGAAGGAGCCGTCTCGCAGCAAGTCGTCGAAGAAGCCGAGATGCAGATGATCAGCGCCAAGACGTCCTACGAAAATCTGCAGCAGTCACTTGAAATGGAGCAATCCGGACCGACCGAATCCTCGCTCAAGGTGTTGGAGATTCAGCTGACACAAGCGCGGACGGATTACACGATCGCCCAGTCCAACTACGACAATGCTGCGATTGCCGCCCCGATCGACGGTGTGATCGCGGAACTGCCCGTCTCTGTCGGGGAATCGATCGGAACCAGTTCGGCGATTGCGACGATTACCGACATCAGCACAATGAAGGTGGTCACATCCGTCAGTGAGAGCCAGGTAGGAACGATTGCAGTGGGGCAAACCTTCCAGGTGGATGTGTCGTCCATCGGCTATCAGACAGACGGGAACGTCATCTCGGTCAGCCCGAAAGCAGACGACAGCAAGATGTATCCGATCGAGATCAGCATTTCCGATCCGGAAGGGAAAGCAAAGGTGGGGATGCTGGCATCACTGGAGCTACATAAAAATCAGCGCAACGCCATCGTCGTACCCAGCGAAGCGATTGTAACCAAAGACAACAAGACATACCTCTACGTCGTGGAAAACAATACGGCTAACCAGGTAGAGGTAACCACAGGTGAATCCGATGGCGAGCGCACGGAGATTACATCCGGTCTAACCGCAGGCCAGCAAATCGTCGTCAAAGGGCAAAACACGCTCTATCCAGGAAGTGCGGTCACCATCATGAATCAGGGCAACGCCATCGACACCAACCCAAACGATACGGAAAACACCTCACAAGATCAGGGCAAAACGAAAATACAGCAGGGGAGCGACTCCCAGCGAGGATCGGGTACCCGCGATCCGCAAGGCGGTCGCACCAATTCCGCCAACTGACAGGAGGTGATCTGATATGAAAATATCCAAGCATTCCATCGAGAGACCGGTAACCGTCATGATGGGCGTCCTGATCGTCATCATCTTGGGCATCATTTCGCTGACCCGCATTCCCATCGATCTCTACCCCGATATTGAGATCCCGACGGCTGCCGTCATCACCTCCTACAGCGGCGTAGGACCAGAGGAGATCGAAAATCTGATCACCAAGCCAGTGGAGAATGCCATATCTACCGTCGCCGGGCTCAAATCGCTCCGCTCCACCTCACGTGAAGGCTCATCCATGGTGATGGCAGAATTCGATTACGGAACGGATATGGATGAAGTGATCGCCGAGATGCAGCAGAAACTGGAACGGGCGAAACGCAGCCTTCCAGACGATGTTGATACACCAACGGTAGCCAACTACGACCCAAACAGCTCCCCTGTGCTCACATTCGCCGTCTCATCTGAAATGGATGCGGCACAGCTAAAGGCACTGGTCGAACAATCGGTCGTCCCCTCATTGGAGAAGATTGAGGGTGTAGCCTCCGTCACCGTTTCCGGAGGACTGGAGCGGGAGATTGAAATCCTCGTTGATCCATACCGACTGGAACAATACGGCTTGACGATGTCAGACATCTCCCGGCAGTTAAGCAGCGAAAACACGAACGCTTCCGCCGGAAACGTGACCGAAGGCTCTTCCTCCTATCTGGTACGCTCCATCGGTAAGTTCTCATCTGTGCAGGATATCCGGGAGATATCGATCCCGCTCCAGGACGGCTATGTCAATCTGCAAGACATCGCCGTGATTCGGGACGGCTACCAGGAAGTGACAGTGGAAAGCAAGCTGAACGGTGTCCCCACCGTCTCTGTAACCGTACAAAAACAGTCGGGAACCAACACAGTTGCCCTCGTCGATGCGATCAATGAGGAATTGGATCAGGTCAAAGCTTCCTTTACAAATGATATTCAAGTGGAGACGATTTCCGATCAATCGTCCTTTATCCGCCAATCGATCGACACGTTGGTTCACGACACCTACATCGGCGGGATCCTGGCGATGTTTATCATCCTCTTTTTCCTGAAGAGTGTTAAAAATACGTTTATCATCAGCATGGTGATCCCGATTTCGATCATCAGCACCTTTGTCCTGATGTACTTCACCGACATGTCGATCAACATCATGAGTCTGGGCGGTCTAACCCTCGGGGTGGGAATGATTGTGGACGACGCCATCGTCGTACTGGAGAACATCTATCGCAACAAGGAGAGTGGGCTAAGCAGCCGGGAAGCCGCTTTCCGAGGGACAAAAGAAGTGGCGATGCCGGTCATCGCAGCCACTTTGACGACGGTCGCCGTATTTCTGCCGATCGTGTTTGTCGAAGGGGTGACCTCTCAGTTGTTCCGCGACATGGCTGTGACGGTCTCCTTCTCCCTGCTCGTTTCGCTGATCGTTTCGCTCACCCTGACCCCTATGCTCGCCTCTCGCTGGATCTCCACCCGGCAAAAGGGACAGGCGAAGCGTACACCCGTTGTGCGTGAGCTGAGTCAAGAAGCGGGATGGGTGCTGTTTTATCAAAAGATGCTCAACTGGGCTTTGCACCATCGGAAATCGGTAGTCGTGATTGCGATCCTGGCCATGACAGGCGGATTTAGTCTGGTTCCGTTCATCGGCTCCGAGTACATGCCGACTACAGATCAGGGCGAGATCAACGTTTCCATCCAGCTGCCGTCAGACACGCAGCTGGAGACGACGCGCGAAACAGTGGAAAAGGCTTACCAGTTGATTGAACAATTCCCTGAGGTAGAGACGATCTTTTCCAGTGTAGGCAGTCGCAGTGGAACAGGTGCCGGGTTCGGAGGCAGTTCCGCAAATACCGGGGCTTTCACCCTGCGCCTCAAAGATTTGTCCGAACGGGAGCGGAGCACGGCGGAAGTCGTAGAAGAACTGCGCACTGTGCTTAATATCTTCCCTGGTGCCCGCATCCGCATCAGTGAAGCAAGCAGCAATACGATGCCCGGACTAGGAGGCGGTTTTAGCGGCGGACGTGTGGGAGGCATGGGCGGCGCTACACCGATCTCCTACGCTCTACGCGGCAATGATGATCAGATGCTGAAAGAGCTTGCAGAAAGCCTGGCTGCACAGATCAGTCAAGTGGAGGGCATCCGGGAAGCGGATACCTCACTGGAGGAGACCAGCAGCGAGGTCCACATCTCCCTCGACCGCAAAAAAGCAGCGGACTTAGGGATCGAACAATCGACAATTCCGACGCTCCTGAGAGAATGGCTGGACGGCCAGGTGGCCACGCAGTTGGAAAGCGGCGGGACAGAGATCGATGTCACCCTCAAGTTCGAGAGCGGTCAGATATCTGATCTGGAGGATATACAGAACCTGACGCTGGTTACCTCGAAAGGGGAAAGAGTGCAGGTAAAAGATGTGGCAACTGTCACCATGGGAGTCGGACCGCAAACGATCCAGCGGTACAATTCGGCAAAAGTGGTAAACGTGACAGCGATGTTGGCACCGGACTACGATCTGGGAAGCGTCAGCGAACAGCTTGATCAGGTGATCGCCTCCTTCCCCCTTCCAGCGGGATACGTGGTGGAGAAGCAAGGGCAGGACGCACAGATGGCAGAGTCGTTTAGCGGATTGATCTTTGCCTTCGGATTGGCTGTAGCGCTCGTCTACATGATCCTTGCCGCCCAATTCGAATCGATCGTCCATCCCCTGTCGATCATCTTGTCGGTCCCCCTCTCCTTTACGGGAGCACTGTTCAGCCTATGGGTGAGCGGACGTACCATCAGTGTCCCTGCGCTGATTGGAGTTGTTTTGCTGGCGGGTATCGTCGTCCGTAATGCGATCGTGCTGATTGACTTTACCAATATGTTGAGAAAGCAGGGGGCAGACCGTACAAAGGCGATTCTGACCGCCGGGCCGATTCGACTGCGTCCGATCATTATGACCACCTTAACCACATCGCTGGCCCTGTTTCCGCTGGCGCTAGGCTGGGGAGAAGGGGCAGAAAGCCAGGCACCGATGGCGACCGTGGTCGTTGGCGGCTTGATTTTCTCCACCCTGCTGACATTGATTGTCATCCCGGTTGTGTACACCCTACTGGATGATCTCGTGGTCTGGCTGAAGAAACTGCTGCACCCGTTGATCAAGCGAATCAGACAAGATACCGTCAGCGCGGAAAACTAATCCATCGCTACGGAAAACCATATCTGTCAGCACGAAAAACGAATCTATCGCTACGGAAAACTTGTCTAATAGAAAAGGAACAGGGATGCCTTGACGTGCAGGGCATCCCTGTTTCATCCCTATCGTTTTTTAATAACGGAACCGCCCCACCACTTCTTTTAACTCTTCAGACAGTTGGTGAAGCAGTTCCGCCGAGTTGGCCATCTCCTGCATGGCTGCGGCCTGCTGCTCAGTGGCCGCCGCGACGTTTTGTGTCTGCTCAGATGTGTCGGCGGCGATTTCGGCAAATGCCTGGACCGTCTCGGTCACCTCTCGCGAATCAGCACGCAAGTCGGCTGAGACGGCATGAATCTGCTCCATCTGCCTGCTCATCTCCTCCATCGCGGCCAGAATCCGTTCAAATGCGTCACCTGCGGCAGCCACGTCGTCCGTTCCCTGCTGCACTTCACCGGTAATCGACTGAATCGCCTTTACCGCTTGTGCCGTATCCGTCTGGACGTCACGAATCAATTGGGCGATGCGGTCGGCGGATTGTTCTGACTGCTCGGCAAGACTTCGCACTTCGTCGGCCACTACCGCAAAGCCCCGGCCGCTTTCTCCTGCTCGTGCGGCCTCAATCGCCGCATTGAGCGACAGCAGATTGGTCATGGCAGCGATGCTGCCGATCATCCCGACAATTTCGCCGATCTCCTGTGAGCGTTCGTCCAGCCGTTCGATCAGGGAGGCAAACGAGCCAATCGCCTGGTTGACCCCTCTCATCTGACCGACCGCCTGAGTGATCGATTCGTTGCCTTGAACGGCCTCCAGACGTGCCGCTTGAGTTGCCTGCATGACAGAGCCCGATGCCTCAGCCATCCGTTCGATTCCACCCGAGACCGCCTGTATGGCACCAGTGCTTGCCTCTGAACCGTCTGCCACCTGTTCTGCACCGGCGGCAATCTCTTGAATGATCTCGCTTACTTGCTGGTTGGCCGTCGACGTTTGTTCCGCTCCAGCTGACAGTTCCTGCGAGGATGCCGCTACCTTGGTTGCCGATCTGTTTACATCACTCACGATCGCCCGGAGTTGTTCACTCATCTGCTGAAAGTCCGCCCCGAGGTCGCGGATCTCATCACGAAAGCGGAAGGAGGGCGGGACTACAGTCAAGTCACCTGCAGCGACCTGCTTCACGTTTGCCGTTATGCTTTTCAACGGATTGACGATCGTACGGGCCAACCCCAAGGCAATCAGCAAACTGGCAATCAAGGCACCTCCCAAAAACCATAGCGTTTCTTGCTGTGCCGACACAAAGATGTGTTTGGCGGAGGCAGTCGCCTGTTCCGCTCCTTCACTATTGATCGCAACCAGGTTGTCCAGATAACCGCTCATCACCCGGAACGCAGTGTCAGCCTCCCTCAGCAGTTCTGCGATACGTGCCTCATCAAGCTGCCCCGAGTCGATGATCGATTGGTACAACTCCCGGTAATTGGCCCATGACTTTTTTAAGGAAGCAAAATTCTTTTGCTCCTCTTCCCCAAGCGAATTCTTTTCATAGGCAGCAAATAATTGTTCGATCTGCTCCAGTGCCTCGTTCACTTCCTGGCCGATAAACTCTTTTTGCCGATCTTCTGACAATATGTATTTCAACTCCAGTGTCAGCGCATGTTCGGTCTGATACTTAACCTGATGAATCAAGTCTACTTTCGGCAGCCAGTTGACGTTGATCTGCTCTGCCCGTTGGTTGATTACGGCCATTTTCTCCAAGCCAATCCAACACACCGTCGCCATCATCGCGAGAATGACCAAAAAACCTGCGTACAACCGTTTTCGTACCGTCCATCTCATGCGTTTCACCCTTCCACGGTTAGCGGGGCGGTACTGTACATGCCGCCGCTTTTTCTAGTCGAAGCGTCCCATGCCTGCTGCGGATCTACGAAGCGGAAACCAGAAAAAGCACCAGCCCGGTGCTTTTTCTAGGTGTCATCAACAAAGCTGCAGCCTCAAAACGTCTGGTTCTTGTACGGGCTAGACCGTGCAAGTTGTTTCTTCTTCCGGCTGTTCTTCTACCGCTTGGTCGCTTGCAGGCAAGTGATGGATCGTCCGCAGCAGCCGCTCTACCTCCTGCCGCTGCTTCTCTAGCTCCGTCTGGTCCCAACCGGCCCATTCAGCCATCAGCGCCAGTACCTGCTCTTTTTTACTCTCTGCCTTCTCCAGGCGAAAATAGGTCCATCCCGTCCGCAGGCGTAAAAAGTCGGCCGCCGTTACCGTCATCTCTTCCTCCAGTGCGTACATCAGTTGAGCTTGCAGTGCACGTTCCTGGTTAGATCGTAGTGGATTCTGTTCCGACAGCGTGTCAAAACGTTCATAGATGTGCAGCGTATTGGTCCCATACGTCTCGATCCACTCCGTCACGGTCAGCGGATCGATGCCTTTGGCCGTACCGGTTTGAAACAATTCTTTCTTGCAGTCCTCATAGGAAGCATGTCCCCTCCGTTCCCCGCCGCTGATGACGATCTGATCCGTTGAGCAGGGGGGATAGCTGCGGCCATCGGTGCGGCTCAAGTTGCCCGCTACCAGATTGACCACTTTCTCCGCCATTTTCCGAAAGCCGGTCAGCTTCCCGCCGGCAATGGTGATCAATCCCGAGTCGGAGATAAAGATCTCATCCTTACGAGACAACTCAGAGGGGCCCTTCCCTTCCTCGTAGATCAGCGGACGCAAGCCTGCCCAGTGAGAACGCACATCTTCTTTTGTCAGTGCCACGGACGGGAACATCGCATTAACCGCCCGCAGCAGATAGTCACGGTCTTCTTCTGTGGTGCGAGGCGTATCGATCGACAGATCATACGCTGTATCCGTTGTACCGATGTAGGTAATCTGGCCGCGTGGAATGACGAAGACCATCCGGCCATCAGGTGTGTCAAAATAGGCGGACTGTTTGACCGGCAGACGGTCGTAGTCGACAACCAAGTGCACCCCTTTGGTCAAAAACAAGCGTTTGCCCTGGAGCGAACCGTCTTGTTCGCGCAGTTTATCCACCCATGGGCCGGCCGCATTGACAATCTGCTTGGCGTACAACTGATAGGTTTTGCCGGTTCTGCGATCTTCGACCTGCACACCGTTTACCTGACCAGAACGATAGAGAAACTCTTTCACCTCAGCATAATTGACCACGTTTGCTCCTTGCTGTACAGCGGTTTTCATCAGGTCGAGGGTGAGCCGTGCATCGTCAGTCCGGTATTCGTAATACAGCCCCGATCCTTTCAACCCATCCGTTTTCAGCAACGGTTCCTGCCGCCGCGTTTCATCTCTGCCCAGCATTTTCCGCCGCTCTTTTCGCTCTACGCCAGCAAGCCAGTCGTATACGTAGAGGCCCACCGACGAAGCCAGGTAACCGTATGTGCCTCCCTTGTAGATGGGCAGCAGCATCGGCGCGGCCGTCACGATATGCGGGGCATTCTGATAGAGAATGGCCCGCTCCCTGCCTACTTCCTGCACCAGCTTTACTTCTCCCTGCTTCAGGTAACGGAGGCCGCCATGGATCAGTTTGGTGGAGCGGCTGCTCGTGCCAGATCCAAAATCGCTTTTTTCCAACAGCCCCACGCGCAGACCCCGCATACTGGCGTCCAAAGCAATTCCGGCCCCGGTAATTCCGCCGCCGATGACGATCAGATCCAGCTCTTCTGACGCCATCTCCTCCAGAATGGCCGTCCGGCTCTGCATTGAAAATTGTCGTTTCACCGTAGTCCTCCTCTTGCTGCGGGAAACCGTCTCTTCCTGATCAAGCCAAAAGTACGTTTCCCTGCTATTGGTTCCTATCCAAACGAAAAAACCCCAATGGAAACGGCAGCTTGTCTCAATCAAGCTGCGCTTTTCCAAAGGGGTTTTCTCCTCATCTCTGTCCCTTTCCGACTGTTTATGCAGTTGTTATGCCCATAGCTCTTTTGTCCCGACAGAAACGGCCAATGCCCCGGCCGCTAGCGCGTCATCTATCTCGGCCTGGGTACCGACCAGCCCTCCAGCGATGATGGGCAGCGGTGTGAGATTGGTCATCTCCCGGATCACGCGCGGCATCACGCCAGGCATTACTTCCACCGCATCCGGCTGGCTCTGTTCCACCACTTTGATCCCCTTCACCACTGCATTCCGGTCGATCAGGAAGATCCGCTGTATCGCCATCAGATTCATCTCTTTGGCGACGCGGATCAAGTTGCTTCGCGTCGAGATTATGCCTGTCGGAGCGATGTTTCTGGCTACATAGGTCACCCCGCTCTTGTCAGCGGCAATGCCCTCAATAAACTCCATGTGCAGAAACACCTGTTTCCCCGCAGCTTTAATTTTCTCCACCAGCTCTTTGATGTTAAAAATGGAGCCGGTCAACAAAAAGATGATGTTGACCTGGCCGGCAAGAGCGTCATCCAGATCCTGCTCCGATTGTACGGCAGCAATCGTCTGATGCTCCACCAAATCCACAATAGGGTACATCCAACCTACCTCCACGGATGTTTGTTGCCCTATATTATAACATTCTCGTCAGAGCTGGACGATCTCTTTTATACTGTCAATGATGTAGCGCGGTTTGTACAAACTGGCTTCCGCCATCTCCCTCGTACTAATCCCGGTCAGGACGAGAACGGAATTCATGCCGGTATCATTCCCCATCTTGATATCCGTCTCCAGCCGATCCCCAACCATATAGCAGTCGGCGTAGTCAAGGCCGAGATGCTGAACCGCCACCTCGGCGGCTATCGGGGATGGCTTGCCGACAACCAGTTCGATCGGTTTGCCGGTAGCCCCCTCCAATGCTCCGATCAGCGCCCCTGTGTCAGGGATTTGTCCATCCTCCAACGGACATGTGCGGTCCGGATTGGAGGCGATCACGAGAGCTCCGTTGATCGCCGCCTGGTAGAGATCGTTCAGCTTGTCGTACGTGAACTGCCGATCCCACGACAAGACGACATACGCCACCTGACGCGGATCACTGCTGATCGTAATGCCGTAGCTATGCAGTTCTTCGCGAATCGGTTCTTCTCCGATCACCATGACCGACTCTCCCGGCTTGATCTGCTGTTTCAGATATCTGGCCACGATCATGGACGAATTGAGGACATCGTCTATATGGGTCGGGATCCCCATTTTGGTCAGTTTTTGCGCATACGACTCTCGTGTGGCAATCGGTTTGTTCGAGAGAAAAACGACCTTGTCTCCCCTCTCCCGCAGCGCTTGGATCGCTTCCGCCGCGCCGGGGATCAGGCGGTCACCAAGATAAACAGTGCCGTCCAGATCAAAGATGAATCCTTTCATCATACACCGCTCCACTTCTACGTTAGTACAGTTGGTCTTTGGTTATTTTTTTAGCGAAATACTGCAGCAGGATGACAATCACGATGATCAAGATCGCCATTGCCGATGCGGTATAGTACTCCCCGCGGAGCAGATTTTGGAACACGGCCAAACTCATCGGTGCCCAATCTGTCGGCGCCATCAGGATCGAGATACTGGTCTCTTTGATAACGGTGACGAAAACCAGGATCGCCCCAGCGGCAATACCCGGCAGCAGCAGCGGGCCAATCACGGTGATCGCGGCAAACAGATTGGAAGCGCCTAGGCTAATCGCTGCCTCTTCAATATCTTTGCGAATTGCCATCATCGAGCTCATCGTCGAACGGATCATGTACGGCATCCGTCTGATCGTATAGGCAATGATCAACAGCAGCGCCGTTCCCGTCAAATGGAGCGGAGCCGTGTTAAAGGTCTGGATCAGCGCAATCCCGAGAGCAATCCCCGGCACGATCAGCGGGATGGACGATACGAAATCAAGCCCGCCTGAACCGCGGCGCACGACGAAATAAGAAACAAACGTGGCAATCACGACACTCAGCACTAGCGCTCCACCGGCTAGAATCAGACTGTTGACGATGTTTTTGGACGAGGTGCTGAAAATCGTCAGGTAGTGCTCCAGCGTATAGCCATCCGGCAGCGCATGATGACCCCAGGTCGTAGCGAGCGATGAGAGAAAGACCGATCCGATGGCCAATAGCGGCACCAGCAGTAACAGGAACGTATACACAGTCAGCGAGGAGACCACGCCTTTGTGATCGTTCAGCTTCTGTTTGGTTGGTTTGCCTGAGATCGTACCGTACTCCTTGCCGCGGATCACCAGACGCTGCAGCCAAAAGAAGAACCCCGCCACCAGCAGCATGATTACAGTCAGGACGGCAGATCCGGCCCAGTTGAAAAAGCCTGCGATCTCCCGGTATGCCTCAACGACAATCAGGTTCAGATCCTTCGGCGCCAAAATGATCGGCGTACCGAAATCCGAGAAGCTGACCGTAAAGATCAGCAGCATGCTGGAGATAATCCCTGGCATTGCCAGCGGCAAAGTGACGCGCAAAAACGTGTACCAACTCTGCGCCCCCAGGTTTTGCGACGCTTCCTCCAAGGTGAGATCGCTGATCTTGAAGGCAGCCACCATCGGCCACAAGGCGTAGGGGAAGAAAAAGAACACCTGCACCAACACGATGCCCAGCATCGATTGGACGTCAAACAGAACTCCTTCTCCTCCAAACGCGCGATAGATGTGGTTTACCCAGCCGGTTTTCCCGAACATCAGGGTAAAAGCGTAGGACGAGATAAACGTCGGTACGACCAACGGAATCGTACACAGCGCCGCAAAGAATGTTTTAAACGGCATCGTAGTCCGTGCAAACGCGTAGGCGATCGGCAAAACGAAGATCGTCACCAGCACGGCTACCCCCGTAGCCAGCTCCAAGCTGTTGATCAAGGCTGAAAAATAGTTGCTGTCTGGTTTAAACAAGGACGTATAAGCGTCAAATGAAAACTGCGACAGCTTTTCCAGTGTCGAACTGAGAATCTTCGGGTTGACGAAACTGCCGAAGATATTCATCGGCTGGCCGGTTATACTAACCAGCAGAATGGAAAACAGCGGAACGAGCAAGAACGTGAAAAAGAATAGATAAATGATCCACTTTAGCAGGGCAAACCCGTTAAGAGAAAACCGGCTTTTCTTTGCCTCTTTCGAGTTGGGAGACTGCGGTGGTGTGGAAACCGTCTGGCTCATAGAATCACCACACGTTCCGGATCAATCTCCATTCTCACCTTGGTTCCCGGTGTCAGCAGCGGATTGCTGTCAAATGTGATATCCACTTCAAACTTGAGTGAGCCCACATTTACATCGTAGCGAATGATCGGCCCCAGGTACGTTGCCAATTCAACCGTACCCTCCAGCACGTTTTGACTCGTCGGCTGCTGATGCTCCGTCAACAGAGTGATGCTCTCAGGGCGGATCATCACTTGCACGTCGTTCTTTTTGGCCGTGTAAGCGGAGCGGAGCACCTGGCTGCCTTCCAACAACAGAACAGTCCCGCCATCTCCGCTGCCGTTCTCTTTGACAGCAGCGCCGAACAGGTTGGACGAACCGACGAAATCGGCGACAAACGGAGAAATGGGATTGCTGTACAAAGCGGTTGGCGTATCCACCTGCACCAATTCTCCCCCGTGCATGACAGCGACTCGGTCGGCCATACTCATCGCTTCTTCCTGGTCGTGCGTGACGAAGATTGTGGTGATGCCTACTTTTTGCTGAATCTCACGAATCGTAACGCGCATCACGTTGCGCAGTTTTTTGTCCAGGTTGGACAGCGGTTCATCCATCAACAGCACGGCCGGTTCCATGACCAGGGCCCGCGCTAGCGCGACCCGCTGCTGCTGGCCGCCTGAGAGCTGGCCTGGCAGTCGGTCAGCGAGGTGACCCAGTTCGACGAAGTCAAGAGAATCGCGTACCTTTGTCTCGATCTCCTTGTTGACCCGCCCCAGTTTCCGGTTGAGCAGATTGGCCAACACCGCCGCCTTCGTACCCAGTCCACCTTGGTAAAAGCGGCGAACATTCAGACTATAGGCGACGTTTTCAAAGACGGTCAGATGGGGAAACAAAGCGTAGCTCTGAAAGACCATTCCGCAGTTGCGTTGATTTGCAGGTACGTGGCTGACGTCACGATCGCCGATGTAGATTTTGCCGGATGTAGGGGTTTCAAAACCGGCGATGCAGCGCATGGTTGTCGTCTTGCCACACCCGGAAGGACCGAGGAGGGCGAAGAACTCGCCCTCCCGTATCTCCAGGTTGACATCTTCCAGTGCTTTCACGCCGTTAAATTCTTTGCTGAGATGTTCGATCTTGACTGAACCCACGGAAGAGCCTCCTTTTTTATTGGAACTTCTGGCGCCACTCGTTGCGGATGCGATCGTAGTTGTCGACCACCCACTGGACGTCCAATTCCTGTGCATGCGGCATTACTTTTTCTAGGGTAAGCGGCGTTTTCGATTCTACTTCTTTGGAGATCGGGATGTGGTACCAGTTGGCCAGAGTCTGCTGTCCTTCTTTGGATAGCAGATAGTCAATCAGCGCCTTGCCGCCTTCCGGATTGGGGCCGTCAGCGACGAGCGATACCGGGTTGACGATGATCGGCGTTTTTTCCGGCACGATGAAGTCTACTTTTTCTCCTTTTGCTTTCATCTCATACGCCATGAAGTCAAACGCGATCCCAATATGTGCTTCCCCTTTGGCTACTGCTTTGGATGGCGCGGAACCGGAGTCAGGCAGTGCGCTCACCTGATCAACCAGCTTGGTGAAGTACTCCCATCCTGGCTCTTCGCCCAGTCGCATCAACTGGCTGAGCACAGTGAGCGTAGCCGTACCCGATGCGGCCGGGTTGGACATCTGGATTTTGCCTTTCCATTTTGGATCGAGCAGATCATCCCAGGTCTTCGGCAGATCTTCCGGTTTTACCAGATCCGTGTTATAGATGAAGCCGAGTACAAATACTTCTGCGCCTACCCATTTCCAGTCCTTGTCGCGGATCTGGATGCCATTTTGGGAAACCGGCCAGTCTTTGGCGATTTCCGGTGTATATGATGTAATGATTCCTTTCGACTTGGCTGATTCAAACGGCAGGAACCCGCCTCCGCCGTACCATACGTCACCCATCGGATTGTCTTTTTCTGCAATCAGCCGGTTGACGATGACGTTTGTTCCACCGTATTGAACATTGACGGTTGAACCAGTGAAAGCCTTTTCAAAATTAAGACCGATTTCCTTGGTCATGTCAGGTGTCTCTGGAGAGTAGAAAGCGACATCACCGTATCCTTCTGATTTTGCTTCGCCGCCCCCTGCACTGCCGGTCTCCCCGGTCCCCTCGGAAGACGAGCAGCCCGTCATCACAACAGACGTCAACAAGGCAGTGCTAAGAGCAGCAGTGACCCACTTTTTCCATTGCATTTTTCTTTCTCCTCCCTGCGATTTCTCTTTTTTTTGTAAATAGCTGACCTGACAAGAAAAAAACAGAAAAACCCTTCCACGATAAACACACCTCTCTCATAGAGGAAAAAGTGTTTACGGGTAAGGGTTGTCTCCATTTTCTCCGCCTAACCGTATAGAGTATATGTGGTTTCGGTCAACTTTTTAAAGAGTATACCAAGCTTGATTTTGACTGTCAATGAATATTTTGAATTCGCTTTCAGAATCCCGCTACAAGGGTCCAGCTTGAATCCATGGCGGCTCTATGAAGAAACTGCTTCCTTTAAGTATTTCCCGGTAATGGAAGCTTCGCAATGTATGATATCTTTCGGGATTCCTTCAAACATCACCCTGCCCCCATCCTGTCCTGCTCCGGGGCCTAAGTCGATGATCCAGTCAGCCTGGCAGATCACATCCAGATTATGCTCAATCACGATCAAGGTGCTGCCCTGATCAACCAGACGATCCAATATACGAACCAATTGTTCTACATCTGCCAGGTGCAATCCCGTGGTCGGCTCGTCCAACACGTAGAGATTCCCGCTCGCCCCCAGCTCCGTTGCCAGCTTTACCCGCTGCAACTCCCCACCCGATAAAGTGCTGAGGGGCTGACCTAACGACAGATAATGGATGCCTACGTCCTTTAGTCTGTTGAGTACAAGCTTCATTTCTTCTTCTTGGAAAAATCCCAACGCCTCATCGACGGTCATGGCAAGGATTTCGCTGATGTTTTTTCCACGAATACGATACGAGAGCACGTTTTCCGTGAACCGATTTCCCTGACACCCTTCACAGACGGTAGCAACGGTATCCATAAAAGCGAATTCGGTGTAAATCATCCCCAAACCCTTGCATGTTGGGCACGCTCCCTGTGAGTTAAAGCTGAAAAGCGAAGCATTCACATGGTTTTCCTTCGCAAACAGGCCTCTTATCTCATCAAAGATTCCCGTATAGGTAGCAATATTGGAACGATTGGAAGCCCTGATTGCTTCCTGATCAATGAAGATCGCTTCGGGAAAGTATGTGGGAAGCACATGATGGACCAGCGTACTCTTCCCTGATCCTGCCACACCGGTAACGGCGGTCATCACCCCTTTGGGAATACGAACGCTGATATCCTGTAGATTATGCATGCTGGCTTGTTTAATCGTAAGCCAACCGTCCGCTTTTCTAAGCGCTTCTTTGAATCTGGGCTTGCGCTTGAGACATCTGGATGTCAATGTATTCGCAGACAACAAACCTTGGAAATCTCCTTCATATACGATCTCTCCGCCCATTGTACCGGCTTGCGGCCCCATTTCCACGATGCGATCAGCTATTTGAATCACGTCAGGGTCATGGTCCACGATCAGAACCGTGTTTCCCTTATCCCTTAGTTCCTGCAGCAACCGGTTGATTCTGCTGACATCGTGGGGATGGAGTCCAATACTCGGTTCATCAAAGATATAGAGCAGATCAGTCAAGCTGTTTCCAAGCTGACGCACCATCTTGATCCTCTGTGATTCGCCGCCTGACAGGCTGGTTGTTTCCCGATTCAGGCTGACATAACCCAATCCAATGGATATCAAATGTGTCAGCCGCTTTGTAATCGCTTCTGTAATGATGTATGCTGCTGGCTCGCGGATTGTCTGGATAAACTGGATCAAGTCGCTAATCTGCATTCTGCCACATTCTGCAATGTTTTTGCCGTTTATGGTGCACGCCAGCACAGTTTGATTCAATCTGCCACCGCCGCACAAAGAACAAGCAGCTTCGGTGACGACGAAATCGATTGCTTCTTTATACCGCACGGAATCTCTTGAATCCTTATCCAAAAACGTGCGTTTGATTCTTGGCACAACCCCTTCATACAGCGAAGTCGGCGGCCAGTCCTTTGTCGGGTTCGGTGGCTTGAATCCCGTTTTATACAGCAGCGTATCCCATTCATCCTCTGTATAATCCCGCAGTTTTTTATCATTGTCGAACAGGCCGGTACAGACATACCGTTTCCATCTAACCTCCCCAGGCCGAAAAGTGGGGAACAGAATGGCACCCTCATTCAACGATTTCTCTTTGTCAATCAGTCGGTCTACATGGATCGTCTTCGCTGTTCCCAAGCCCTCACACTCCGGACACATGCCTTGCGGGTTGTTAAATGAGAATACATCCGAATAACCGACAAAGGGAGTTCCAAAACGGGAAAACAGCCGCCGCAGCAAAGCATAGATGTCTGTCACAGTTCCCACAGTCGATCTTCTGTTGCCGCCGATTCGCTTTTGATTGATGACAATGGCCACCGGTAGCTTTTCAATCGCATCTACCTCCGGCTGTCCGTAATGAGGCAGCCGATTGCGGATAAAGCTGGAATAGGTTTCGTTCAACTGGCGCTGTGATTCCGCCGCGATCGTATCAAATACGAGCGCCGATTTTCCGGAACCGGAAACGCCAGCAAAGACCGTAATCTGCTTTTTGGGAATAGTTAGATGGAGCCCTTTCAGGTTTTTTTCCCTTGCTCCGATCACGCGGATAAAATCATCTTGCCTCATCGTCACTCTCCTCCTCTTGCCAACCTGCAAAAAATACTATATACCAAAATCATGACAATACTTGTCATGGTTTTGGTATGGTAGAGGAGGATGGACATGTCCAAAGCAAAATTTTTATTTGACCTCATCATGTATGTAAATGCGAAGCGGAGATTTACGGCACAAGATGTAGCATCTGAATTAGGAGTTTCCGTCAGAACGGCGCACCGATATCTCATGGAATTGACAGAAATGGGCGTTCCCCTTTATACCGAACCAGGGCGCAACGGCGGTTACCGGATATTGAACAACCGATTATTGCCGCCGATTACGTTTGATGAAACCGAAGCATTTGCCATTTTCTTTGCCTTTCAATCACTCAAATACTATCAATCGCTTCCTTTTGCCATCAACATCAACTCAGTCTCCAGAAAGCTGCAAGCCTCCCCGATGACGCAAAAAGAAAAGTAGAACGCCTTGATTCCGTTTTATCATTCTGGAATCAAAAAAGAAGCGCCCCGTCTCCCTTTTTGCAAGAAATCATCGATGCTGCTCTCCACCAACAGATACTAAAGATCGAATATCTATCGAAATCGGAAAATACAGCTAGAGAAGTAGTGCCCATCGGCGTGTACGCCTACGATGGCTTCTGGTATATGCCTGCTTTTGATCTGGTCCACGATGAAATCAGACTGTTTCGGACAGACCGGATTTTGTCGTTGGAGAATACCCGGACAACCCACGACGTTCCTATCAATCTAAGCGACTGGTTGGATAGCCGTACAAAACAAACGCCCAAAACCCCCATCCGGTTATATGTGGAACTGACGAGAGAAGGGGTGCGACAATGCCGCAGCCAGCCTTGGTTAGAACCGCATGTCGTACTGGTTAACCAGGAACATGGCTATATTGATACAGAGATTGATGAGAGTGAACTGCCGTTTGTTTCCAGCTATTTTTTACAGTTGGGCACCGCTGCCAAAGTGATTGAACCACAGGAGTTCGTGGAGACGATTCGTCGGCAATCGCAGAATTTGCTCCTCCATTATGCTTAAACCAGTGCATACAGCTAGAAATACGAAGTGGTGGTGAGTTCTTCTCACCACCACGATGATCAACCAAACCGAAAAGCGATCATACTTAACGACCCATACTGATAGCTGCGGTGCAGGAGTTGCGCCTGCTGCCGCTCGTCGGCGGCCCCCATCGCGATGAACAGCGGATCAAAGTGTTCGTTGCGAGGGACAGCCTGCCTGGCATACGGAGCCAGGTCTCGATAAGCAAACAAAGAATCAAGATCCCATGTTTGCACATGGTCGACGATCCAGTCGTCAAAGGCAACGGCCCAATCAACCGGTTCTGCCGCCGACCAATCCAACAGACGGAGATTGTGCGTAACGGCCCCGCTGCCGATCACCAGGATGTTCTGCTGCCCCAGCGACCCGAGAGCTTGACCGATCTTATACTGTTCCTGAGGAGGCAGCCCGGGGTTTATCGACACGGCCACAACCGGGATCTCAGCCTGTGGAAACAGATGATGCAAAATCACCCACGCTCCGTGGTCCAGTCCCCTCTGCTCATCGCGCACGGTGGGAATCCCCTGTGCCGCAAACTGCTTTTCTACAAGGGAAGCGACCTGCGTTGAGCCTTGTGCCGGATAAGTCATCTGGTAGAGCTGATCTGGAAAACCGTAAAAATCGTAGATCGTCTCATAGGTCTGGTCAGTATAGGTAAATGACAGGAGATCGCTCTCCCAGTGAGCGGAGAACAGGACGATAGCATCGGGTTTTCCGATGTGCATCCCCAGATCCTGGAGAAAATCGGTGTAAGCGTTCCGCTCCATGGCCAAGCTGGGCGCACCGTGGCTGATAAACAGCGTGGGCATCATCTGTTTTTCCCTCCTTCTGTCTGAGATGCGTACACATGTTGGAAAGACGTGCAAGTGCTTAATCTGAGTGCGCCTGTGCCGGCATAGACCGGTCAGGCGGCCGTTGTTTTAGAACGTTGGAACAGCTGATCGACGGACAACGCTTTTGTATCGGTCAGCGCGAGATAGACGGACATGGCCAAAAGAGCCAGATCCAATTCAAACCCTGCCCCCTGACCACCGCCAAGCAATCCGTTGGCCAGCTTCACCTTTCCGATCGCGCCCAGCATGATGATCGCTGTCAGGATCGAAACATAACGGGTGCCTAGCCCGATGATCAAAGCAATTCCTCCCACCAGTTCGATAATCGCTACCAGATAGGCGACGAATCCGGGTAGCCCGATGCTGGCAAACCAACCGGCGATATTCTCCAATCCATTGTTGAACTTGTCAAGACCGTGGGCAAAGAAGATAATGCCCAATACCACTCGCACAATCGTGCTGGCAGCTTGTTCTTTTGTCATATGATACCATCCTTTCTTTTATATCAAATTAATATTCATATCGCAAAACTCATATGCAAAAAAAAATCAGCACCTACCTTGGTCCTCAGACAACGGTAGCAACGCTCTTTTTGCTTCCCCTTTTCCCCTGATATCGCCTACCTTCCCGCTTCAGGTTTTCTAATACAGATCTTTAATTTCTATTTTCAAATAAAAATATCACGGGCGTCTCTGGAAAGTCAAGTTCTTTTTTGTTAATATAAAATAAAGTTTGCTTCTATGAAACGAATGGAGAGAACAAACAATGGACATCGGGACAACAATACGCACCATTCGAAAACGAAAAGGTATTACCATCGCCCAGCTCTGTGAAGGAACGGGTTTATCGAAGGGATTCATGAGTCAGGTGGAAAACAACAAAACCTCCCCTTCTATCTCTACACTTGATACGATTGCCAAATACTTGAATGTTCCGCTCGCTTATCTCGTGTTGGCCAAAGAAGAGAGAATGCGTGTGGTGCGAAAGGACGAGCGTCAAACCAGTCTGTTTCGCGAGGATCTCAAGGTAGAGCATCTTGCCGATGAAGGAGGCCTCCGCCTGATGATGATTGAAATCCCGGTCGGTTATCCGGAAAAAGAAGAGCCGCATGCACACGATGGCGAGGAATGCCATCTGGTGCTGAGAGGCAGGCTGCTGGCGCAGCAGGGTGAGGATATGGTCGTACTGGAGGAGGGAGACACGTTCTCCTGGAAATCGTGTGTGCCCCATCTGGTGAAGAACATCGGGGAGGAACCCGCTCTGCTCCTGATCGCCAGCTACAGTGAGCAGCGGAAAGAAGGGATGTAGGCGAAATGAAGTGGATCTTCTCCTGGCGTTATCGCTAGGGAAGATCCACTTTTTCATCTGATCAACCATCATCATGTGAGCAGAGCAATATGGGATGCTCATACCATCCTCATTGCATCATCATTGAATGATGATCTCATCATCGTTTAAGAGGCATTGGCCCGCTTGATTCTCCACTCTACTCGTCCTCTGGCACAACGGCGTCTCGCAGGTGTGTCTCCAACTCCGCTGCGTAGCTGTCTGCCTGCTGCTTCGTCCAGCCCAACCTCTTGGCCATATAGGCTAATACCGCCACTTTCCAGGTTCTCACGAAATCGATATCGAAAAACAGAGCGCCCGTTCTCCTGACAAAGAAGTCGGTCGGTTTAGCGACCATTTCCGCCGTGATCGCATACTCCAGCATCGCAAAAAGATCTGCGGGCAGCCCGCAGGCTGCAGCTTCCCGCCCACTGCCTGCAATGATCTTGTACAGCCGCTCCACATTGGACCCGTACCGACCAGCCAGCATCGCCGCTTGTTCCGTGGTGAGCCCCACCTTTTCTCCCTTGACGATCATCGCTTCCATGAACAAGGGCAAGTTGTCCGCCCCACCGACGTCACCACCGGAGATTGGCAAGTTTTTGGTTCGACACCGTTCAAATGGACCCTGCCCCTCTCGCTGCAGTCCTGCTGCGACCAGATCGACGACCGTCTCCGCCATCTTTCGATACCCGGTCAACTTGCCGCCAGCTATGGTAATCAAACCCGATTTGGACTGCCAGATTTCATCCTTGCGCGATATCTCGGACGCCGTTTTCCCTGCTTCATAGATCAAGGGACGCACACCACTCCAGCTTGATTCCACGTCGGTCGCCGTGATCTTGATATCAGGGAACATAAAGTTGATCGCCTCGATCACGTAGTCACGGTCGGCGGCCGTCATCCGCGGATGAGCCGTGTCACCGTCATAAAACGTATCGGTCGTGCCAACATAGGTCTTGCCGTCCCGCGGGATCGCAAAGACCATACGACCGTCTGGCGTGTCGAAATAGACAGCTTGCCCCAGCGGAAAACGATGTTGGTCAATCACCAAATGAATGCCTTTTGACAGTTGAAGCGTTTTTCCGTGCTTGGAATTGTCTTTCTCACGCAAACTGTCTACCCATGGACCAGCAGCATTCACAATCTTTTTGGCGTAGATTGGGTAAGTCTCCCCATTCAATTGGTCGAGCACCGTAACCCCGATCAGGCGCCCTTGCTCATAGCGAAAATCTTCTACTTTTGTGTAGTTGAGAGCCGCCGCTCCCTGAGCTGCTGCCGCCTTCAGCACCTCGATCGTGAGACGGGCATCGTCGGTCCGATATTCCACATAGTAACCGCCGCCGAGCAATCCTTCTCTTTTGAGCAGCGGTTCTTTTTCTAACGTCTCCCGTGCGGACAGCATCTTTCGTCGCTCGCTTCCTTTGACAGCAGCGAGATAATCGTACAGCCACAATCCGAGCGAAGTACTAAACCTGCCAAACGTCCCCCCACGGTAAATCGGCAGCAACATCCACTCCGGGGTAGTCACGTGCGGGCCGTTCTCATAGACAATCGCCCGTTCCCGCCCTACTTCTGCCACCATCTTGATTTCCAACTGCTTCAGATAACGAAGACCGCCATGCACCAGTTTGGTCGACCGGCTGGAGGTGCCGGCAGCGAAGTCCTGCATCTCCACAAGCGCCGTTTTCATGCCGCGTGCAGCCGCATCCAAGGCAATCCCTGCACCGGTAATTCCTCCCCCGATGACCAGCAGATCAAAAGTCGTCTCACGCAAGCGCGCGGTGATCTCGCTACGTCTCAAACCGGATAATGCGTATGCCACTCCTATCCCCTCCTGTTGCCACATATAGGGTAGAACAGAAAATACAAAAAAGACCACAACAAACACCATAGCCGAAGCTATCATGTAGTGTGGTCTCTCCAGATCTCCAGACGTTGTATGAACTTACTGTTAGTATACCATAGTTTCGTTTACTTGAAAGCCATCGCTGCACGCACAGCTTTTTTCCAGCCCGCGTACAGTTCATCCCTTCGCTCTGCTGACATTTCCGGCTCGAATCGCCGGTCGATATTCCACTGCTGGGCGATCTGCCCACGATCCTGCCAATAGCCGACAGCGAGTCCGGCGAGGTAAGCGGCTCCAAGTGCGGTCGTCTCGTTGTTGACGGGGCGCTCCACAGGCACACCTAGCAGGTCGCTTTGAAAGCTCATCAAAAAATTGTTTTTCACAGCACCGCCATCGACCCGCAGTGCTTTCAGCGATATGTCGGCGTCCGCTTCCATGGCAGCCAGCACATCTTTGGTCTGGTACGCAAGCGATTCCAATGTTGCCCGGATCAAGTGCTCCTTGGAGGTACCCCGTGTCAGGCCAAACACCGCTCCACGTACATCGCTGTCCCAGTACGGGGTGCCTAAGCCGACAAATGCTGGTACCACGTAAACGCCTTCGGTTGAATCAACTCGTGTCGCATACGCCTCGCTGTCCTTCGCTTCTTTCAACATGCGCAGCCCGTCGCGCAGCCACTGAATTGCCGAACCAGCAACAAAGATGCTGCCCTCTAACGCATACTCCACTTTGCCGTCCAGTCCCCACGCGATCGTAGTCAGCAGCCCGTGAGCCGATGAAACCGCTTTTGACCCGGTATTCATCAGCATGAAACAGCCTGTTCCGTAGGTGTTCTTGGCCATTCCCGCCTCGAAACAAGCCTGACCAAACAACGCGGCCTGCTGATCGCCAGCGGCACCGGCGATCGGCACCTCATAGCCAAAAAAATGATAATCGGCTGTATGTCCATAGACCTCTGACGATGATCTGACCTCAGGCAGCATCGCTCGGGGAATCGTCAGAATCTCCAGCAGTTCCTCATCCCACTGCAGGTCGTGGATGTTGAACAGCAGCGTCCGGGAAGCGTTGGAGTAGTCGGTGACGTGGATCTTTCCGCCGGACAGTTTCCAGATCAGCCAGGTATCAATCGTCCCAAACAGCAGCTCGCCCCGCTCCGCCTTTTCCCTAGCCCCTTCGACATGGTCCAGGATCCACTTCACCTTGGTGCCGGAAAAGTAGGCGTCGATCAACAACCCCGTTTTCCGTCGGAACAGATCGTCCAGCCCCCTCTCCTGCAGGTCGCTGCAGATAGCGGAGGTTTGACGTGACTGCCAAACAATGGCGTTGTAAACCGGTTTGCCGGTCTGTTTGTCCCAGACCACTGTCGTCTCCCGTTGGTTGGTAATGCCGATGGCCTCCACCTGTTCCGGTTTTACGTCCGACTCAGAGAGGCAGGTCGCGATGACGGCCAGCACCGAGCCCCATATCTCCAGCGCATTATGCTCGACCCATCCCGGCTGAGGGAAATATTGCGGGAACTCCCGTTGCGCGATGTGGACAACCTCCCCTTTTTTATTGAATAAAATCGCTCGCGAACTTGTCGTTCCCTGGTCAAGAGACAAGATGTACGTTTCCATCCCATGCTCCTCCTCTGTCCATTTTTTTCATTATACCGCTACTTTCCGATCGGCAGCCGATACGTCCCGCTTGTGTCCAAACAGATAAGCAAGCAGCAGCACGATGCCATTCGCCGCCAGGACGTACCACAAAGCACTTGACGGTGCTCCCTGGAAGACCGCTTGATAAAACAAACCGCCTAGTGAACCGCCCAGCAGTGGGCCTACAATCGGAACCCAGGCATATCTCCAGTTGGAGGGTCCCTTGCCGTAGATAGGCAGCAGAAAGTGCGCCAGCCTTGGCCCCAGATCACGGGCCGGATTGATGGCATAACCGGTCGTCCCGCCCAGCGACAGCCCAATGCTGACAATCAGGAATCCGACAATCAAGGGATTGAGTCCTTCCGTGAACTTGTTGGCCCCAATTGCCAGTATCCCCAATACCAGTACGAAGGTGCCAATCATCTCACTCAACAAGTTGGCCCATGTGTTTCGAATCGCCGGCCCTGTCGCAAACACGCTCAGCTTGGCCCCCGGATCATCCGTCGCCCTCCAGTGAGGCAGATAGTGCAGGTAGACGACCACAGCCCCCAAAAAGGCTCCCAGCAACTGCGCCAGAATGTAACCAGGTACGTCTGCCCAGGCAAAACCACCGGTGAAGGCCAGAGCAACGGTAACAGCCGGATTGAGATGAGCACCACTGCTACTCCCGACCGCGTACACGCCCACCGCTACCGCCAGGCCCCAGCCCATCGTAATCACCATCCAGCCGGAATTGGCGGCATACGACTTCTTCAGCGAGACTCCTGCACATACACCGCCTCCCAGGATGATCAGCATCATCGTCCCCACCACTTCGCCCCAGAAAGCCGACAATGAAATCCCCTCCAGTTATGGTAATTTTTTTGGGAAGAGAGCAAAAAAGAGAGCCACTCCAAAGCACCCTCTTGGTCAGAGGAACTTTTTGCGTGGCTCTCCTTTTCTCCGTCACCAATGATTAACTTGCTTTTTATGGTAACGCAGGTTGTAACCGCTGTCAATGTGAAAAAGGTCACGCACCAAAAGCGGCAAATGGAACAGCGCATCCCGTCCTCTCCTGCTGCACGACCTTGACGCATTAGTGCGAATAACTACGAAGAAACGCTGCAACAATAACCTTGATTGGATTTGGCACGAGGGTGGTGCTCCTTTTGCTTCGTACCGTGGCTGTGACCAATGACCGGGAAGTGACAACTGATATTTCCATCTCGGACCTTATGACTTTAGATCTGAAGTGGTTTTGGGTTGATTTTGATTCCCCCACAGAAGAAGAGGCAAGACTGCTGGAAAGCCATTTCCACTTTCATCCCCTGGCGATTGAAGACTGTTTCCACTTGCTGCAGCGCCCCAAGCTGGACCATTATGATGATCATCATTTTTTCGTCCTGCACGCGATCAATCCAAAAACGCTGCAAGCCGAAGAGATTGATTTGTTTCTAGGCCCCAACTTCGTCGTTTCCTTTCATTTGAACCACTGTCCAGAGGTTGATGAGGCCTGGAATCAGATCATGGCGCATAAAACGTTGTCTGAGATTAGTCATATTTACGTTGCTTATACCATCATGGACAAGTTGGTCGACCATTATTTTCCCACCCTGTATCAAATAGAAGATCATTTAAATGAGATTGAAAGCAATATAAAGAACGAAACGGTTGAAAAGCTGATGGATACCATCTTTGATATCCGCTCCGATCTGCTTACGCTGCGAAAAACCGTTTTGCCGATGAGAGATCTTCTATACCGGGTGATCAATTCTGAAAAGATTGAAGGCCTCAAGGAACACTTGGTCTACTTCACCGACATCTACGATCATTTGTTGAAGCTGTCCGATATGATTGAATCGAATCGAGAGATGACGGCAGATATGCGTGACAGCTATATCTCGGTGAATGCCAACCGGATGAACAGCATCATGAAGACACTAACCGTTTTGTCGACGATATTTATTCCCTTGACGTTTATTGCCAGCATCTATGGGATGAACTTTGAGTACATGCCGGAGCTTGCCTGGCGTTGGGGGTACTATGGAGTGCTCTTGGTGATGCTGGCAGTTGGCGGCAGCATGGTATTCTGGTTGTGGAGCAAGGGTTGGTTTAAATAAATGCTTCTTGATATTTCTTGATGTTGATTTGAACCGTTATGCTCCTCCAGGCTATTTCATCATAAACCGTAATCGCTGATCTTCAACCTTTCTTCTCCAGATCATATGATCCATTCCATCGCCGGGCCATATTCAATTGTCCCTATGATTTCCCCGTTATGGAGGGCAACATAAAAAAATCTTTCTCTCCCATCCGTATCAAGATCTGCGAGGAGATTGTTCTTTTTTGCTTCGATTTCCTTCCTCCTATCATCAACCATATGAGATATACCTTCCTTGTCAAAGGTATCCGTAATGACTAACGTGAAGAAGCGATGCAACTCATCTACATCAACGGAACGAGGTCTCCTAACCTCCACTATGTTCAACAGTAAAACCTCCTCCTGAGCCACTTTACGCTTGCAATAAAAAAGGAAGAGCAGGAGACTACTGCCTGCTGTAATGCTTCCACAAATCCTTGTTGGATGTGGTGATCGCAGTCGCCCCAGCCTGCAGGGCCTGTTCCACATCATCCACCGTTCGAATCAGACCGCCCGCCAGCACCGGGATTCCCGTCTGTTGGCACACTTCGGCAATGATCCGCGGCATTAGCCCGGGCAGGACTTCAATAAAGTCGGGTTTGGTTTTTTCCAGCAGGGCATAACTTTTTTTCAGTGCATTGGAGTCGAGCAGAAAGATGCGTTGAATCGCCACGACACCCTTCTGTTTGGCCTTCAGGATCACACCTGTCTTGGTCGAGATGATCCCGTGGGGCCGAACGTCCTGGCATAAGTATTCCGTCGCGTACTCGTCGTTTTTGAGGCCTTGGATCAGATCGGCGTGCAAAAACATCTTTTTGTGATGCTTCCTGGCCAATTGATAGAGGTGCTTCAACTGTCCGACGTGAGTATCGAGAAAGACGCCGTTCTCGTATGAACTTTCAACGATGCTCTCCAAATCCTTGGCGTCTTTCGCTGCCGGCAGGATCACTTGTCCGTTGAAACTCATCTCACTCTGCCACTCCTTCGATCACGTATTGGGATCAGAGTCCCAGTCCTGTCTGGCACTGCCGCGATGGAACACAAGGCCTTGGTCTCGCAGATAGTAGACACCCTCATCCGGATAGTAAGCGACATCCCCTGATTCATTCGTTCCTACATCCAGAATCTCCAATACTTCCTGTCCGGTATTAATAAACTGATGGGCAATCTTGCGTCCAGCAGGTTTGGCCACAAAATCGCCTTTGCCTACCTGATACTCTGCATCGTTTAACCGCAGCGTGCCGGTACCGGCGAGGACCATAAAAAACTCCTCCTGCTTGGAGTGACTATGGTACTTTACGCTCTGAGCGCCAGGAGGGATGCGATCGATATGGACATAGATTTTCTCACTGCCGGCGGCCTGTCCCAGCAGCAGCGTGATGGCTCCTTTTCCGTATTCGCTTATGTGTTCGCCGGGCAGTTTGGCGATGTTTAAGATCTTCCCCAATTCTGTGTGCCTCCCTTCGGTTTCCTGTTCCTTGGCTACCTGATGCATAAAAGCTCTTACTCCAGGCAAGGCAATCAACGAAACCGATTTTCATAATTATTGCAAAAGGATCATGAACTGTGAACAGCTCTCAGTCTGTAGACAAAGCCTCGGCACAGGCGGAGAGTAGCTCTTTTCCGGAAGGAGCAACTTTTGCCAACCAACCGAGCGGAGCCAGTCCGAAGCGGGGGCTTTCGGGCGCAACCCTGAGATACCTCGTAGCGATGACCACTTTTGCGACCGCCCGCTTCGGACTGGCGCAGCGGACAGTCCCGCATCCTCGCAGGTTGGCAACGGCGCGACTGGAGGAAAAGAGCTACTCTCCCTCGCGCCGCTCCACTTTGTCTGCAATCTGATGAACTGTGAACAGTTCTCTAATTAGATATATGCTGCGAGAAACAGACCAGCACCATGAAGGTATGTATGCCGCCAGCAAACGGTTTGCAAGTCGCTGGAGCCGATACAACTATACCCATTTTTTGTATGATTATTTTTGAGCGGATATTGGTGTAACCTTCCTTTTTCTACAGATGAAATGGTGCGAAAAAGCAAGAAAAACGGAGAAACCATTAGTTTATTGAAGGAGGATATTCATACATGAAAAAAGTAACGATACTATTATTAACATTTGCTTTATTCCTGTGTGCAGCTTGCAGTCAGATCATGTCAAAAACAGCGGAAGTAGTAACGGTGATTGAGATTCGAGAAGAAAGTATTCTTGTTGAAAATAAAAATAAGGAGCAAAAGGAAATACCCATTCCCAAAATCGTTTCTGGCTTAATTGAGAAAGATAGAGACTATTTTATTGAATACGAGCACCTTAATGGTCAAGGAAAAAAGCTTGTATCAATCCAACCTATCAAGTCCTTTGATTACGAAGAATGAGAGTTGGATGGACTTTCTAGAAAGATTAAGAATGAGAAAGAAGCCCGAAGTGCCATTTTTGAGTAAACTGGGGCAAGTCCAAGGAAAGAACAAAGATACAGAGAAAACGACATACTAACGCCGACCACTGGCAAAAGAGAGCAAAAAAGGAGCGGCAAACAACATAGCAACCAACAAGAGAACCTCCACGATCTGGACAGACATCCATCGCACCCCGTTCATCAAGAATAATTATCATTATTGTATGCGATGATCATAGAAGCGGCAACTACCCACCGCTCCATTTTAAAAAAATGGCTTTTCTAACCTTTTCCTTCGCGGTATAATAAGAATAAATTTTGGGTCAAGGAAACATTTTTAGACAAAAGAAAAATGAAACTCATTATCAATACGACGATGCTGCTGTTCAACTGAACAGCAGCATCGGTGCTTTTTAGCAGGAAACGAATGATATTCACTATCAGAAAGGATGAACGATTATGATCGCATGGAACACAAGCTCCCCGATCGATACAGAAAAATCCCGGGATCAACAAGCAAGCAGCTTGCTTGCTCGCCTTCACCAGCATCAGGAAGGAGTGGCGGCGATGACGAGCGGAGCCTTTACGCTGGCCGCCTGGATGCTGGACCAGTTCCCTACGCTATCCATTGGACTTTATCTGCTCGGCTACATCATCGGCGGCTACCAGAAAGCAATCGAAGGGGCAGGTGCCCTGCTGAATGAACGGAAAATCGATGTCAATCTGTTGATGCTGCTTGCCGCGATTGGCGCGGCCAGCATCGGGTACTGGCTCGAAGGGGGGATCTTGATCTTTATCTTTGCCTTGAGCGGAGCGATGGAGAGCTACACGATGGCGCGCAGTTCCCGTGACATCGCATCGCTGATCGACCTCAAACCGGAAACAGCCCTGCTCTGGGAAAACGGGGTGGAGAAGCGTGTACCGGTCGATTCGCTCATCCCTGGCGCGATCGTCGTCGTCAAGCCAGGTGCCAGCATACCAGTAGACGGCATCATTCGCGAAGGGAGTTCGGCAGTAAATCAAGCCTCGATCACCGGAGAATCCCTCCCCGTGGAAAAGGCGGTCCAAGATGAAGTGTTTGCCGGCACGATCAACGGTCAAGGCGCTTTACTGGTGGAAGTGACCCGGACGAGTGAGGCCACACTGTTCGCCAAGATCGTCCAACTGGTTCATGACGCACAGAACGAGATGCCGCCTTCCCATCGCTTTCTGGAGCGATTTGAGGGGATCTACGCCAAAACGATCCTCATACTCACACTGCTGTTGATGCTCATCCCGCCTCTGCTGCTGGGTTGGGACTGGCAGCAGGCGCTGTACCGGTCGATGGTATTCCTGGTGGTTGCTTCTCCCTGTGCCCTGGTTGCCTCGATCATGCCGGCCGTATTGTCAGCCATTTCTACCAGCGCTCGGAAAGGACTTCTGTTCAAGGGGGGCGTGCATCTGGAAAACCTGGCAGGAGTGAAAGTGGTTGCCTTTGACAAAACCGGCACACTGACCAAAGGAACCCCGATCGTCACCCACCTGCTCCCGCTGCAGGGGTACAGTGAGCACGAGCTGCTGCAAATCGCCGCATCGATTGAACAGAGATCGGAGCACCCGCTTGCGCAGGCGATTGTAGGGAAGGCAGAAGAATACGGTCTGACACTGGAGCAGCCCAAACAGTTCCAAGCTTTGAGCGGATGGGGAGTGACAGCGGATCTGGCCGGGGAGACGTGGAAAGTGGGCAAAGCAGAATGGTTGGATCATTCTAGCATGTCTGAATCAGCTGTCAAAAGGGCTGCAGAGCGGGAGGCCCAGGGAGAGACGCTGGTCTATCTGCAGAACAGCGCCGGACTGGCCGGGATCATCGCCATCCGTGATACGCTGCGTCCGGATGCGCCTGCCGTGATCCGCGCATTGCAGCAGCTCGGCATCAAAGTGGTGATGCTGACCGGTGACAGACGTACCGCAGCCGAGGCGCTCGCCCGTGCTGCCGGTGTAGAGGAGGTATATGCCCAACTGCTGCCTGAACAAAAGTCGGACATGATCGAACAGTTGAAACAGCGTTACGGAAGCGTAGCGATGGTGGGTGACGGAGTAAACGATGCTCCCGCTTTGGCCAGGTCGACTGTCGGCATCGCGATGGGCGGCACCGGCAGTGAAGTCTCGCTTGACGTCGCCGATCTCGTGCTGATGAACGACGATCTGACCAGGCTGCCCGCCGCCATCTCGCTCGCCCGCAAAGCGAAGCGGATCATCAAGCAAAACATCTGTTTCTCCCTCACGGTCATCCTTTTGCTGGTATACGCCAACTTCGTCGGTGAGGTCACCCTCCCGTTGGGTGTCGTCGGTCATGAAGGGAGTACGATCCTGGTCATTCTCAACGGGTTGAGGCTGCTGCGGTCGCAGCAGCCAATCGCAACACGATGACGGGGCGTGACTGCTGCCGGTTAGTTGCAGGGAGATCGCAGCCTCACTTCTGCTTTTTTCCCTGCGGACTTATCCCGGCTGCCCGCCTGCTGCCCCAGCATTCACCTTGGATACGGTTTGCCGCTGTGGTGCCTGGCTGGTCAACAGGACACCGCCAATCACCAGAACCATCCCGATGAGCTGTGCCCAACTAACCGACTCCCCGTAAAATAAGGCGGCGGTCCACATCGCATTGATCGGTACCAGATTGATATAGGCACTCGCCTTACTGGCACCGATCCGGTGTACGCCCTCATTCCACAGTACAAAAGCGATAACAGTAGCAAACACACCGATGTACAGCAACTCACCGATCGACTGCCCCGACAAGCCCGGTACACGGCTCCAGCCGCCTTCAAACCAGGCACTCACGGCCAAAAGCAGTGTTCCGGCTATCGTTGTGACGGTAGTCGTAAGCAGCGGGGAAACGCCTCTCATCACGATCTTCCCGGCAATTCCATAGGCCACCCAGCTGGCCACGGCCCCAAACAGGAGGAGGTCCCCTTTGTTAAACGAAAAGTTGAGCAGGGTCTCCCAGGAACCTCCCGTAATGACGAGGAGAACGCCAGTCAGGGATAACAACACACCTAGTCCGAGGCGACCGCTCCAGGCTTCACCCAGAAAAAGAACGGCAATCAAAGTCATAAAAACCGGGTTGATGGCAACGACCAAGGCGCCATTGGTAGCCGACGTATAAGACAGACCCAGAAAGAAAAAGAAATTGTAAGCAAATACGCCGGTCAATGAAAGCACAAGCAGACCGATCCAGCGCCGCCTGATTACCTGCCAGTCCCAGCCGCGGACAGCGGTAAGCCAGATGGCAAGCAACACACTGGCGATCCCAAAGCGAATCGCCGCTGTCGTAAAGGGAGGAATCTCCGTCACGACGTGCTTTGACGCCCCAAAGGAACCGCCCCAAAAAAGCGGAACCAATAACAGTACCAGGTAAATCCCGCGGGTTGTTGTAGCTGTATTCCCTTCTCTCTCCATCAGACTGCTCCCCCACTCTTCTTTTTTTATGATAGAGCTATTTGCATCTGTTCCCTTTCCTGTCCGATTTGAGCCATTTCTTCCAACTTAGGCCTACTGCCCGATTTGACCCACCTTGGCAGCCGACTCCTTCAGCGTGGACTTTCCCCAACGCAAGGCCAGCAAGAGCAGTACCACCCCTGCAGATAAGTAGAGTGCTGTCGTGCCCCAAAGCGCTTCCACCAGATAGCCGGAAAACGGCCCAAGCGCTGCGCCCAAATCGATCGCCACCGTGTAGGCTGTGATCACCGCCACCTTGGAAGACTGGGAGGCGACATCAGACGCCAATGCGTCCATGACAGTCGTCAGAACGGTAGACGTTAGCTGTATCACCAGCAAGACAACCAGCCACCAGGCGAACGGCAGCTCGAGCGGAACGGCGGCAAACAGCAGTCCGGCAACAACCAGTGTGCCGACAAACAGCGGTCGGCGTCCCTTTGGCCCGTCTGACTTCCTCCCGAACCACGGGGCGAGGAACGGCTCCCATCCCCAGCGCAAAGCTTGCAGCACTCCCGCCACCGTGGCAGCCCCTATGACGATGCCGGCGACCTCCATCCCGTTCGGAATCCGCTGATCCATCAGATAGCTTACCGTAGCGGTAAAGACCCCCTGATACAACATCGCCAACAACAATCCAGTCAACAGTGTCCAGATGATAGGAGCATTTTTCCAGAGAGGCTGAGCTTTCGGGATTCCATACGCCTTTTCACCGCTGTTCTCACTGGTCGCCAGCTCTTCTGCCACCTGTGTGGGAGACTGGGATACTCTCTCAGCCGATACATGGCGGATCACAAAGGGCAGTGCCAGCAGTGTGACGATTCCAAACGAGATCGAGACGGAATCCGCTCCAAAGAGATCAGCCAGCAAGGCTCCCACCAGCATTCCCGCCAAACTTCCCAACCGGTACAAGCCATTATAGGTGCCCATGTGGCTCCCCCGATTTCGTTCGTCCGACATCTCCAAAATCAAAAAGTAAGCACCCAGCCGTAAAAACGACCAGGCCACTCCCCACACACAGCGCATCAAGAGCAGCAGCCAAAATCCATCGAGCAGTCCATACGAAGCGGTGGTTAACACGGCCAACAGCACAGCAACCCCGATTCCCTGCCGCATGCTGAGGCGCTGGTACAGCCAGCCAATAACAGGGTTGAGCGGCAAGCGGACGAGACGGTTTACGGACAGCAGAATCCCTACCTCCCACAGCGAAGACAGTCCAAACTCCTGCCAGTGCGTAGGCAGCACCACGTACAGCATCGAATCCCCCAACAGACAAGCGGCTGTGATCAGCGCAATCACCTTTACCTGCTGGGCTTTTTCTCTCTCTCTCATGATTTCCTCCATCCCCCGCCTCCCTGGCGAGTGCGACCCTGCGAAGGTCGACAATCTCTCTTTGCAGATAAACAAAAGACTCCCCCAGAAATTACATCGGAGGAGTGCAACAGTCAGGGCTGTTTTTCATTGCCTCGGACAGCATGAACAAGCTTTCCATCACCTGTTGGTGTTTTTCTTCCGGGATTTGACGGAAGAGATTGGAAAGGTACTCCGCCATCTGTTCAGCAATCGCCTCATATTGTTTGCTGCCTTGTTCTGTCAGCGAAAGCACGACATACCGCCTGTCCTTGGGATCTGGCGTGCGGCTGACCAAGTCCAGCTCAACGAGTGCCTGTACCTGACGACTGAGTGTACTTGTGTCCACACATAACGATTCCGCCAAATCATTTAACGAAATGTTTGGCTGTCTGTTCAGTTCGTACAGGATGTGGCTCTGCAGCACAGTGATCCCGCAGCACTGCGCGCCTTCCTTTTGCAGCAAACCAAAACGGCGAACCAGCTGTTGTAAAACTTCCCGTACGGAAACATATTGTGGTATCGGCCTCACGTTCATCACCTATACCGGTTTTACCACAAATTATTTTAAGAATGCAACTATTTTTGTTTGAGCGCAATATCAGCTCCTGTGATGTCCAGGTGACAGTGAATGACATGACCGTCTCCTACCTGTTTCAGCGGCGGGATCGTCGTCTTGCAAATGTCCATACAGGATGGACAGCGGGGGTGAAACGTACAGCCCGCCGGAGGATTGGCCGGACTGGGCAAGTCTCCCTCCAGAATGATCCGCTCCCGTGGGGCGTCAGGATCGGGTATGGGCACGGCTGAGAGGAGTGCTTTGGTATAGGGGTGGCTCGGGCTGCCGTACAAGCTCTTTTTGTCAGCCACTTCCACTACTTTCCCCAGATACATCACAGCCACCCGGTCTGATATGTGGCGGACCACGCTGAGATCGTGGGAGATAAACAAATACGTTAGCTGGAATTCCCGCTGCAGGTCCTGCATCAAGTTGAGGATCTGAGCCTGAATCGATACGTCCAGGGCGGAAACGGGCTCATCGGCGATAATCAGCTTGGGACGCAGGATCAGCGCACGGGCTATGCCGATCCGCTGCCGCTGTCCGCCGGAAAACTCATGTGGATACCGATCGAGATGGGATTTGGTCAAACCGACCACCTCTATCATCTCTTCCACCCGCTGGCGCCGCTCCGTCACGCTGCCGATCTCGTGCACGAGCAGCGGATCCGTCAAGATCTGCCGGATCGTCTTGCGCGGATTGAGCGAAGCGAACGGATCTTGAAAGACAAACTGCATGTCGCGGCGCATCTGACGAAGCTGCTCGTCATTGAGCTGGGCTACATCTTTTCCTTCAAATAAGATTTGTCCCTCTGTCGGTTCAATCAGCCGCAGAATACACCGCCCCGTCGTCGACTTGCCGCAGCCCGATTCGCCGACGATGCTGACCGTCTCCCCAGGATAGATGGTTATATCGACACCATCTACGGCACGCACAACTCCTTTTTTCCCCCAAAATCCACGCTTGTATGGAAAATGCTTCTTCAGGGCTTTTACTTCCAACAGAGGTTGTTGCCCGTTCAGTGATTGTGTCATGACCTCCCCTCCTCTGCATACAGCCAACAGCGGCATCTTTGCGTCTCGGCAACGCTGAGCAGGTCAGGAGCTTGTGTCCGGCAGATCTCCATCGCCTGTGAGCAGCGAGGCGCAAAACGACATCCCTCTGGCATCTCATGAAGCGACGGCACCGTCCCCGGAATCGACTCCAACCGCTCCCGATCCGACGTTACCTCTGGCATGGAGTTGATCAAACCAATCGTGTACGGATGCTTGGGAGCGCGGAACAAGGTACGCACGTCGGCCTCCTCCACGATCTGGCCGGCGTACATCACAATCACCCGCTCACACATCTCGGCGACGACCCCCAGATCGTGGGTAATCAACATGATCGCCGTTCCGTGCTGCTGCTTGAGCCGCTTCATCAGCTCCAAGATCTGCGCCTGAATGGTAACATCCAGCGCGGTCGTCGGCTCGTCCGCGATAATCACTTTGGGCTGACAAGCCATCGCGATCGCAATCATCACCCGCTGCCGCATTCCTCCCGAAAGCTGATGAGGGAACTCCGCGTAGATCTCCTCAGGGCGGGGAATCCCCACTTCCTTCAGCAGCTGAATCGCCCGGTTCTTTGCTTCCCGCTTGGACAGTTTGAGGTGCTTGATCAGGGGCTCGGAGATTTGCTTGCCGACGGTGTGGAGCGGATTGAGCGAAGTCATCGGCTCTTGGAAAATCATCGCCAGTTTATTGCCCCGCACCTGCTGCATCTGCCGCTCTGTCAGCGTCAGCAGGTCAAGATCGTCAAAGCGGACCTGACCATCAATCCGCGCATTTTTCCCCAACAGTCGCATCACAGACAAGCTGGTCACACTCTTGCCGCAACCGGACTCACCTACAACGCCTACTGTCTCCCCCGCCTCTAGGGCGATATTGACGCGATCAACCACGGTTATCTGTTTTTGCGACTGGGTAAAAGAAGTTGTCAAATCTTTGATTTCCAACAAGGGTGCCATGGTCTACTCCCCTCCTCGTTTCTCCGTTTCACAGCTCGGTCTGATTCCGGCAAAAACCGTATTGTGATGGGCCTTGCGCCACTTGACCATCTGATCGCTCACGACTGGGTGCACTCTGTTCGTCAAGGTAATCAGCGTCGCCCGACGGAGTGGATCGTGCCAGATAGAGGTGCCGGTAAAACCGGTATGGCCAAAGGCAGTCGACGATACCAGATCGCCACCGCTGCAGCCTGCCGCTGTCTGCTCGGGCGTACCGCCGGTGGCCGAGTACTCCCAGCCGACCGCCCGCATCGGGGTCAGCTGCCCGCTCTGACAGCGTGTGGCGAAATCGCGCAGCATCGGGTCGAGAAAACCGGCTGCATCCGGCTCCGACCAGATGCGCATATAACGATCCAGATCGCCAATGCTGGAGAACAGCCCGGCGTGCCCGCTCACTCCCGCCAATCCGTAGTGGGCGTTGCAGTCATGTACGGTGCCGCAGATCACACCTTCCCGCCAAACAAATCCTTCGTATCTATCGCAGACGGCGGCATAGAGTGGGCTCTCGCCATGTGTCGACTCGTTTTGCAGATAGTCTGCGACCATGTGAGACTCGTAGAGATTTCCTTCCTCCGTAGGCGCAATCGTGCTCGAACGCCCCTGCCAGGCATCCGCTGGAAGATAACTGGTCTGCCGCATTCCCAATGGTTCAAAGAGCAGTCTGCGCGCCACCTGATCCAACGATTCATCCCAGATTCGCTCAAGCAGAAAACCGAGCAGCATAAAACCCAGATCACTATAGACGACCTGCTGTCCTGGTGCTGCCTCCATCGCTTCCTCCGCAATCGCCCGCACATATGCCTCCCGTCCGCGATACGGGATGAAATAAGGGCGCCAGGCAGGCAATCCGGATGTGTGGGTCAGCAGGTGATAGATGGTCATCTGCCCTTTCCTCGTATGATCCCTGCCACCCCGCAGCTCGGGAATATAGTTGACTACTGGCTCAGTGAGCGACAGTCGTCCTGCCTGGACACTGAGCAGGATCAACGGCAGGGTGACGACAACTTTGGTCAGGGAAGCGAGATCATACACGGTATGTTCCTCGACAGGCACTCCCTTTCCCGCCGTTTCGGTCCTGCCTCTCGCCACCGTTATCGTCTCTTCGCGGTTGATGATGAGGCGGCAGACCCCGCCAGGGAAAACGCCCGCTGCAATCCCTCGTTCCAAACTCTGTGCCATCCGCTGTTCCAACTGCGTTTTCTCTTCCCTTCGCATGTTCAACACCGGCCTTCCCCTTTGGTTATTTGCTGCGGTGCCGCGGATCAAGCAGGTCACGGAGCGCATCGCCAAACAGGTTGAAGGCGAGAATCGTGACGGTCATCGCCACACACGGCCATACGATCATCCCTGGAGCCAGTTCCATGTACCTTCTTGCTTCCGAGATCATGCCTCCCCAGGACGGATCAGGCGGCTGGATGCCCAAGCCAAGAAAACTTAACCCTGACTCTGTCAAGATCGCTCCCGAGATAGCCAGTGAAGCTTGCACCAGCAGCGGAGCGCTCACGTTGGGGAAAATCTCTAGAAAGAGGATGCGACTGGTTCTTGCGCCGATCGCACGGGCACCCTCCACATATTCCAGGCTTTTGATCGATAATACCGCTCCCCGGACGATGCGGGTAAAGATCGGAATGTTGACGATGCCGATCGCCAGAATCGTATTAAACATACCCGGTCCCAAGGCGGCCACAATGGCCAGCGCCAGCAGGATTTCCGGGAAAGCAAACAGGACATCCATCACCCGCATGATCAAGGTGTCGATCCAACGGCCAAAGTACCCGGCCAACAGTCCGAATAGAGAGCCGAAGACCACGCTGATCGCAACCGAAGACACCCCGACGGTCAGCGAAACCTGTGCCCCATAAATAATACGACTCAGAAGATCGCGTCCAAACTGGTCTGTTCCCAATAAAAACTGATCTGAACTGCTCTCCAACCGGTGTTCCTGAAACATCTGTGTCGGATCGTAGGGCGATAGCACGGGAGCGAGGAAGGCCGCCAGTACGATGACATCGAGGACAATCAGACACACAACTGCGGTTTTGTTTTGGATAAAACGTTGTCTGAACGTATTCACGTGGACCCCCCCAACTAATACTTGATCCGTGGATCTACCCAGGTGTAAATGATGTCGACCAACAGGTTGATCAGGACGAAGACGAGCGCGATGAACAGGACGCCCCCTTGCACGACCGGATAGTCACGTTGATAGATGCCGTCGAGAATGTACTGCCCAAGGCCGGGAATGGAAAAGAGCTGTTCGACAATGACGGACCCACCCAGGAGGTAGCCTATCTGCATCCCTGCCAGCGTGATGATCGGAATCGCCGAATTGCGCAGGGCATGCCCGATCACCACTTTCCACTGGTTGTTCCCTTTGGCCCGGGCCGTGCGGATGAAATCTTTGTCCAGCGTCTCCAGAAATGCAGAGCGGGTCATCCGCATGATGCCTGCCGCCAACACAATGCCCATCGTCACAGCGGGCAGGACAAACACTTTGACCGCTTCTGCAGGATCGTCCCAGAAATGGACCACGTCAATCGGCGGAAACCAGCCGAAGTACAGCGACAAGATCAGCAGCAGCAGGCTGCCGATCGCAAAGTTTGGCACCGAGATTCCCAACATCGCGACTATTCGGACGATCACATCCAGCGGTGAATGCACCCTTACCGCTGAGAGGATTCCTACGGGAATCGCAATCGCCCAGCCGACCAATGTCGCAAACAGGGTGAGCTGCAGGGTGATCGTAAATCGCTTCAGAATCTCCGGCAGAATCGGCTCTCCCGTGTGCACAGACTGGCCGAAGTCACCGATCAGCAAGCCCCCCATCCAATCCAGGTACTGAGTGACCAGCGGTTTGTCCAAACCCATACTGGCCCGAAGTGCCTGGATTGCTTCCGGCGTCGCATTGGTTCCCAACATGATCGACGCCGGATCGCCCGGCACCAAGTGCAAAATCGTAAAGACGAGGATCGAAATGCCAAATATGATCGGAATAAGGCTGACCAGTCGTTGTATGATATATCGTCCCACTCTTACCCCTCCACAAATAGAAAGAGCCGGGGAGGCAGCATGCTCCCCGACCACCTTCCGATATCACCGTCAGTTCTTCTTGGATGTCTTCACCAGAGCGTAGACTTCACCAGCGGCTGTTGGTTCGAACCCTTCCACCTTATCGCTGACCGCATAGAATCTCTTAGGCGAAGCGAGGAAAAGGTTCGGTGCGTCTTCCACCAGCAGTTTTTGCGCTTCGTCGTACAGTTTTTTACGCTCTGCCTGATCGGTTGCTTCCAGTGCCTTCTGAACAAGCTCATCATATTGCGGGTTGGAGTAGTTCCAGACGTTCGCCGAACCTTCCGTATGGAAGAAGAAACGCATCGAGCGATCCGGGTCGATGCCGGATGTGTTTCGACCGACCAGCATCGTCATATCTTTCGATTTCCAGGTCTCGATGTAGTTCCCCCACTCCAACTGGCTGATTGTCGCTTTAATCCCGATCTGCTGCAGCTGCTGCTGGAGCATTTGTGCTGTTTCAACCATGTCCGGGTAGGTAGAGGCAGTCTCCAACACCGTCTCAAACCCATTCGGATATCCCGCTTCCTTGAGCAGCTCTTTTGCTTTCTCAATGTTTGTCTGGTAGCTTGGATAACTGCCGGTGTCCAGTGCCCATGCTGTTTGCGCCGGTGCAATCGGGCCGGTCAGGGCAGCTTCCCCTTTCCAGACAACCTCTGCGATTGCATTGCGGTCGACCGCGTAACTAATCGCCTGACGAACGCGCGGATCATCAAATGGTTTTTTGTTGACATTGATGCCAAGGTAGCTGTATTCCATCGATTGATAGCTTTTGACCGCTACACCCTTGGTATCTTTCAGCAGATTGGCAAAGTCGGCGGAAACCTGTGCGATGTCAATCCTGCCGGAACGAAGCGCGGCCAAACGCTCCGCTTCGTCTTTCATGATTTGGAACTTGATGGCATCAACGCCCGGTTCCCCCTCGATAAAATAGTCAGGATTTTTCTTCAACAGTACGTATTGTCCGGATTCAACCTTCTCCATCATAAACGGACCCGTACCAACGGCTTCCGTGTTCAGATCGCTTACTTCTTTCGGCACGATTGAAGCATATGCACTGGAGCTGTTGGCGAGAAAAGCCGAGTCGGGAGTTTTCAATTTAAACACGACGGTATGTGGATCTGGCACTTCAATCGTGTCGATGCTGGAGAAGTACGACTTGGCGATCGAACCGGTATCCGGATTGAGGATGCGCTCAAAGCTGTACTTGACATCCTCGGCCGTCATGTCTCGTCCATTATGGAACTTGACCCCTTCGTGCAGTTCAAATGTGATCGTCTTGCCGTCCTCCGAAAACGACCATTTCTTGGCCAGGCCCGGAATGACGTTCAGTTCGCTGTCCAATCTGGTCAGGCTGTCGTAAACCAGTGAGTAGATGCGCACACTGGAGGCAGCAGGCACCTTGTGCGGGTCGAAGCCTACCGGATCTTGTTCGGCACCGACGATCAACTCGGTCGGTCCGGCCGCTTCACTCGGTGAAGTCTGTCCGCCGTCCTGCGGTGTTTGGGCAGCCTCCTGACCGCCGCCCGAGCAGGCCGACAGCACCATGCCGAGTGCCAGCAAAATGGATAGGAATCTCTTTTTCATCATGAATCCCCCTTGTCTATGATGTACATCTATCTACCAGCATACATTCCCCAGGATGACAGGTCGGGAAGCGCCTGTCACGGATGGAACATTGCTCGGTCTGTCCATCAATGTTTCGTGTCCCAGAATCGCAAACGCCACCGCTTCTTTGGCATCGTCCGGCACACCGTACTCGGCGGTCGTCGTCAGCGTAACGTCTGACGGCAAATCCCGCCTCATCATCTCAAGCAGCGTCAGGTTATGGGCCCCGCCGCCGGAGACGATCACTTCTTTTATGTTTACCTGTGGAAACACGTGCTGCCGATAAGCATCCGTAATCGTTCGGGCTGTCAACGCTGTTGCCGTAGCAATCAGATCGGCAAACGCGAGTTGCAGCTTCTCCCCTTCGCTGACAAAACGATCGGCAAATCCTCTGCCGTACACTTCACGTCCCGTACTTTTTGGCGGGGGCATCTGATAGTATTCATCCTGCAGGAACTGGTGCAGCAGTTCCTCACAGACACGTCCGGCAGAGGCGATTCGACCACTGGCGTCAAAACGCTCCCGTCCGCCTGTTTCCCGGTTGACCAACTCGTCGATCAGCATATTGCCCGGCCCCGTATCGAAAGCGTATATCTGGTCAAGACCAGCAGCAGCCGGAATCACCGTGACGTTGCCGATTCCGCCGATGTTCTGCAGCAGTCTCCCTTTCTGCGGATCACGAAACAGGATCAGGTCTGCGTATGGAACCAATGGTGCGCCTTCACCGCCGGCAGCCAAGTCTCGTGCCCGGAAGTTGCCGATAACAGGGATGCCGATCCTCTCAGCCAGGGTCGACAATTCGCCGATCTGCAGAGAAGCGCGAACCGGCATTTCCCCCTGTGGACCGGGAAAAGGGGTTGTTCCTGCGATGTGCCATACAGTCTGACCATGGACACAGACGGCATCTACTTGGTCAGAGGAGACGCCAGCCTGCTCCAGCAGCTGCCGAACAGCGTAGGCATACCACTCAGCCAAACCAAAATGAGCAACGACCAACTCGTCAAGACGGGCCGTATCCAGATTGCAAAGAGCCAACAGCCTCTTCCGCAACTCCTCCCCGTACGGAACGTAATGAAATGCCTGCAAGGTCGTCTTTTCAATCTCCCCTGCAGCATCTGTATGAATGGAAACGAGCGCAGCATCCACACCATCAAGTGATGTTCCCGACATCAAACCGACTAGCAGATGCTCCTGCTTTTCCCTGTACAATCGCCAGTCACGGCGATTTACGATAGACAAGGACAATCCCCCTTTCACCAGGCCGTTCTCCGCTCGTTTGCTCCCGCTCCACGCTGACTTCAGGCCTGTTTTACATGAAGCGCTTACACTCTTTCCAACCACGTCACTCCAGATCACAGAACTATCTTTTTCCTACGATACTCTCATTCTATGTAATATTATTACCCAAGTCAACCGAATTTTCGGTAATTTTATTACATACGTACTTTTCTCCTCACCCAGTCTTCACACACAGTGACCAGCCCGTTGAAGCGGAATAGAATAAAACAACATCCACTTTTGGGAGGTTGCCCATGTCTGAAAAGCCAATCACCACCTGGGAAGAGCACCAATTCTGGCTAAAGATTCTGGAAGATCACGCCCACTTCGTGCACGATTACCTCTCCCCTAGTGAATATCACTGGGTGCGAGCCGCATCCGCCTATATAGCAGCGTTTGCCCGCCTGAGAGAACAACTCAGACAAATCCCTCCCGATCTGCCAACCGAGTCGGATGCGATGGCTGCTCTCTCCCGCGAGATTTATCCGTTCGCTTCCGGTTACTACCAATTGGAAGGACAACTCCAGCAATTGCGCATCTGCAATGCGATCAATGTCAACCTCAGCCCTACTTATTTCAATGGAACACTCGATGAGAACCAGGAATACCTTCGTCAGCTGGAATGGTACATGAAAGGTGAAGAACCACCAGAGCTGCCATTGGTGGAGTTATTCGAATTATGGCTGGAGGATCAGGCTGGCCACGCCTTGCTGTTGGCCGGGGGAATGGACCCGGTGGAACGAGAGATCATTGAACAGGCGAGGACGTTCGCCGATCGGTTCAGCTTTTACTTGCTCAAAAACAGACAGATGCGCGACTATCTCCGTTTCACCAGACCAATGTTTCCTGCTCAGCAGGTGTTTGCGCAACAAGTCGCCCAAACCGTGCTGGCCTTTACCCAGTTGGTGATGATGGTGATCGACAGATACCGGGATGACGAAGTGCTCAACAAACTAACGCTCCGCTTTCTAGAACATCACCTGCCGGAAGCCTGCTATTTTCTGCGAAAACTGGCACCTTATCTGCCTGAAGACTTTGCTCTGCCGGATTGCCAATTCAGCAAGCCGTACTTTTCTTGACGTCGGCTGATCATTCCTTTCTCCTATCGCTGTGCTTGGGCTCTAGGCGGCAATTGCTTCGTTCCGGGATCGGCTACATCGATACACCAAATCCGCGGATGTGAACAACCGGTTGAATCCTTATCTTCGCTTTTGACAAGGCCTTCCCCCAATCGTCCGCCGCTTCTTTCCAATGGCTGTACTGCCATGCCTGGGCATAGACACCCAAGCCAATCGGATCGATCTGATGTTGTTGGATTTTTTTGATCAACCGATCGCAATCTTGCCTGATTTGCTCAGCCATCAACTTTTCAAGCTGACTGCCTTTCTGCTCCATATCCACTGCAAATAAACGTTCGGTAATGATCACGTTTCATGCCGATCTCAAAGACGAATTGCTCCCGTTCGTATCCCGTCTTGATGTCATACTGAACATCTTGAATATCGAAACTGACCGTACTCCGCTCTTTTTTGGCCTTCGTCTGTGCAGACGGCAGACGAATGGTGAGCGGAATCGGACCAGCCATCTCCCTGGTCAGCAACAGCAACAGGCTGCTCTCCTGTCGGTTCAACGAGGTGGCATACAATCCATTTTTCTTCAACAGTGCTGTCCCGGTCACGATCAGTTCGTTGTTTTGGGCCTTGATTTCGGTCATGCTAGGCGTGATTCGGTCGTCGAGCATCTGCCGGTGAAACTGTTCTAGTCGGACCAAGACAGTACTCCCATTCCGATGAGCCGAGTCGACGATGTCCCGGATCACGATGCCGATCCGCCCCTTGTCCTTCATATTGGCGTATATCACGTCTTTGAGCGGCCCGTCCACCACGATCATTCTGGCGTTGATGTCGTTTTTGGGATCACGGAACAGCACGTCGAGGTCGGGAAAAATGTTTTGTTTCTGCAGCAGCCGTTTGCTGATCAGGACGTTTTGCAGTTTGCCGGCTGCGATCGTACCGGTTGACATCGCATCCAGCCTCTGTCTTGAATGGCGCAGACTGACCGCTTTGTCCGCCGAGATGTTGTACTTTTCTTTTGCTTCAGGCGTGAATACAGGGTAGGTCGTGTAGACGAGCAGCCGATCATCTACCGCTGTATCCAGTCCTAAAACGAGGAGCATTCTCGTCTGTTCCAAAAGCAAGCGGTCGCCGCACCCGGCAACCAGCACCAGGCACGCTGCCATCCCCGTCAACCACAACCTTTTCATTGCAACGCTTCCTTTCGCCATGACCCATATATCCTACTGTACAGCCAAAGCAAGAGCGGAAAAAGAAAGGCCAGAAACAAGCCAACGCTCCCCCACACCTTTTGCAGTTGGGTCACTTGATCGTAATCAGGAACAAACCAGCAGGAGATCACGATCCAGATGAAAACGACAATCCGCAGATGAGCGCGATGATCCTGCCTACCGAGCAGATAACTCGTCCCGAATACGGACACATAGAGGTAGGGGATTACAGTCATAAACAGGACAAACAGGTAAAACGAGAGGAACACAATCTCCAAGCGTTCCAGAAATGGAAACTGAATCAGTTTGAGCAGATTGAGCGTAGGCCAAATAGCATCCATAATCTCCGGCTGACTAAATCTGATATAACTAAGCAGTGTCACTAATAGAAAGATTATCATCGACAACGTGTTGGCGATGATAATCCCTTTGTACGCCTTCTTTTTATCCCTGAGAAAGGGATAATAAAACAGCGCCAGCTCAAAACCTAGAAAGGAGAGGGCCGTCGCCTTAACGGTCTTGAGAATCGGAAGCAGTCCCTCCCTGGCAATCGGTATGAGATTGAGCCATTCCGTATCCCGCATGGCAAACAGCAAGATGAGCGGCATCCACAGCGTACCCAGGTAGACGAACTCGGCAAACCGTCCGATGACCAGCAAGCCGTGCCGGGTGATCATGTAAATCGGCAGTAGAAATAGAAGAGTCAGGGCGAATTGCTTGGTGTTAGGCAAAATCCAGACTCGCATCACATTAAGGATCGTAAAAAAGACCACGCTTGCACCGAACAAGCCATATAAGATCCAGATCACCGACAGTCCGGTGCCAATCCACTTGCCAAAGTACTTGGGAAACAAATCGTACAACGTATCCTGCGGGTTTTTCTCCATCACTTTGATGACGACGAGGCTGGTACATACGGCCAGCATCCACCCGAGCAGGATCGCAATCCACCCATCCGCCCCGGACGTCTCGGCCAGATCGCGCGGCAGCGACAAAACTCCTATCCCCACCTGGGTTTTGTAAATCGTAAAGATGTACTGCGTCAAAGAGAGTTGGTTGTATGCGTATCTCCTCACTAGCGGTCACCACTCTTTCGGCTCGCTGCTTGTTGTCGCCTGCCCTGTTTAGGATCCGTTGAGAGGGGACGTTTGTTCATTTTCCATAGTGGAAAACGGATCCATGTATCTTTCCAATCCTGAAGCCGCATGGGGGAGTTTGGTGTACCGTAAGGCATCCCCAGTGATTCAAGCGAAATCAGATGAGCAATCAAAATCATCAAGCCAATACTGATGCCGATCATGCCGAACAAGGCAGCGCTGATCATCATCGGAAAGCGAACCAAGCGGATTGCTGACGCCATATCATGATCGGGGACGATAAAGGAAGCAATCGCTGTCAACGCTACGATGATCACCATGATATTGCTGACGATCCCGGCCTGTACCGCTGCCTGCCCAATCACAATTCCGCCGACTACGCCAATCGTCTGACCGATTGGGGCCGGCAGCCTGAGACCTGCTTCACGCAGCATTTCCAATGGGAATTCCATTAACAGCGCTTCCAAAATCGGCGGAAAGGGAACCTGTTCGCGCGATTCGCCAACCGAAATCAACAGATCCAGCGGAATCACTTCATAGTGAAATGAGACCATCGCAATGTACAGGGATGGCAGACTTATGGCAATAAAAAAGGCAAATAAGCGTAGGATCCGCAAAAAAGAGGCGATCATCCAGCGAGTGCTATAATCGTCCACACTTTGAAAATAAACAGGGAAGGAGGCCGGCCCTATTAATACTGCTGGGGAGCGGTCGACCACTAAAGCGATACGTCCTTGCAATAGATGGGATGCTACGGAATCGGGCCGTTCGGTCAGCAGGAACTGCGGGAACAAGGTAAAGGGATGATCTTCAATAAACTCCACCAATTCGCCGCTATTAATCATCGCATCCACATCAATCTGTTGAACGCGATCCTCTATTTCGGTGACGAACTGAGGATTGACGATGTCCTGCAAAAACAGCAGCGAAACCTCTGTTCTGCTCCGTTTTCCAACTATGTACTGCTGTATCTTCAACTGACGGTTAGGCAAGTATCTGCGAATCAGCGCAATGTTTCTCGAAGCGGTTTCGACAAAACCCTGGTGTCCGCCCTTTAATGTAGATTCATTCTGCGGTTCTGTGATCTGCCGTTGCGGCCACCCCTGATTCTGAAAGACGAGTGCGCTGCCGTGCCCTTCGATGAACAGCACACTGTTTCCGTCAAACAGAGCCTCCTCGACTTTCTCCCACGAGCGAGTCGAACGGACCTTTCCGATCGGCAGCGTGATCTGGAACAACTCGCTTGTCGAACCGATTTCATAGAGAAGCGGCCGCAATATCTGGTCGTTAAGAGACACCTTGTCAACCATATCTTCCAGATAGACGAGCAGCAACTCCTCCCCGGAGTGTATCTGCAAGTGGCGCAATGCCAGGTCAGGTGCATGGGAAAAAAGCTGGAGCAACATCTGTTCATTGCTGGCCAGATCTGACGACAAGAAATCTCCTCTCTGTGTCGCTTGTTCAGTCCGGGTACCTTTTCCTGCCTTTTTGACCCACTTGCGGTAGTTACGCATAGCCACAACTCCCCATGATCTACCACTTTTATCATGTGTAGAAACGAAGAAACTATACGATTACCCTGTTCACCTGCCGTCTTGACGCAGGAAAACGCTGATGCTACAATAGGCCATAAAATAGTTAGGTGGTTTATTATTAAAGGGGGAGACAAATATCAAACAGTGGAACCCATTGCACGCGCCGATCCTACCCGTAGACCTCTTCCTCCGCCTGTACAAAACAAACGCCACACTGGTTCGCCGATTAGAAGAGCGGCTGCATCCGCTTGACCTCACTCTGGGCCGCTTATGTCTGCTGGTGGCGCTGCGGGGCACGGAGCAGCCCATGCTTCCTTCCGAGCTCAGTGACGATTTGGCCGTGACCCGGGCCAATGTGAGCGGACTGCTCAATGCGCTGGAGCGGCTGGAGATGGTGCAGCGGGTATTTGACCAAACCGACCGCCGCCGAATCCTGGTCCACCTGACCGAGAAAGGCAGGCAGACATTGGAGGCTGCGTGGCCGATTTACGAAGAAGCTATCTCGTCCGGTCTGGGGCGTCTGACAGTTGATGAGCAGCAGACCTTTCTGCAGCTGTTAAAAAAGCTGGAATCCTTCTAAGGTAGTAGTGACAGGAAGGCTCGCATCATATTGTGTTTCCGTGCCGGCTTGGTTATTTGGCGTAGATCAACATTTGGTTAATTGCTTAATTATAAACTAACTAACAAATGAGGCCGCCTACTGCTCCCGTAAACATAAGGTGTTCTTCTTTGATCCTACGGTGTGATGGTTCCTTCTCAATGGCAAATGTCTTGACCTTCACGGGAAATTTTTTGATCGTCGTGTTTTCCCGCGTTTCTCCGCCCTATCGTTAATCACCTAACTATTTATCCGTTAATCACTTTCCAAGGAGGTTTATCTCATGTCATCCAAACTGCTTGCTGTTCTTGCCCTCTGCTCGTTTTTCGTCGGACTTGACTCGATCATTACCGTTCCACTACTGCCCGAGATGACTCAATCTGCCAACATGCCTGAAAAGCTTGGGGCGCTGCTGGTAACGGCGTATGCACTCGTCTATATGCTGTCAGCACCGCTGTTCGGGGCGCTTTCCGATCGCTGGGGACGCAAACGACTAATCCTCTGTGGGATGCTGGTGCTTGGTGTCGGTACGCTGCTGACAGGATGGGCGAGCAGTTTTCCCGCGCTGCTTGCTTTTCGGGCCCTAACCGGACTTGGTGCAGGGATGATTGAACCGACGGTGTTTGCCCTGATCGGCGACCGCGTCCCTTACGAACAGCGCGGACGGGCAACAGGCATTGTGATGGGTGCGCTGATCGGTTCCACACTGTTTGGGGTGCCGCTGGGCACGTACTTTGCCCAATTCGGCTCATGGCGCTGGACCTTCTGGGGGATTGGCATCCTGGCCTTTGTCGTTTTGCTCGTGATCTCGTGGGGCATTCCCCAGGACCGGCCGCAGAAGTCTGCAGCGGGAGCAGCATCCGGCTTGTTGGGTCGCTCGTTCCGGGCGGCACTCTCGAGTCGTTCCGTCTTTTTTGCGCTGCTCTCTACCTTCCTTTGGTTTGGCGCCCTGCAAGGGATGTTTTCCAACATCGGGACCTATTATCATCTGACGTTCCAGCTTGACGTCCGGCAGATCGGCCTCATTCTGATGCTGGCCGGATTCGGCAGTGTACTAGGAAATGTGATTGGCGGCAGAATGGCTGACAAACTGGGGAAAAAAGTGGTCATCGGGTTGGCCAGCATCGCCTGCGCCTTTGGCGTCCTCGGCATTTCTCTGATAGAGGCAAGTATCGCCACGGCGATCATGGTCCATGTGGCCTGGGCTACGGCTTTTGGCTTTGGGCAGGCGGCCTTGACCGCACTGGCGTCCGAACTGCACCCAGAAGTGCGAGGAACGGTGATGTCGCTCAACAGTTCCGCGATGTACGCCGGCATGGTCGTCGCTTCTGCCGCTTCTGCACCCTTGCTGCAGCAGATTGGCTTTGCTCCGATTGGCGTGATGTGTGCACTAGCGTCTCTGCTGGTCTGGCCGATCTCTCGGGCGATCAGAGAACAGCATCCTGTGTCCGTTTCCCAGCGGTAATAAGCCAACCAACGACGAAACGTTCATTGACAGCACTGACTCGTCCATTCTGCTTCGTACATTCTACACCCTAAAGAGTTCCAAGACGTGGAAGAAGGCCAAAGGGTGCTTACCTCCACGTCTTCCTTCTTATCAGCAGCTTGCTGTTGTTTTAGGCTGTTGTTTTAGGCTGTTGTTTTAGGCGAAAGTCTGCTTGCGGTTTGGAAAGGTACGTGTTACATTATAATTAGTTTAACGTAATATATATTTTAATCTGGACAACCATCCATCCTTTCTCTTCATGGTGCCAGTCACGTCACACGAAACCTTTCCCAATCTAGCGAGGTGATTGATAGATGGAAAAAAGAAATATCTTTTCCCCATATCGTTCAGCCACTACCGGAGACAGTCACACGGCCAAATCAGCGGATCGCCGTATCTTTACGCAGCGTGTTCGCAAGTTTCTCGGACGGACGTCGAAAAAATAACTACAACGATACAAACCAACATCTGCTCACCCTGCGCCCTAGATCGAAGCATTCTCTCAGCCTAGCTGACCGGCTCGATCATCCCTCAACGCAGCAGATGACTCATCTTCGAGCTGCAGCTTTGCCAACGGTGTGAACAGGTAGACCAGTACACCACTTATCACAATCAACACGCCGCCTGCAGCGATGATCATGCTGGAGCTATAAGCTGCTGCCAAGGGGCCCGCCGCGATAATCGCAAACGGCAGCAGAGCGAAGCTGATCGTCATCAGTACGCCGTATACTTGGGCCTGTTGATGCTGCGGCACAGTCGTCTGGACGATCATCATTTCCGGGACGTTTATCGCGGTCTGGGTTACACCAAAGAGAAAACAGGAAACGACAATCATCCATAACCACGGCGACAACCCGACGAGCAAATAAGCCAAGCCGCTGATGATACCTGCCCATACAAAAAGCAATCCCTGCCGCTTGATCGTGATCCTTGTCAGCAGAAGCCCCATCAACAAGGCACCAAGCGCGATACTAGCGCGCAGCAGCGTCAGCGTCGCTGCATCACCCCCTAGATCCTCCGCGACAAAAATGGCCGAGAGGGAGAGAAACGGTGCACTTCCCAGGTTCAGGAAAATGGCAAACACGGCTAAACCGAAGATCAACTTATGTTTTTTGACGATTCGGAAACCTTCCCCTACGCGTTGATGGTAGGGTCTTTTTTCTGTCGTAATAGATCCCGCTTCAGCTGAATGCTGCTCCTTATCTGGCCTAGCTAACAAGATGATAAAAGCAGACAATACAAATACAACAGCTGCAATCACCAATGTCGCGCTGGCGGAAAGCAGTGTGACCAGCGCACCTGCACCAGCCAGCCCGAGCAGGGAGACCACTTGGCTGGAAGATTGCAGGAAAGCATTGGCCTGTTGAAGCTGTGATGAGTGCGTTACTCTCGGCAGCAGCGCAACGGATGCAGGGTTGTAGAAAGCACCGATCGCTGACTCCATCGAGGCAACCAGGAAGAACAGCCACAATGGCAGGCTGCCCAGGTAGAAACAGATGGGTATCAGTAGCACGAGCAATCCGCGAAACAGGTCAGAGGCGAACATCCAGCGATGCAGTTGTCCTCGCGACAGCAGCGGGGTGACGACGGAACTGAGCAGCATCTGCGGCAGCAGTATACAGAGAAACAAGAGAGATGTACTGACCGCGTCACCGCCACTTTCAATGAGCAGCCAGACGACAGCGATGGAGACAAAGTTTTCGGCGATGTCCTTCAATGTGCGGGAGAAGAACAAATAACGGTAGCGCGTATGCCATAACCCGGCTGGCAGCACTTGTGAAGCGGCGCTCATCGATGCTCCTCCCCCTCTCTCGGATTCGTATCTTCCCGTCCTCTGTCCGGATGATCCCCTTCCCCGCGCTGTATGCCCTGCTCGGCTTCGCCCTTCATCACTTCTCTGATCATTACCCCTACTGACACTTCCTTCAGACGGTCCGTCGGCGCTTGAGGGATGATTCTCTCCCACTTCAGCAGCAGTTGCACCATCTCATCCTTGAGTTGCTCGATCTGCTGCTCCGTGAGCATCAACTGCGATTTGATCGGCGGATCAGAAGGATCGGGACTTTCACCTACCAATTGGGGATGAAAAACGGTCCCCACCGACTGATAGTACTTTTCCACAATCCCCGACACCTCTCGTGTTTCCACCAGCTTGATCAGGCCACCGTCAGCCAGACGCTGCATATGGTAGTGGATGTTTCCCGGTGTCTGCCGCAGCAGATCGGCCACCTGCTTGGCGGTGCGCGGCACCTCCGCAATCGCATGCAGGATTTGGATGCGGATGGCACTAGCCAACAGCTTCTGCTGTTCGATGGAAATCGGAACTGCTTTGTTTGAACCACTGTTTGAACCGTTGGACATGTGATGCACCACCTTAGATCTAAATATATCACTCATTCTGTAAATCCAGATCGTATTGTGAATACAGATTAACAAGAGATAAAGGACTCGTCAAGCACAACAAAAGAAAAAAGGGATTGCCATCTATTACTAGAATAATATGGATGAACGATCAACTGAGTCATACGGAAGTTCAGGAAGGAGCGAAAGAGAGAAGGGAGTGTTGTGCCATGCGTGAACAACATGCCGACATCGTCATCGTCGGCGGCGGTACCGGTGGATGTGCTGCCGCCCTAGCAGCTGCCAAACTGGGCAAGCAAGTAGTCATGACGGAAGAAACCAACTGGATCGGTGGTCAACTGACCAGCCAAGGAGTACCTCCTGATGAACATCCCTGGATTGAACAGTTTGGATGTACCCGCAGTTATCGAGCCTTTCGCAACGGTGTCCGCGACTATTACCGACGCCACTTTCCACTGACGCCTGCTGCGAGAGCCCATCCCTATCTAAACCCGGGCAACGGTTGGGTCAGCCGACTCTGTCATGAGCCGCGAGCGGCTCTTTCCGTCCTGCAGCAGATGCTTGCACCGTATGTTCACAGCGGCAGGGTGACGATATTGACTCGGCATCGGCTCATCTCTGCTCAGACGGCGGACGACCGGATCATCTCGATCACAGTGGAAAGCGCGGAAAGCGGTGATCGGCTGGAACTAGCCGCCCCCTATATCTTGGATGCCACCGAATCAGGCGACGTCCTGCCGCTCGCAGGTGTCGAGTATGTAACGGGTGCGGAATCAGTGGAGCAGACCGGGGAGCCGCACGCTGTCCAGGGAGAGCCGCAGCCGATGGACATGCAGGCGTTTACCCACTGTTTCGCCATCGACTACCACCAGGGGGAAGATCATACCATCGAGAAACCGGAGTCCTACCACTTTTGGCGCGAATACAAGCCCGATTTCTGGCCAGACAAGCTGCTCAGCTGGACGGGGATGCGGCCTGACACACACGAACCGATAACGTATGAGCTGTTTCCGGGCACCAACCGTCCCTCTCTGTATGACTACCGTCAGATTGCCGACAAGCACAATTTTTCAGGAGGGCTATACCCCAGCAGCATCTCGATGGTCAACTGGCCGCAAAACGATTTCTGGCTCGGGCCCGTGATCGAGGTGAGTGAAAAGGAACGGCAGCGCCACCTCTACCAGGCGAAGCAGCTAAGCCTGTCCTTGCTCTACTGGCTGCAGACAGAAGCGCCACGGCCAGATGGCAAGCAGGGGTACCCCGGACTTCGTCTGCGAAAAGACGTTTTTGGAACCGAAGACGGGCTGGCCATCGCTCCCTATCTGCGCGAATCGAGACGAATCAAGGCAGAGTTCACCGTGCTTGAGCAGCACCTCAGCCCGACTTGCCGACCAGATGGCAAGGCCGAGACCTTCCCTGATGCCGTCGGGATCGGCTGCTATCGGATCGATCTGCACCCCAGCACGGGCAATCGGCCGTACCTGTACATCCCATCCTTGCCGTACCAGATACCACTCGGCTGCCTGATTCCAATACGGGTGGACAATCTGCTGCCGGCCTGCAAAAATGCCGGGGTAACCCATATCACAAACGGCTGCTTCCGGCTCCACCCCGTAGAGTGGAACATAGGAGAAGCAGCCGGGTACATTGCCGCATACTGCCTGGAGAGGAAGCTCTCCCCCCGATCGGTCCGCAACGATCCGCAGGAGTTGGCTGAATTCCAGCGGCTGCTGACACGCGAAGGGGTGGAACTGTCCTGGCCCTCCATGCGCGCGGTGTAACCTTTTTGGACGGGACTCAATAGGCGGGTGGATCAATTCGCAGCTTAATCCCCCGTTCGGCCGATTCGAGAGCGGCCCACACCACTCGCAAGGCGATCAGCCCGTCTTCTCCGCTGATCGGTGGCGCCGCTCCCATTACAATGCTGTCGACAAAGGCATCTATCACGCCGCTGTTGGTCTGGTTGTCGTTCGTCTGCATCGCCGCCAACTGGTACCTGATCCTCTCCCCATTCGGTTTGACGATCTCCAATGGATAGGTAGGGTCGGCGTAGATCCGCATCTCTCCATGCTGGCAGTAGAGAATCGTGCTGTTGTCCTCTTCTCCGTAGTACGTCCAGCTAAATGAGGCTGTACCCATAGTGCCGCTCGTCATCCGAAACAGGCAAACCATGTTGTCGCATACAGCTATCGGATTGCCCTGTCCGTCCTTTTTGTCCAGCACGCCCTGCAGCGCGGTTACTTCCGCGAATTCATCGTCCAGCAGATAACGGATCAGGTCTACTTTATGGATGCCCAGGTCTCCGGCCACCCCCAGCACGGAACGCTGTTTGTCAAAGAACCAGGTGGTCGAGCCCTTGGTCGCGCTCCAGTGCTCCGGCCCTCTGTGGCCGAAGTTCGTTTGAAAGGAAAGGACTTTGCCCAGTTCGCCGCTTTGCAGGATTTGCTTTGCTTTTTGATGTGCTTTGCTCAGTCGTTGATTGTGTCCGACCATCAGGATTTTGCCCGACTCTTTTTGGGCACGGATGATTTCTGCGGCGTGCTCCAGAGTGATCGCAAGCGGTTTCTCGCACAACACATGCTTGCCGTGCTGCAGAGCCAGTGTGCTGATCACGTGATGAGTCTCATTGGAAGAACAGTCGCTGATGGCGTCAATGGTCTTATCCTCCATAATCTCGCGGTAATCGTCCACCACTCGCCCTCCATATCGGTTGGCCAGTTGCTCCGCTCTCTCCCGGTTGCGATCGTAAAAGGCGGCAATCGTCACGTGCGGATTGTTGGCGTACTCCGGCGCATGGCGAAACTCGGCAATCGAGCCGCAGCCAATGATTGCTACATGTATCGTCATCTTGTCCCCTCCGCTCTTTCCTTTGTATGAAAACGTATCGGCTCTTCCCATACTACAGCGATACGACAGAACCTAATCCTTCTTTTGCAGCAGGACAGCGATGATAATGATCAGCCCTTTCACCAGTCCCTGCAGATACGGCGACACATTTAACAGGTTCATCATGTTGTTCAGGATTCCCAGGATGAGGACCCCAAAGAAGGTCCCGATCACTTTTCCCCGCCCTCCGCTCATCCGGGTTCCCCCGATGATGACGGCGGCGATAGCATCCAGCTCATAGGCGAGTCCGGAGCTGGCAGAAGAGATCGAATTGAGACGCGACGACTCAACCACTGCTGCCAATGCCACAAACGAGCTGCAGAGCATGTAGACGCCGATTTTAACCCGGTCGACGCGAATGGCAGACAGTAGAGCGGCCCGTTCATTGCTGCCAATCGCGTATACATAGCGCCCAAAGCGCGTCTTGTGCATCAACAGGTAGACTAGCAGCGTGGCAGCCAGGAAGATGATGATCGGATAAGAGATCCCGAGAACATCCTCATTGGCGATCATGGTGTACGTTTCTACCTCACCAGAGATGCTCCCCCCGTCTGCGATGTAGAGAATCAACGAACGGGCCCCCGCCATGACACCCAGCGTGGCAATAAAAGAGGCAATCTTTCCTTTGGTGATCATCACGCCGTTCAAAAAGCCGATCAGCGCCCCGCAAAGAAGCGCCGTGACCAAGGCGAGGAGGACGCTTTCGGTGCCGTTTAGAGCGAGCAGTGCAACTCCCCCGACAAAGGCGAGCACCGCTCCCACCGACAGATCGATGCCGCCCGAGAGCATCACGACCGTCATCCCCAGTGAGATGATGCCGATAATCGAGACCTGGCGCAAAATATTGGTCAGGTTGGTATAGGTAAGAAAACTGCTGTCCGCCAAGGCCGCCAGGATCACGATCACCAGAAATGCTACAGCCACACTGTATTCGGCCCAAATCCAGGAAACCTTCCCTCCCATTTTGCGGGTCACTTTTACTTCCGTCTGGTTCATCATTGCCCCATTCCCTCTTTCCTAGTACCGATTGCGTGCAGCATGATCAGCTCTTCTGTCGCTTGTGACCGTTCCAGAGTAGCGGTGACCTCCCCTTGATGCATCACGATTACCCGATCGCACAGCTTCAATATCTCCGGCACCTCCGAAGAGAGGATGACGATCGCTTTTCCCTGTCGGGCCAGATCCATGATCAGGTGGTAGATGTCGCTTTTAGCGCCCACATCGATCCCTTGTGTCGGGTTGTCAAAAATCAGGATATCGGCGTTTACCTCCAGCCATTTGGCTAATACCACCTTTTGTTGGTTGCCGCCGCTCAAAGTAACGATTGAACTGTCCGGATCGGCCACCTTGATGTTCAGCTGCTCCTTGTACTGGGAAAACATCTGCCGTTCACGTCTGGTATCAATCCATCCGTACTTCCCGTACTGCTGCAGAGCGGTCAAACTCATGTTGGACAACACGCTCAAGTCTTTGATGATCGCATTCTCTTTTCGATTCTTAGGTACAAAGCCGATCCCCGCTTGCAGAGCGTGCCGGGGATGGGTGATCTGCACTGGCTTGCCGTCAACCAGGATCTGTCCGGCCGTTTTTTTGCGGTAGCCGAAGATACATTCGAACAGTTCCGTCCTGCCATCCCCGGCAAGTCCGGTAAAGCCGAGAATCTCTCCTTGATGCAGGGTAAAGGAGACATTGCGGAAAAGACGGTTACAGCTCAATTGCTGCACCTCCAGCCGAGCTGTCCCCTCCGAGCGCGTCACGTAGTAGTCCTGCCCCGCTACCGAGCGTCCTACCATCATCCGTGTAATCTGTTCCTCATCCACGCCAGCGATGTCGCCCGTCCCAGCCAGACTGCCATCTCTGAGAACGGTAAACCGATCACAGACCTCCAGCACTTCTTTCAGCTTGTGCGAGATGTAGATGATGCTGACCCCCGACTGTTTCAGAGAACGGATCAGTGCCATCAGCTTGTTGGTCTCATGATCGGTCAGTGAAGTGGTCGGTTCGTCCATGATGATGATTTTGGCCTCTGCTCGCAGCGCTCTGGCAATCTCGATAATCTGCTTGAAAGAAGCGTCCAAATCTCGCACATACGCCTTGGGATCGAGAGAGATCCCGATCTTGGCCAAAATCTCCGTCGTTTGGCGACACATCTCGTCCACCTGCAGAAATCCGAACCGGTCGGTCAGTTCGGCTCCCAGAAACAAGTTCTCGTACACGCGCAGATCGCTTACGACGTGCAGCTCCTGATGGATAAAGCTGATTCCCAATGCTTTGGCCGCACGGGGATCGGATAGGACAGCGCTGCGGCCAAACAGGCGAATCTCACCGTCGTCGGGTGACAGCACGCCACCCAGTATGTTCATCAGGGTCGATTTTCCTGCGCCGTTTTCCCCCAGCAGGGCATGTACTTCTCCCGCTCCAAGCTGAAAGTCGACCCCTTTTACTACTTGTACCTGATGAAATGACTTGGTGATTCCCTGCATCTGGAGAATGTATTCCATGCTTGCTCCCCCTTCCCCGCACATGCTGATGAAACTGCGTAAAAGCAATACGGTCTCCTGCTTTGCCGCAGTTTCTCAGCTTTTTTGAGGCCAGCTTCGCTGCCGTCTAAAACGACGGACGGCTTCGTGCTGCAGGCAGTTCTTCCGTTCTTCGTCCCTGTCGGCCGATCCTTCTCGCTATGTCGCCAGGGACTTGCCTTCCTTGCGAAGCAGCATTGCCGTTTCAACAGTTGGTGATTCCATTTTTTAGTAGTTGACTCTACTAGTATGGTTGGCTTAAATAGTTGGCGTGTTCTCTTTAATAGTTCGCATTTTCATCGTAATACTGGTCAACATTCTCCTGGGTCACCTGTGCAGCTTCGAGGACGATCTCTTTCTCGCTTGGCGTCTTGCCATTGACGATATCAACCGCTACTTTTACTGCGTCTTTCACCATCAGCGGCGAATAGATAAAGGTAGCTTTCAACAGGCTGTCGCCATCTTTGATCAGCTTGTAGACATCTTTGTGGCCGCCGGCTCCGGTAACAATCTTGATGTCCGTACGATTGGCTTCCTTGATTGCCTGCAGAACCCCCAGGGCCATCTCGTCGTCATGGGTGTAGACGGCGTCGATCTGCGGCTGCGACTGCAGGATGTTTTGCATCACGTGCAGCGACTTTTCTTTCTGGAAGTCGCCGGACTGACTGACGATGATCTCCATGCCGGGGTGGTCTTGAATCGCCTCCCGGAATCCTTCGCTGCGCAGCGTCGTGACGGAGCTGGGGACACCGATAATCTCTACAATCTTGCCTGTTCCGCCTAATTGTTCAGCGAGGTACTTGCCTGCCCCCTGCCCAATCCCTTTGTTGTCCCCCTTCACCAATGCCGTAAAGTCGTCACTTTCGATCTCGCGGTCAACAATCACCAGCGGTATGCCCGCTTCCTTTACTTTTTTGGCAACGGGCGTCAGGGCAGCCGATTCGATTGGCAGCATCACGATCGCGTCCACTTTTTGCGAGATCAGATCTTCCACGTCGTTCGTCTGCTTGTTGGGATCGGCGGCGGTCGTAATCACGTACTGGATGCCTTGAGCTTTTGCCTCATCCTCCGCATTTTTGATAATCGCTCCCAGCCAGCCGTGATCCGCTGCGGGAAACGACATCCCGATCGTCTTTGCCTTCTCGCCTCCTGCTGCCGTTTCTCCCGCTGTACCTGTAGATGATCCCCCTGTGCTTTGGCTCTGTCCGCCACAGCCCGCCAATGCGAGCAGCAGCGCAAGAATGGCGAAGCCGCTTACCCATTTTTGAAGCGCTTTCATTTTTTCCATCCTCCTCTACTCTTCCCCTGTATTCTATTTGCACCCGGCTCGCTTTATGTAATCGATTACAAAAAGGGCCGGAGGATGCACACCAGCGGTGCGCTTATCCCATGGTTGATTCCCGGATGATTAGTTCATGATCCAAAATCACGCTGCGCAGGGAATCGTCCGGATGATTCAGCTTGTGGATCAACATCCTTGCCGCCTCACAACCCATCTCATACATCGGCTGTGCAACTGTGGTCAGCGTCGGATTCATCATAGCGGCAAACTGGATATTGTCAAAGCCGACGACAGCTATGTCCTGTGGCACACGCACCCCTTCTTCTTTTATGCCTTTTAACGCCCCGATCGCCAGCGTGTCCGAGACACAGAAGACGGCTGTCGGTTTCTCTTCAAGAGCGAGAAAGGCACGCATGGCCCGCTGTCCGCTCTCAAACCCCAGATCGGTGTGAATCACCCACTCCTCGCGGCAGGCGATGCCGTATTCCTCCAATGCTTTCAGGTAGCCCTCTTTGCGCAGTCGGGCGTACAAAAAGCGCTGATCAGAGTTAATCATCGCAATCTTGCGGTGCCCGAGGGTGATCAAATGTTTTACCGCTTTATACGCTGCGGTTCGATTGTCGATGGAGACGTAGGGAATCTGCAGGTTTTCGCTGTATTCACAGCACTGGATGACCGGGAACTGTCTGCCCTCCCCTGTCAGGTGGTCGAGATCGGCGGCCGGATCCATCGAGATCACCCCATCGGCCAGTTTGTGCTTCACCAGATCGAGGTAGATCATCTCCCGCTCAATATCGGTGTCCGTGGTGCACAGCAAAATATTGTAATGGTGTTTGCGGGTGACGTCTTCGATCCCCTGTACGATTTTGGAGTAAAAGGGGTTAGAGATACTGGGAACCAGCACCAAGAGCATTCTACTCTGCGAGATGCGCAGGTTGCGACCCAGCATGTTGGGTTCGTAGTGCAGCCGTTCAATGACGCTCTCCACCTTCTGGCGGGTCTTCAGCGAGACGGACGGGTGTTTGTTCAGCACGCGCGACACGGTGGCTACCGATACTCCCGCCTCCTTGGCCACTTGTTGAATCGTTATCATCGTTTGTCCTACTTCCTTTTTAGTTGTAATCGATTACGGCTAAGGTAATATGAACGCACGGTACTGTCAACACAAGCATGATCTGCAAGCCTGGATAGGATAAGTTGGGACGTCATGAGGTATCTATTGACTGTATTTTCTAAAATGATCTACAATTAAAAATGTAATCGATTACATTTCGTGGTGTCAACTATTTTTTGGAGGTGCGACGATGAAGTTAGGTGTCTTCACCGTTCTGTTTGCACAAAAATCGTGGGAAGAGACGTTGGATTACGTAGCTGCAAAAGGATTGGACGCAGTGGAAGTGGGCACAGGCAGTTACCCCGGGAATGCCCACTGCAACGCGGAAGAGCTACTCGCTGACAGTGGAAAGAGACGAGCTTTTAAACAAGCGGTAGAATCCAGAGGGTTGATCATCAGCGCATTAAGCTGTCATGGCAATCCGCTGCACCCGCAGAAACAGATCGCCCAGGCTTACCACGACAACTTTCTGATGACCGTGCGTTTGGCAGAAAAACTGGAGGTGCCGGTTGTCAATACCTTCTCCGGCTGTCCCGGGGATCATGAGCATGCCAAATACCCCAATTGGCCGGTGGCACCGTGGCCCAACGACTACCAGGAGATTCTCGCCTGGCAGTGGGAGCAGAAAGTGATCCCGTACTGGCGCGAGATGGAGCAGTTCGCTGCCGAACATGGCGTAAAAATCGGTCTGGAGCTGCATGGCGGCTTTTCTGTGCACACGCCGGCCACGCTGCTCCGGCTGCGGGAGGCGACCGGTCAAGCTCTCGGCGCCAATCTTGATCCGAGCCACATGTGGTGGCAGGGAATTGATCCGGTACAAGCGGTACGAATTCTCGGCAAGGCAGGAGCGATTCATCATTTCCATGCCAAAGACACCGCGATAGATACGGTCAACGTCAACCATCACGGTGTCACGGACATGCAATCGTACGCCCAGATGCTGGACCGCGCCTGGCAGTTCCGCACGGTAGGTTATGGGCACGACTTGAAAACCTGGGCCGACATCATCAGCTCCCTCCGTCTGGTCGGCTACGATGGTGTCGTCAGCATTGAACACGAAGACGGGTTGATGTCGGTTGACGAGGGCTTTACAAAGGCCGTGCAAAACTTGCAGCAAGTGCTGATCCGCGAACCCCTCGCTGAGATGTGGTGGGTGTAAACAGACCGATCATCCTTCTCCGACCGGATCCGGACCGATGGCAGACTGCGGCGAGTACCGCCCCAGCGAAAGAGCGTACAGGATGCACCCGACAGCAACTACCAGCGCAAAGGCCAACAGCAGGTTGCTGTATTGATGGGCGGGAGCCGAATGAATGAACGGCAGCAGCGGAAAGCCAAGCACTGCCCCCTCCAGGGCCTTTCCGACGATCGCGGTTCCGACCGCCCCCGATACAAACGAGATCAGACCGTAGAAGCCCATCCCCACCCCGATCTGCTGGGGAGCAAGAATCTGGGTAATGCTCTCGGCGAGCGCAGTCTGTACGAATGAAAAGCCGATGTACATGAGGACCATCGCCATCGCCGAGAACCAAACCCATTTGTCGGTCAGCCCGGCCAACAGAAGCAGCGCAGTCAGGACCAGGCTGAGTCCGGTATAGACAACGAAGTGGCTTCCCTTCTTGACCGTGATGTTTCCGGCTACCGTCCCGAAGATGACGGCACTGGACGCTCCCGGAAAGAGAACCAGCCCGATGTCATCTGTTGCGAGATGATGCAGATGATCCATCATCAGCGGGATGACGAACATAATCCCGACAACGGTTCCGAAGATGAGAAAACCGATCAGCAGACCGATCCTGTACTTGTGATCAGCCAGCAAGGAAGGCTCAACAAACGGATGAGCGGCCCGGCGAATCCGCATCATGAAAGCGGCTGCTCCCACTGCCGTGACGATCAGGTACGGCCAGTCAAGTGACGTGCAGTACAAGATCAGCGAGGTAATCGTGATGCCGAGCAGAACGGCTCCCGGGATGTCCAGCTTGCCGCCAGCCGGCTGCGACTCCGGCAGCAGCTTTAAAAAAGCAGGAATCGCTGCCAGTGTAAACAGCGGGATCAGGAACAGGTACGACCAGTGCAGGTAAGCCGAGACAAACCCACCGATCACAGGCCCGACACCAATCGCAAACGAGACCGTAGAGGTCAGGATGCCAAACAGCTTGCCTCGATCCTGCTGTGTAAAATAGCGGGCGACGACAATCATCACCAGCGCCGGAATCGACGAGGCCCCTGCTCCTTGGATCGCCCTGCCGAAGATGGTGAACGGATACCAGAACTGCAGCAGAAAGCCGATCAGCGAACCCGCCGCATAGACGATGATGCCGATCACGATCAGCCGCCGCAAGCTGAATAAGTCGGCCAGCTTGCCGTAGATCACCTGTCCCAACCCAAACGTGATAATAAATACAGTCACAACCCAGCTGACCCCCGCAGGCGTCAATCCGTACTGGGCGGAAATGTTCGGGGTGGAAACGTTAAATACGGTTTCGTTCAGCACTCCAAAAAAGATGACGTAGATGATGAGCGGCACGAAACGCTTGCGGTCAAGCGTCGGCACCTCATTTTGATGAGATTGCAGCATGTTTTCTCCATCCTTTAACATTAACTTCCTATCTGACAGACCCAAGTATAATACATCATTACGTCATCCTATGTCATGTTTTTGTGTGCTTATCGATAACATTTGGTAAACGTGGTCTGATGGACCGCTCCACGTCTAACAACAAGCTGCTCTACCTCGACTGTCCTGCTCTCGACTGTCCTGCTCTCGACTGTCCGCTCGCTCGCTCGCACAGCAATCAGTGTGCTCCGGTTGAGCAGATTGGTAACAACCGTCAGAGCTTGATTGGGAGGATGGGGAGCAATCGCTCGACTCCGAACGGGTTGGCTGGTCAAAATGCACCATCTGTGGCAGAGATGATTGGCAGCAACCTGTGTCCGTCACCTGCGCTGCTACCAGTTGTGCATCCTTTTCGCTTCCTGCAGGTCCGCAACATGCTGCTGCTTGGCCGGCCGCACCGCTACCACCGCCGACACTGCATACCCCTGTCTCCGGCAGCTGTAGCTCTACCTTCCTCGCTGCTTCCCAATCACCGACCAGCGCCGATACCACCGAGCGGACTTGCTCGTAGCCAGTCGCGAGCAAAAAGGTTGGGGCGCGTCCGTAGCTTTTGGAACCGACAATGTACAGATCTTTTTCTGGCTGACGCAGCTCTGCTTCCCCGTGCGGACGGACCGTACCGCAGCTATGGATGTTGGGATCGATCAACTCAGCCAGTGCGGGTACGCATTCGAGTGCAGGATCGAAATCGGCACGCACCTCTCGCAGCATGTTCATATCGGGACGGGAACCGGTGTTGGCGATGATCTGATCGACCGGGCCGATCATCGCTTCCTCTTCTTGCAGCATCCCGATTACCCGCAGTCGCCCTTCTACGCTGTCGATTTTTTCAATGTAAAATGGAGCAAACACCTGCATGTGACCACTTTCCACCAAGCTGCGCAGACGGAGTCCAAGGGCCCCACGCGCCGGCAGCGCATCTGCTTCTCCACCACCGTATGTTTGGCTTACTGCTTGCTTGCGAATGGCCCAGAAGATGGTGGTTTCTGGTGCTTCTTGCTGCAGTTTGGCCAGATCCAACAGGGTGTTGATTGCCGAATGTCCGCTACCTACCACGAGAACCCTCTTGCCGGCATATCTGCTTTTCTGCTCTCCCAGTACATCGGGGATGCCGTACACAATCTGAGAATTCGCCTCTGCTTCTCCATCCCCCCATACCCCTCCTGAACCGACCGGATTGGGCCTGTTCCACGTACCTGTGGCATCGATGACAGCACGTGCTTCCAGCTTCACTCGCTTTCCGTTTTGTTCATACTGGATGACAAACGGCAGGTGGTCCCGACCAGCTGTTTTCATTTTGTCCAGTCCCTTGCGGCCAACAGCGATCACCTTGCTGTTGAGATGAAGGTATGGCTTGATCTGCGGCAGATCGGCCAGCGGACGAAGATAATTGTCAACCAATTCTCCCCCCGTTGGAAGCGCCTCTGGCGGCGGGGCTGCCCACCCATGCTTCTCCAACAATGCTTGAGCCGCTTTGTCTACATTGTATTCCCAGGGTGAAAACATACGGACGTGCTTCCAGCTCTGGATGTTGGCCGCGATTGATTCTCCCGCTTCCAGCAGGACAAACGGCTCCCCTCTTTCTGCCAGATGCGCCGCTGCGGCCAAACCAACAGGACCAGCGCCCAGAATCGCTACAGGTCGTTTTACAGATTTCATCGTACATGCCTCCTCGAGCTTGTTTCGTGTTGGACTCTGCCACTCGCATCTGTTCCCCTCTAACAATAGTTGATTTTTGCAATTATTACTGTGAAAGAAGCTCCTCCCTATGATGGTGGGGAGGAGGGATAATCGCCTACTTTTATCCGACAAACGCGAGTGCTGAGTTCCCGTACATTTGTTATATCACACATCATTTTCATTTTGCAACTATTTTCTGATTCAATTAGTTGATGATATACGTGTTTGTCTTACCCCTCGGCTATAATGCATGCTAAGATAGCGGTGTAGAGAGGGTTTGTTGCCTGAATGGCAGGGTCTTCTGCCTCTGCTCTATTCTGATTCTGCTCAGATCAAACGCGTGATGAGTGAGCGTAGATCAAAGCGGAGACAGTGGGACGGGAAGCTGCATAACGAAAAGCAAACAGGGGAGAGAAACGATGAAAACAATCGCCTTACAGCGGTTGGATGAGACAGCCGCTTCCGATCTGGTGGCGTTGTCGTCCAGTCTGGGTTGGGACTATTCGAGCGAAGACGTCCGCACCATCTTGGCCTGCGGTATCGTCTATGGACATTGGTCGGCAGAAGACGGAGTGGTTTCTAGCGCGGCGATCTTTCCCTACGGTGACCGACTGGCCTCGATCGGTATGGTGATGGTTAGGGAGCCGTATCGGGGACAAGGCCTCGGCAAGGCTGTGACTCAGAAATGTATCGACGCCCTGCCCAGTGGGGTTCCGATTATGCTGATAGCGACACCAGAAGGAATTCCGCTGTACGAGCGGCTCGGCTTTCAGACTGTGGAGACGATTGAGAAACTGCTTTGCGACCGTTATCAACAGCCTGCAGGGGGAGTGACTCCTGCTGGAGTCAAATCAAACGAAGGCAATCCTGCCGCTGACCGTTCAGCACGTCTCCACAATGGTTATCACCTCTGTGAGATGACCGCCGATGATGTGGAGGCTGTGATGGATTTGGATGAAGCGGCTGTAGGCGGCCGGCGATGTTCGTTTTTGCAGGCGAGAATGATGCAATCGGCGCGTCAGGCGGTGATCAAGAGGCCAGATGGCACGATTGCCGGTTTCGGTCTGGCCGTGCAAGGGCCTGAGCTGCTGCTGTTGGGACCGATCGTCGCACCCGACTGCGAACTGGCCCTCGCTCTGATAGATCACTTAGCCAGTCGGCATGAGGGAAACCTGCGCATCGATATCCCTGCCAAACAGCAAGCACTGCGGTCAGGTCTGTTGAAGCGCGGGTTCTGTAAGGCAACCCAACCGCCCGTCATGCTGAAGGGAGCTGATCAATTGCCTTCACGCAACGATACCCTGTTTGCCATTGCGGCGCAGGCGTTTGGCTGATCCATCATAGCAGCTTTACCTTTTGCGGAATCAGCACATGCAGCTTTATCATTTGTAGAGTCTGCATGACCCGCCACTGGCTTAGGCGGAGGTTGCCGGATTTGCGCGGTGGGCAGGAGGAGCATCAACGGCCAACGCCCAGTCGACAGCTGCTTCTGCATGGATCGCCGTCGTATCAAACAGGGGAACCGGGGAATCATCCTGGTTGACCAGGAGCGTAATCTCGGTACAACCGAGAATGATTGCCTCAGCCCCCTGTTCAACCAACCGACTGATGATCTCGCGGTATCGCTGTCTTGAATCCGGTTTGATCACTCCTCTGCACAGTTCTTGATAGATGATTTGATGCACGACTTCCCTGTCCCTCGGTTCAGGAACCAGAACGTCCAACCCGTACTTTTGATGCAGGCGCCCTTTATAGAAATCCTGTTCCATTGTAAAACCGGTTGCGAGCAGTCCTACTTTGCCCAACCCGTTTTTCCTGATCCGCTCGGCAGTTGCATCAGCGATATGCAGCAGCGGCAGTGAGACCTCCTGCTGGATCTGCTCGGCCACCTTATGCATCGTATTGGTGCAAATCACCAAGAAGTCAGCCCCTGCTCCTTCCAACAGCCTTGCGGTGCGAGCCAGCAAGTCGCCCGCTTCCTCCCACTGCCCTTGATGCTGCAGCCTCTGAACCTCCTCAAAGTCAAAGGAATAGAGCAAACATTTGGCGGAATGAAGTCCTCCCAGCCGTTCCTTCACATGTTGGTTTAGCAAGCGGTAGTAGATCGTCGTAGATTCCCAGCTCATGCCGCCCAACAGACCGATTGTTTTCATTGCTATCTTCTCCCTTTTTTCAAAGTGCGAAGCTGCTCTGCTTTCTCCTATTGAAACATGCCCGCTTCATGCTTGTCGCGTGATGTTTGTGACGGAGGGTCTGCCCAACCGACTGGATGGCTCTGCACAGCACCGATCGATCTTAATCTCTTTGACATTCACCGTATACGATGGGTGGGAACGCAGCAAATCTTCCAGAAATGGCAGTCCGGGCGCGTAGATAAAGCTTCCCCCCGCTTGCAGCGACTGGAGGATTTGCATGTACGTTTTGGCATAACGTTCGGCGCTGCTGCTGCTCCGCAGGTGATGGTGCATGAAATGGTTGGAGAAGGCCATGTGGGAAATGACCGTCCCCCACGTCACGGCTCTCACCTGCCAATCGAACCAATTGGCCCGAAACAAATAGTCGCATTCTTCGACATCTCGATCGATGCCGTATGCTTCAATCCCGCTTTCCCGCAGGAAGCGGACCAGATTGGCTTGGGCGCCGCAGCCAATATCCAAGACAGGCTGTTTGATCGTATCCAACCCAATCCCCAACAAGTCGAGTTGAAACTGAGGGTCGTACTCAGCGCACGGTACAGCAAACAACTCCGGATGTTCTCTGTACTTGGAAAAGATAGCGGTGCCATTGCTGCCGACCAAAAAGGCTTGCAGTCGTTTGTAATGGCCATCAAACAACTCATCGATTTCTGCGTCGGACAGCGTAGCCGTTTTACTGCCCATCGTACAGATGCGCTGCAACAGATGTTTGTACAGACTTTGCAAAACAAGGCGATCCCGGTGTTGAAAGTCAAGGAATTGGTTTGCTCGCAAAAACAGCCTGAGGACACGTTGCGATACAGCCTCTAGTACTTGCGAGATCGTGCCTTCCCTCTTTGTTGACTCGATGAAACCGACGATCTCTTTTGGCTTATGTTTAAACAACTGCACCGTTTTTTCAGATGGTTTTACAGCCAGTTTTCCATCAGGCAGGGTATAAAAGAGACTTTTGTTTTGGTTGAACAGCAGTTGGTGATCGATGATGTGAAAGAAATCTGTTGAGGTAAACACCATCTTTTCTCCTCGCTTTCCATCGGCAGTCTTGCACCTGTCTATTTTATCCTGCAGTAACCCTCCACGCATCTTTGACAGCGTTGACTGTTCATGGTTTGCTCGTGCTCGTGCCATCCTGCCCATACATTCGCCGTTTTACACCAACTTCCCTTTTCCACCTTCGTGCTGCTTGTCGATTGACAACCTGCAGCCAGAAACAGGGGGTCTGGAAGGAGTTGATAAAGAAAGCTCCTACATTGCAGGTCTGAACTGTGACCCACAGCGTAAGAGCTTCTGCCTTTCCACTATTCCTCTTGACCTGTCGCGGGCGGGTGCTGCCATTGAATGGTCAAGCTGCGCTGCCGTCATCCGTGCCCTCGTTTGCCTGGGGTACAGCGGGCAGCGGCAGTAGTTGTTTTTTGCTGATCAGCTCCAGGCTACGCAAGAAGAACCAGAGAAACCCGGCATAGAAGCCAAGAAAAGGGTGTTTGAACGAAGCCGGACGATTTCCTTCAAAAAAGAAGTGTCCCACCCACGAAAAAACATAGTGCAGCACGGCGCAGCCGACTGTGACCCGCCAATCAAACCAGAGCGCAACCCAGCCTATGAAGGCAGCGAGAAACGCCAGGTAATGCAGCTGTTGATTGTACCTGTTTCGGTGAGCCTGCTGATAAGCAAGCAAGTCCCTGGTCACGCGCTGCTTCATGCGGCATGCCCCCCTAGTTTCGTCTGCCTTCATCATACCACGAAACAACCTGCTTTTTTGCGCAGGAATATGCTACGCCACCTGTGACCGCTCCGCCGCATCGCTCTGCTTTCTGCTCGACTGCCAGTGGTAGAGCAGGTAAACGGCAAACAAACCGATCAGCGTCATCAGACCGAGAACGGCGAGGTCTTGCGTGATAAACGAAAGTCCATGCCCCTTCTCCAGTACCTCCCTGACGGCGTGGAGGAAATAGGTGAGCGGCAGCGACTGTCCGATCGCAGCCACCGCCTCCGGCATCGCACGCAAGGGCCACGTGTAACCCGATAGTAAAAAGGATGGGACAGCAATCAGCATGGCAATCTCGGTCGCCTGCAGTTGATTGGCCGAGAAAAAGGAGATGGCAAACCCAATCGACAACACCGTTACGTTGAACAAAGTACCGACGATCAGCAGATGGGTCAGATCGCCGTAATACGGTACGCCAAAACCTTTCAGCACGATCGCAAAGGTGACAACCAGATTGAAGGTAGCCATCACCAGATAGGGTGCCAGCTTGCCCACAAGCAGCTGCCCAAAACGATGTTGACGCAGTGTTTCACTCCACGTCCCCTCCTCTTTCTCGCGGGCGACGGAGAGGGCGACGCCGAGGAAAAGACACTGCTGCAGGACCGTTCCGCCGAGACCGTACACCATAAAGGAGAGGTAGCTGAAGGTAGGATTGTACAGAACGCGATAGCGATAATCCAGACCGGTGAAGAGGGTCTTCCCTTCGTCTCCCCATGCCCCTTGTGCCTCCAGCTTGGATAGGGTCACCCCGGCCGATACACTTTTGATTACCGTATTGGCGGCACGCACCGCCGTGTTGGAGATCAACATATTGCTGCCATCAATCACGGTCAGCACTTCGGCGGACTGCCCGGTTTTGAGTCGCTCCGTGGTACGCTCCGGAATCACCACGCTGGCCGCAGCTTCTCCCCGTTCTACCGCTTCCATTGCGTCATCCTCTGTGGCCACCACTCTCGTGACGGCAAACGTCTGATGGACGTCAAACGCACGTACCAATTCCCGGCTTAGTTCCGTCTGATCCTGATCCACAATCACAGTCGGCAGTTCGGTCACCCGCTTTTCATTATACAAAAAGCCAAATAGTGTAAAATAAAGCACTGGTACGGCGAGCAAAATCATCAGCACCGTCCGGTTGGCAAAGATAAACTTCCACTCCCGTTCGAACAATCGGCTGATCTCCCTCACTTGTCTCCCGCTCCTTTGATCTGCCACTCAACCGATAGTCCGGGACGCAGTTTGGCCCCCTGCAGATCAATCTGTACCTGGAAGGAACGAATGTCGCGATCCCCCAGTTCCTGTGTCGCTTTTTGCACGGCGAAATCGGCGGCAGGTGCGATTACACTCAGTTTCCCATCTACCTCACGACCTAGTGACGGTACAAACAGGGCGACACTCTGCCCTACTTCCAAGCCAGCCAGATCGTTTTCACTGACGTAAAACTTGGCGAACAATTCATCCTGTGCCTGCAGAGTAAGGACCGTATAGCCTTGGGCAACCAGTTCGCCTTTGTGAACATTGACCGATTTCACGACACCGGACAGGGGTGCCGTCAGCTTGGTATCGTTCAGGTGGGCTTCAACTTCGGCAAGCGCCCCTTTGGCCTGCTGTACGGCTGCCTTGGCTGACTGCACATACAACTGCTTGATGCCAACCTGTCCATGAGCTGCCACTGCCTGGTTATAAGCAGCTACTGCCTGATTGAGCTGCGCTTTTGCGGCGTCTATTTGCTCCTTGCGCGCACCGCTTTTCGCCATGCTTAGCTGCTCTTGGACGGCGGCACGTTCGGCCGTTGCTTTCTCGTACTGCAGCTGTGCCTCCTCCACTTGTGCCTTCGGTACAGCACCCTCAGTTAAAAGGTGCTGCATCCTTTGGTAGTTGGTTTGGGCCGTCTGTTCCGCTGTTTGGGCTGCCTCCAGCTTTGCCTGAAGCTGATTGATCTCTTCCGGGCGTGCTCCGTTTTTCGCTGCTTCGTACTGGGCGCGGGCCGCATCGACTGCTGCTTTGGCCTGCTGCACCTGTGCATCGCTGGTCTGGTTGGTGACCGTTACTCCTTGCTCTGCCTGCCCCAGCTTCACCTTGGATAGTTCGTAGGCCGCTTCTGCCTGTTCCCGTTTGGCCAGCAGGTCTTCATTGGACAACACGGCAAGCAGTTGCCCAGCTTGTATGACATCGCCTTCTTTTACCCGGAGATCGGCGATCGTGCCGCCCATCTTGAAGGCCAGGTCTACCTCTGTTCCTTCAATCACGCCGACAACCGAGTTGTCCAGCGCTCCTCCTGACGCATAATTGGCTCCCGGGACTAATAAATACACGGTCAAGACCGCGATCACACTCACAAATCCCGCCACACCGATCCAGACGTTCTTCCTCATTGGTGATTCTCTCCCTTTCTCCTCTATCGATGGTCTTTCTACTTTCCATCTTTTTTTCCATCTGTCCTTTTCCCCGTGTACTTTCCCTCTTGCCTTTTGGTCGAACTTTCTTTGGCCGAACTTTCATTGATCGAACTCTCTTTTGACCGAACTTTCTTTTGGCATAACGCTCTTTCGGCTCATAAATACTTGTCTGACGCCAAGGTTGATCAGTGCTCGATCGCTAATGCTCCTTTGCAAAGCGAAATCAAAGCTGTCCGGGTCTCTTCGGTATAGAGCGGCTCGCCGCGAAAGATCTTGCGCAATGCGGTGAATCCGACCATGCCAAAAAGCGCCGAAGCCAATGTCTGCACTTCCAACTCCGCGTTGATCACTCCCAGACGCTGCAGTTCGCGGAGGAACTGCTCCACGGTCTCGAAATAGTCGGCCAGCAGTGTCCGAACCATCTGATCCCGCTCCGGATCGCCCGAAGTGTAGCTTAACAGCAGCAGACAAAACTCCTGATGCTCCGAGAAGAAGCGGAGATGCTCATCGAGAACGCCAAGCATCCGCTCCTTTACAGGACGGCTGGTGTCCTGCATAGCGTTGGTGACACTATCGATCAGCATCTCCACTCCCTTTCGGTTCACATGGTAAAACAACTCTTCCTTTGTCTTGAAGTGGTAGTACAACGTCCCTTTTGCCACCTGGGCAACATCGGCAATCGAATCCATTGTCGTATCACTGTAGCCATACTGGGCAAAGGCCCGCAATGCCCCTTGCGAGATCTGATCTTTTTTTGATATGGACATGTTCTGCTCCTCCTCCTGTATTTGAACTGACCAGTCAGTACAAATGATATTGTAACTCCGCGCCAATGGTTCCGTCAAGTTTTGACAGGCGAAAGAGGCGTTCCTCTGTACAGACAAAAAGCTGACACTACTCCCCATGGGAGGGCCAGCTTTTGCTGATGGTTCTTGGGATTTTCCGTGAGACATCCACGGCAAACTCTTTCGGATATACGCCTGCGGCTGCTCTCGCTTTGATCAAGGCCGGATCACCGCCCCCAAGCTCACCGAGGGGCATCGCTTTGATCCCGTTTACCTCCAGCTTGGGCTGACCATCGACCGGAAACGTGATCTTCAACTTTCGCTCCCCGTTGTTCTTCTCCATTGCATCCAGGGCAGTCTGTTTGATCAATCGTTGATTTTGGACAAAGGCATCGTACAATACGTCACCGTTCTTCTCCTCGGTGTAATCCGAACGAAAACGAGGTTCCCTCACGACAAGGAGCCAGTGTTCCACTTTGTCGTACTTGTTTGCCAACAGGATGTATTTCAGTTCCGTACCGCGGATATATAGCCTGATCAATTCGTTTGCAGTGGGACAGGGCGGGTCGTCCGCTTTTCGTTCTCTCTCGCACTGCTCTATCTCTTCTCGCACCTGCCGTTTAAACTTCCGCACCGTATCCAATGATTGATCCTGCATCTTGGCGACGAACTGGTTGCGCAGTTCCTGAACCGCAGCCAACGCGGCGCTGTCCACCACATTTTGCGCCTGCCTTAGCGAGACGAAACCACTATAATAGTAGGCCAAGTAGAATATCCCTGTGATCGCCGCCATCAATAGGAACAGCGTAAAGATGGTTATACTGCCGTTTTCATTGTGCAACACTTGCTTTAGTCGTATCATCATCGTGACCTTATCTTATGACTCATTCTGACGACTCACCCCGTTACAACAGATAGTTGATCAACATGATACCAACGACGTGCAGGATGATCATTTTCAACGCGTAAGCCTTGTCACCGCGAAGAAAGTCAAAGATCACCGCTTGCACCAAGGCAAGACTAACCAGTATCAGTGCACCCCAGTAGACCATATCGATCAAATCAGGAGATAGCTTGGTTTCGTTTATCAAGTAGGGACCAATGAAGCAGATAAAGATCGTGAATAGGATAACGCCCCACCTCATGATTCGCGCCGATGCTCTTTGACTGATCACGTTCACTCTCCTCTGTGTAGATTCCCTGTCTTGGCATGACTCTGTTCAAACAGGGTCTGATTGTCTATACCCGCTTGCTGAAATCCGGCATTGATACCGCTGTCCAGTCCCCTTTCGGCGTACTTTCCTGCCAGATCAACCCCTTTTTCTTTCAAAAGAAAACGATTGTACCTCCTTTGATTGTCGAGCAGCCGCTTCAGTTGGTTTTGGGTAATCATCCCCTTTTGGTCGTGCAGGTAACCCAGCACTTTGTTGGAATCGTCTGCTGACAGTCGATACAGATTGTCGATGGCTTTGTTTGTTGCCTTCGCTTTTCTTTTCTTTCCTGGTGAAGCAGGGCGTGGTCTAACTCCTAATAACAACAGTTCATCCATCGTGGTGCCAATCTGTTGTTTCTTTCTCATGTTTTCAAGTTTTTTGCCCAGAAAAGCAGGCTTGAACGTCATATTGCCAATGATGCCTGCAAGATAGCTGCTGGTTCCGTGCTCCCGTTTGGGCAGGACCATGTTGGAAACTGCCGTATCCATCATACCGACAATCGATTGCAGCACATTTTTCTTGATCTGCTTGATCTTCTGAAGCGAGATAAAACGACCGATCCGATCAAACGTAAGGGCTGTGATCGCACTTCCTAGGACGATTCTGCCCCAGTCTTCAGCGGTTCCAGGCCATGCTCCCTGGTCATCGATATAGACATAGGTGTTCCAGGCCATGTTTGTCCCAAACGACCACATCGTCCATTTACTCGTAACAGCACTTTTTGCCACGCTGACAGGAGAAGCTGCCAATCTGCTGATTCCGTTCCGGATCAAATGGACCCCGCTCTGCATCAACGCGCCTGCTCCTGCATAAGCAGCGGCCATCCAGATCCCGGCGCCAATCGCCCCCCAGGCAATCCCTTTCCACATGTCAAACCCGGAGCCGGATAGAAAGGAGTATCCCACCCCAAATGCGGTGCCCGCTGCCAGACCAAATCCAAGCAATGGCATTAGCAGCGGCATGGAGATGGTCGTCCCTACGATTGCCATCATACCAACCACTACGGACAGCACAATCCCTGCCCCAACCGCACCTACGATAATCCCACGGCCGACTGTCGTGAAAAAATCGGCCACTCCGTCTTTATAGTCATTCCAAAACTCCTGCACATCTCCAACAAGCTGGTCGAACCAATCTGGCGGGTCTCCCGCTCCCGGAACGTCACTACCTGGTGGGTCTCCCGCTCTCGGAACGTCACTACCTGGCGGGTCATCCGCTCCCGGAACGTCACTGCCTGGCGGGCCTCCCGCTCCCGGCACACCACTGCCTGGCGGGTCTCCCGCTCCCGGCACACCACTGCCTGGCGGGCCTCCCGCTCCCGGCACACCACTGCCTGGCGGGTCTCCCGCTCCCGGCACACCACTGCCTGGCGGGCCTCCCGCTCCCGGCACACCACTGCCTGGCGGGTCTCCCGCTCCCGGCATACCACTGCCTGGCGGGTCTCCCGCTCCCGGCACACCACTGCCTGGCGGGTCATCCGGACTTGGCACATCACTGTCCGGACTGCTCCCTCCATTTGGCATCCCATCCTGATCAGGCAATTCGATTATTGTAGTGGTCTCCCCCTGCTTTCCCTTTATGTCAACCGGGTTCAGGCTGATATCCACATGCTGTTTTCCGGCAGCTAACACCGGACCCGACGTGAATGCAAACAATAGGAAAACCAGGCAGCTGCCACGTATCCATCTCTTCACAGTCGATTCTCCTTCTCGTCATTTTCCTGTCTGTACTTAGAGGAGCAATCGATGACCATCGGTATCGTTTCTGAAAGTGCGGAGATCTGAAAGCGCAATGAAAGCCAGGTAAAGCACACTTGTTGCCGTCAGGCTGGTTGGATTCAGCGTGTCATAACGGCATAACTCCGTCCCTGAACGTCACCGAACAAGGACATCGTCAATGTGGTTGTTCTTTCCTCAGACTTACTTCTGCGGATACGGGCAGCGATAGCCCTGTCGTATCAAACAGCGCATCCTGATCTAATAAAGGGACCTGTATAGTCACTTGCACTGTGACATAGTCGTCCCCTTCATCGGAAAGCGACACGGTATGTTCATACTGATGCGCCACCTTGCTTACGGCCTTCTCCACATCTCCCCTGTCGTCACTGACGATTGCCATCCGCGCTCCGTCCATGGCCGCCGCTTCCGCTGTCACTTTTGCGGTTGAGGCAAGAGCAAACTGCCAGACAATGATGATCATCAAGCTGAATAGTGGAAGGACAGCAACGAATTCAATGGCCTGTGATCCACGTTCATTTTTGAGCTGCTTTATCACGTCCAATGTCCCCGACTCATGCTTTTTTCTTAACTCTTGTTGCCCCATTGCGTAAACCAACCCTTGATTTTCTCCAGTACGGCCGTGCCAATCTCCTTACCTCCTTCTCCTTCAAAAGCCGACATAATCCCTGTTAGCAGTAGGACAACCAATGCACACACAGCGACGTACTCAATCGCTTGTGCTCCTTTTTGGTCTTTCAACGAAACAAGAGCATTTGCCGTTCGATGATTCAGCCATTCACGCCATTTGTGAACCATCCCCTTCACCTCCCTTCACAAAGACAGCAAGATCTCGCTTCTCGACCTGCAGCCAGATCATCCATCAGGAAGATTGGAGCATGTTCAGGATGCCTGATTGATGGACGAAATGAAGAACGAGCAGCCCGATGACAGATAAAATGACCCCCGGCAAGATTAAAAACGATGTAACCAGCGTCACCTTTGGCCCTACTTTTGATGCTTTTTCCTTGATCATGACAATCTGCCTGCTTCGCATATCCTCCGCCATCATTTGAAACGTGTGCGAGATCGGCACCCCGAGCCTGCTTCCCTGCATCAAGGCCACCACCAGCGTCTCCAGTTCAGGACTGCGATTGCGGTTGATCAGCCTCGTATAGGCCTGATCGCGCGGTACCCCGAGGTCCAACTCCTGTTGAAAGCGGGTCAGTTCCTCGCTGAGGGGACCAGCCATGTTCCCTACCACTTGTTTCAGAGCCGACTCCAGCGGGATACCCGCCTGCATCGTGACGCTCATCGCATCGAGAAAGTCAGGCAAATCAGCCGCCATTTGCGCCTGACGTTTTTTGGCTGCTGCATGGAGCCACAAGGCTGGTCCAAAAAAGCCGCACAGCAGCAGGATGATTTGTGTCAAACTGCCAAAACCGATCATGGAGAGTAAGTTGCCGATCAACAGAGCGAGCAGGACAGTGACAAAACGTAGCCCTAGAAAAGAAGCAACCGTCAACCCGTGCGGATGACCAGCAAGTGCAATGATGCGAGTCAGCTCCGTTTGATTGATCAAGTAAGGAAAACGTTGTCCCACCGGCGAAAGCTTGTCGGCAAGCCGAAACAGTTGATGTTTGAGACGAACCGTCCACTTCACCTTTTGCTTCTTTTCTGCCGTCAACAGAGCTAGTTCCCTCAGCAGCTTGATTCGCTGCAGATGATACCGCCACCAGCAGACCATACTGAGCGACCAACTCAGAAAGGAGACCAACAAACAGAACCAAACCTTGTCAGACATCAGATCATACCTTTACGTTTGCGATTTTGCGAATGATCACAAGCCCAGTCCCGATCAGGACAGCACTGATCGCTATCAGTACCATGCCCGGCATCGTGAACAACAGCATGACAAAGCCCTCCAACGCAAGATTAAAAAGCAGGATGATGACAATCGGCATACATGTCAAAACCAATGCAATAAACCGCGGCTCAGACGAACTGTTGTGCAGCTCTTTATTGATCCGCTGCCGCTCTTCCAGTGTTTTGGCCAGGTGACTGAGTACCTGCGCGAGATTTCCCCCTGCCCGGCGCTGAACCGCGATCGCATTGATCAGCAGCTTCAGATCTTTGCTTTTGATCCGCTCATTCATCCTCGTCAGCACAGCATCCATCTCCGTTCCCACTTTTAGCTCGCTGACGATGGTCTGAAACGTCCTTCCCGCCGGCGGTTTCATCTCTGTCGCAACCATCTCCATCCCCTGCTGGATGCTGAGTCCTGCTTTTGTCGAGCTGGAGAGCAGCCGACACACTTCCGGTAGCTGCCTGTTGATCGCTTGTGTCAGCTTGCTGTGGCGTGATTTCAGCCATTGTGCCGAGCCTAGTTTGAACACGAGATAGGCCAACAGGCCACTATAGACAAAGTCCAGACGCAGCAGCTTCCAGATTATCAGACCAAGTCCAAGCCAGCAGCCAATGCTGATGACGACCCATTGTAATGGTGTCAGCTTGAGGTTTACCCTGTGCATTGCCTGATCGAGCGACTTGCCGTATTCGGTACGATTGAGCCGGCTGCTCAGCCGCTGCCAAATCCCCGGTCTCACACGTCCATCCTCCCGATAGTTCGGTTCAAGCGTCTTGTTCAAGACGTGCAACCGTTTCCTCACGCATATTGCTTCCAAAAGCGTAAAAGAGGCAAACAAAGCTGAACAGAAGCACGCTCCTAGCAGCAGCCAAATGGTTGAGCTCATCATCTGCTCCCTCCCGCTTGAAATGACTCAATTGGATAAGTGTGACCGAATGTCACAAACCGGCTGTGACAGTTCGGCACGTAGCCAGACGATTCAAAATAGCCCAGCACTGTTCCGTCTGCCTTGATGCCCTGTCGGTTGAAGCGAAAGATTTCCCGCAAGCTCAGTCCGCTCCCCTCATTGACCGCTTCGGCAATCGAGACGACTTTTCTCGATCCGTCCGCCAGCCGCAACGTCTGGACAACAAGATCGACAGCGGCCGCAATATACGGCTTCACCACTTCCACTGTGATCCCAGGATTGCTCATAACAATCATCGCCTCCAGTCGGGTGATCGCATCCTGCGGCGAGTTGGCGTGAATCGTGGTAAGCGATCCCTCATGTCCGGTGTTCATCGCCTGCAGCATATCGAACGCCTCGCCGCCGCGCACTTCCCCCACGACGATGCGGTCTGGACGCATCCTTAGCGAGTTCTTTACCAATTGGCGGATGGTAATCTCGCCTGTCCCCTCCATATTGGCTGGCCTCGCCTCCAGCGAAACCACGTTTTTGCGGTTAAGCCTCAGCTCGGCCATGTCTTCAATCGTGATAATCCGTTCGCCTGGTGGGATCGCTGCCGAGACGACGTTTAGCAGGGTCGTCTTGCCACTGCCCGTCCCACCGGAAATAATAATGTTCAGTTTGGAAGCAGCGGCCGTCTCCAGAAACAGCGCCATCTGCTCAGAGAGAGAGCCGAATGATATCAAATCCTTCATCGTGTAGGGATCTTTTTGAAACTTGCGAATCGTCAAGACCGGCCCGGACATGGAGATAGGCGGGATGGCTGCGTTGACGCGGCTGCCATCATCTAATCGAGCGTCAACCAAGGGGGAGCTTTCATCGATTCGGCGGCCGATCGGAGCAACGATTCGTTCGATGATGTGCCGTACGTGCTCATCGTTCTTAAACCGGATCGCAGAAAGCGACACACGTCCGTTTTTCTCGTAGTACACTTCACTTGCTCCGTTTACCATGATTTCGGTCACCTCTTCGTCCCGCAGCAGCGGCTCCAGTGGTCCGAAGCCGACCGAGTCGTTCAAGATCATCTCCAGCAGCTTGCTCCGGTCATGATGCGACAGGACGATCTTCTCCTCCCCCATCATCTCGCTGATTAACCGTTCGATTGTTCTGCGCTTCTGATAAGCGGGCAGCTTGATCAGGTGATCCAGATTGGTCTCCCTGACCAGCCGCTCTTTGTAGTGGGCAAACAGATCATCCAACGGATCGCCCATCCGAGGATGACTCTCTGCCCCCTCCCTCTGTTGATCATCCAGACGGGCACCCAGCTTGTGAAAGATAGACATGCTCACTCACCCCCCACCAGTTGGAGCGTGGAAGCAGTCACCTTGACCAGATCCTTGACCGGGCCTCTTTTCACTTTTTGCTTGCTCTGCTGCAGCCATGGGAGTCCCAGGTTGATAAAACGCTGCAATTGTCTGAAATCGTCAGCGATCGTGCCATGTACCGGAAAGCGGGACATGCGCTGCAGTTCTTCCAGGCCGATATCCCGCTTTTTGCAGAAGCGGTTGACGATGATCGAAACGTTGTTATCGTTGATCAGGTGGTAGCGATCAAGCAAATCCAACACGTTTTGCATGCGAACGATGGCTGGCCGCTCCAATTCGGCGATGTAAAAGATGTGATCCGAATGGTTTAAGGCACTGACTGAGATCTCGTTCAGCTCTTTTGGAATGTCCAGAATCACCAGATCAAAACAGGAGCGGCAGGCAAACAGCAGCAATTCAATCTCTTCACTTTTCACGTTCTCTGATTCTTCCGGGCTATTGGGAGAGAGCAGGATATGCAGATGGGTCGTCTCCATGCGGTACAAAACATTGTTCAACTGGCTCTCTGTCAGCTCGTGTATCACTGGCATGAGATCACCCAGATGGCGATCGTGGCGGATGTTGAACAGGGTCTGGATGCCGCCAAACTGCAGATTGAGATCAACCAACAACACTCGCTGTCCACCCTGCAGCGCCAGGCTATTGGCCAGGTTGGCGGCGAGCAGACTGGTGCCGGCCCCTCCCTTGCCGCTGTAAACAGAGATTACCGTCCCCGCTCCCTTGATGACGGTCGGCTTATCCATCTCCACCTTTTGTCTGTTGAGACCCAACTGACGGAACGCCCGCTCCATACTGCGCTGCAGCTCAGGCAGTTCTTCCGGGACCTTTAACACATCGGTCACTCCGGCCCGAAAAAGACGGCGCGACTCTTGAAAGTCCTCGTTCATGGTCAAAAACAGGATGGGTGCAGCCGTATTTACTTTGTGCAGTTGCTGCATCACTTGTATCACTGAAAGTTCCTCTGCGGGTTCGACAAAGACGATCACCCTTGGCTCCTTGGGATTGATCTTTAAGTAGGCTTCACGCGGCTTGTCAATCACTTCGTCAATTGCGATATTGTAGAACGTGATTTCCTGAACCAGTTTTTGCGTCATCCGCTGATCATCGCAAATGATCGCCACCTTTGCCGTAGACATGCTACTGATCCCTCCCATCCTGCGGCAGGTGAGTGTTTGCTTTGAGCACACGCACCTCTTTGCCAAAGTTCTGAAGCCACACAACCTGTCGAGCCTGCTCCAAAGTGAGGGCCACCCCGATAGAGACAATCTCCTCCTCCTGCTTGTAGACGCGAATCACAGAGATGTCACGCATGACTAGCTCCGTAGTCCTTGTGTCACCGGCGCTCCTCCCGACCGGATCGGTAGACAAATCATCGACAGTCAAATCGTCAAACCCGCTCTCTTTACCCGCTTTTTTTTCGTAGGTACCGATGACGTCAACCTTGTCAAGCACATCGATCTGATCGTCAAAGACCGCCATCGGTGCACGAAGCTGTACCAGCCGGTAATCGCTCGGCGTCTTGCTCATCTCCCTCAGCATTGCCTTGGACAACACTTCGTCCTGCGGAATCTGCACCAGCGATATCTTTCCTGCTGCCTCATCAGGGGATGTGACAAACGAATCGACTGCGTACTTCCTGGGCAGTCTCATCGTCTTCAGCATGTCAGGAGTTATCAGCGTACCGGCAGGAATCGCTGCACCGGCGACCTGTATCTCAACCAGTTCGCCCAGATCCTGCTCCATCGTCTCCACATAACTGGAAAACAGAAAGACTGCCGCAAGCGCAAACAAGATGGAAACGATTAAGAATATAAAGGCCCGTTTCTTCGATTCAAACATGGTTGCATCCCCACCCTTGCCAGATAAAATATGTTGATCAGGTGTTGGTAAAAGCAGGAACACCCTCATCCGTGTTGAAATGATCTATAATCTATACCATCGTTTGCTCTCGCTTGATCTATCGCTTTTCATCATTGAGGGGGTAGTCTGGTGTTGTCGCCACTCATCGTAATTCCGCTGTCCTGCGCCTTGCTGATCGCCACCTATACCGATATCCGCTGGCGGCTGATCTACAACTGGCTTACGTTGCCTGGAATCGCTTTTTTCTTGATCGTGTACGCGTTGTCAAAACCGGCATTTTTGGGAAGCAGCCTCTTGGGTGTTGTCTTGCTCGGCGGTGGATCACTGCTGCTGGCTCTCATCAGCAACGGGCAGTTGGGCGGAGGGGACATCAAGCTGTTTGCCTTGATTGGTGCCGCACTAGGGTGGCAGGCCGGACTGCTGATTACGATCTGTACCTACCTGCTGGCCGGTTGCACAGCGCTGCTGGTGGTGCTCGTCTGCCGTCTTTTGCCCGGGAAGAAGTCAATCAAGGAGCTGCCGATGGCCCCGTTTATTACAGCAGGTACCGCTCTGTTTTTTCTCTTTATATTGAGATGGTGAATAAGGAAGGTTCGTGATCGTACTATATTCTTACCATTGGTTCATGGGACAAAAAAACAAAGGTGGCGGATAGATGATCCGGCACCTTTGTTTATAAAATCGTTGTTATCTACAACTCACTTCTTCGGGAGCAACAGCAGTGTCACCCCTACTAGCAGAGCTGCCACCAAAAGCAGTTCTGGCAGCGTCATCCCCCATAGCAGCGTATCTGCTGCAGGTACCCTCCACAGCCCTCGTATCAAACCGGCAAGTCCCAAACCGACCAGCAAGATCCCCACTCGGTCACGGGTGGCAACTGTTTTCTTTACAAAGAAAACGTAAGCGACCACCAACAGACTGAGGTACAAAACAAGATCAATCAAGTTGAGTGGTATGTATGTGTTTCCCGCAAGCTCCCAGCCCCAGCTGGCAGAAACCCCGTATTCCTTGACAAACACAGCCTTCGACAATAATAGCAAGACACTTCCTGCAAACAGCCACTCTGCCGCTTGCCATCCCAACCACTTCCCGCGGATACCGCGATATAAGAACCATCCAGCAGATGCAATCCCAGCGGCTTCTGCGGCGTAGGCGCCGCCGCTGTACAACAGCAGTGCGGCCGGATTGCGGATGAATATATCGGTCTGTTCGACAAGCGGCCATAATTTGTAGATCAATACTCCAATCAAAGCGGCAGATGTGATCGTGTCGAGAAAAGGTTTAACGGTTGGTAGCTGCTGCTTATGCCCAATACGGGCAAGCAGATAGTAACCGCCGATGATGCCAACCAGCATCCCCATCCATAGCACAGGGACGGTAAATGGTCCCCACGACCATACGGTTCCCGGTTCAAACATGTGGCTCTCCTCCTCGTCGCAGACGGCCGAAACGGCGTACTCACTCCGCCCTCAGGCGGCTTCTCGTCGTTTGGGTCTGTTGTGTCATTCTATAGGTTGACTCCCTGCCACTCGTCGTGGCGCCTGCTCCAGCAGAGGCTCAATCACCCGTTCCACTTCACTTTTCGTCACCGCTCCGATTTTTTTGTACACGATCACACCATCACCGTTGATAACAAAGGTAGTTGGCAGTACACCGACTTGGTACTGCTTGCTGACGATTCCTTCCTCGTCTAGCAGGATCGGGTAATTCACACCATACTGTTTCGCGAATCGGTGGACTTGCTCTATCGAATCCTTCACCGTCACATTGAGACCGATGAAACCTACCTGTCCCTGGTACTTTTCAGCCAGATCGATCAGATCCGGTGTCTCCGTCTGGCAAGGTGGACACCACGTGGCCCAAAAGTTGAGCAGCAGCGGCTGACCTGTGTACCCTTCCAAACGAGTCAAACGTCCGTTTAAATCTGCTAAAGAGAAGGAACTTGCCCGGTAATTCACCTCGGGCAGCTCTGCCCGCCTACCTGCCTCTCGCCCAGCCAGATTGGACAGCAAGGTAGCCGCAACGGCGATGACGGCAGCCACCATGACCACTCTGTTTCTCATCCCGCCTGCCTCCCGAACATTTTATCTAAGCGGCGCTATAACAGCTTCGCTGCCCCATCACCCGGTTCCACCCGTTTCCTCTTCCTCCTCTTCCTCTCGTTCCATTTCCAGAACCTCCTCCTCTTCTTCTCCACTCTTCTTCAACTTACTCAAATCAATCCTTGCGTAAATACCGTGGTGATCGGACTGTTCGTTCATTTTTTTGTTGATTTGTTTTACTTTTGCTCTCCGCGCCCGCTTCTGCTTCCCTTCTGTATTTTCCTGCAACAAGTTTTGCAGCAGATTCACCTCTTCCACCTCTCCTGCAAAATCTTTTCTTCGGTATACTTTGTCCAGCGGATAACCCCCTTTTGACGTTTTCAAATCTCCCGACATCAGTTCATATTTCTCCAGCAGTTTCCGTCTTTTGCTGGCACGTATCGATTTGCGCGCACCGCTGTATGTGTTGGCATCACCGATCAAAATATCGGAACCATCCCAGGACAAAAGTTCCTGCATATATTGGCTGGCTATTCCGCTATTACTGTCATACGGCGCGTGAAAAGTGGTAACGCTTACTTCTTTTTTCGACTTGGAGGCGGTAAAATGGGCGGCAAATCTGTTAAAATTATCGATTATCTTTGTCCGATTCAGTTTTGAGATTTCTACCCCATCCCTCGCCAATATCCAAATGTACTCCTGCTTCGACTTTCCTCTCTTGGTCAACGATCTGTTCGGGGTAATCTCGATAGAATACTCTGTCCAGCCCTTCAGTTCAATCTTTTTATCATGGTAATACTCACCGAGAATCAGCACATCGAGATCTGGCCTTTTGGCCAGATAGCTTTGCAGATTTCCGCTGTGGAAAGAATGTTTCCCCTGTGTATTCCAAAAACCGACGACTAGTTGATCGTCACTCTCCATCTCTTCCCTTTTGCGTTTCCTGGCTGCTTTTCGGTGGGAGGTGGATGTTTCTGCTTTCTCTTTCCCTTTCTGCTGTGGCTCTTCCTCTTGTTCCATTTCCACCTGACCCTCCAACTCCGCTTCCTTGATCTTGTGCCTGGGCGTCTGATTGGTGTTCCAGGCATCGATCAGACCGTTGCGCAAATCCTCTGGGTTGTTCAAATCACGCGCATAGGTAATAATGCCTTTCTTCGTTATGGTAATGCTGATGTTATTGTCTTTCGCAAACTGCTCTGCTTCTTTTTTCTGCCTCTGCACAACGGCATGATTAGCCTTCATTGTGGGATCAGGTGACTGCTGCGAGCCCTCTGTCTCCCCTGTTAAGCCAGTTTGACCCGCAGAATACAGAGAATGGAGAAACTGTGTTACGGCACGGTTCCCATACGCTTGCTGCATCTGCAAGATCGTCTCCTGCGTTAACGGCCCTTGTGACAGTCGTTGCTGTCGAGATGAGGAATGAGTCCTTGGTGAGAGCTCTTTGGAAGTACGCTGTGATGCAGCCGATCTCGTTCTGAATGAATGCATGTACAACAAGCCTCCGCTCCAGAAGATTTCCTCTTCATTGTAATCGATTAAGGAGAGTGGAGCGAGTGTAGAACCTTCTTCGCACTGCTTGCGCATGGTCCCTCCCGTCCGCCGTTGATCCATCATGCTCGAAGATGCTTTACCCATACCCATATCTTGACAGAGAGATATATAATAGAAACAAAACAGAGCAATAAGGAATGAGGGGAATCACCTTGAAGGTTGAAAAGACAGAACAAGCACGTTTGCACCGTTTTTCTTCTGCTTCGCTTCCATTGCAGGTCCCCTTTTTTTACGGCTGGGTGATCGTTGCAGTCAGCGCACTTGGCGTCTTTTTTTCCGGTCCTGGCCAAACCTATACGGTCTCCGTCTTTATCGATGCGTATATTCGTGACTTTGAGATGGAAAGAACAGTTGTCTCCGGAATTTATTCAGCTGCTACACTCTGTGCGGGCTTTTTGTTGTTTATCGTCGGCCGTCTGATCGACCGCTACGGCAGACGGGCGATGGCGGTTGTGATTGGCCTGCTGCTCGGTCTGGCATGCTTGTTTAACAGCGCCGTTGCCGGACCGATTACCCTGTTTGCCGGTTTCTTCATGCTTCGCCTGTTCGGCCAAGGCTCGATGACGCTGCTTCCCTCCACGCTGGTGCCGCAGTGGTTTTTGCGCTATCGTGGCCGTGCCCTTAGCATCATGGGTCTGGGCGGATTGATTGGGGCTTCCGTGTTTCCGCCGTTAAACAACTGGTTGTTTGAGCTGATCGGGTGGCGCGGCACATGGCAGGTACTCGGGGCCATGCTGATCCTGATCTTTGTTCCGCTCGCTTTTCTGCTGATTCGCAATAAACCAGAGGATGTGGGGATGCTGCCGGATGGACAGCCGCACCCTGATTCAGATCATCAGGCGGTTGATAAGTCATCTCGTTCCCACCCAGTAGTTGAAGAGTCCTGGACGGTCAAAGAAGCGATGCGAACAAGGGCGTTTTGGTTCTTGCTGTTTTGTGTAGTCGTACCGGCATTGGTCATTACCGGACTTACCTTTCAATTATTCTCGATTCTGGGTGAATACGGAGTAGGGCGGACGACGACCGCTTTTCTGCTCAGTTTTGTCCCTATCGTGGCTTTCCTGGCCCAACTGCTCTCTGGATTCCTGGTGGAGCGGATCAAGGTTCACGCCATGCTGGGTTTCTCGTTTCTGCTCAACATCGTGGCTATGCTGACGCTTTATTATTCAGCCACACCTGCGATGATCTTCGTCTTTGCGGTGTTGTGGGGGATTTCACAGGGCCTGCTCAGCGTAACGCTGCAGGTGATCTGGCCCAACTATTACGGCAGGGAACATCTGGGGAAAATCGGCAGCATTACCGCTACCGCAACCGTGATCGGTTCTGCATTTGGACCGATTCCATTTGGCTGGGCCTACGACCATCTGGGAGGATACTCGGATATGATCCTGCTGATGACGCTATTCCCGGTGGCGGCGATGATACTCGCTTTTCTATCTCCGCCTCCGAAAAAAAACAGACCGGTCTGATCTCACGGATCATCCCGGCGGAGTGACAAAGAATTCCTATCTTGTCGTCATGAAATACAAAATGATGAGCGGAAGAATCGTAGCAGCAGTGCCAAACAAATCCCAGGTGCGGGATGCTCTCCGATACTCTGGACCAAGTTGACCGCTATCGATGGCCTCCCGGCTGTGTCTGACCATCGCCGACTGGCTGGGCAGCAGTATCGCCACCCAGATCAGTCCGGTGATGGCAAACAAGCCGAGTGAAATCGTCAGCCAGTTCACTTCTGTCAGGGAATAGCCTAGCTGGAGCGTCAGAAAGACTCCACTGCCCAGAACCAGCAAGATACCGGGCAGAGTAAAGATGAAATCAGCCAGCATCACGTTCCTCACTGTACGGTGCAGATGACCGAGATCATTGCCGCGTTCCGCACGGATCTTCCAAAAGGCGGCTGTAGCAATGTTGCCAATAAACAGGATCGCTCCTAACACATGCAGAAAAACCGCAATTTTCATGAACACCTCTCCCTTTCCCTACCTGTTGCAGGTTATGATCGCTTCCCGGTTGCTTCCCGATTGCATGCCAATCGCTTACATTCTCTATCCATCTATCTCTTCGTACCTAAACGCACAACTTCTCACTCCTGCCTACTGCAGGGTCTCGCGCATCACCTGATGAAAGTCGGCGATGGAAAAATGGTTCTCGTCCGTGGTGACCATGCTCCGCAAGCGAAATCCGTACGAAATCACGATAAACATGTCGGCGATCCGCCGGGCATCAAGCGTGCTTGGAATGACTCCATTCTGCTGACCGGTCTCGATCCAGTTGACCGAGGTTTGCAGCGAAAGCTGATACAGGTCCTGCAGCAGGCGTGCGATCGCCGGATTGTCGCGCTGACTGACCAGGTATACGAATATCTGGTTGGTCACGTCTTTGGGGTCATGGATGTGCTGCAGTCCTTCTGCAATGGCCTGCAACGGATGATCCAGCTCTTTTTTTCCCGCGTTGACCTGGGAAAAAAATCGTTCATTAACCGCCTCCAGCCTTGTTTGCAGCACCAAGCCGAACAATTCATCCTTGCTCCTGACATAATGGTAAATCGCTCCTTTGGACAGACCAGAGCGGTTGATGATTTCCTGGAGCGTGGTGTTGCGGCAGCCTTTTTCCTCAATTAACTGTTCTGTGGTGGACAAAAGCAGTTGAAAGCTGGGGTTGTGATTCCCTTCCTGTGGCAAACAGCATCATTCCTTTCCGCCGTTCCGGTACGGCAGTGTGCAGCGTGTTCACGTCCGCTTTGGGACGACAACATCTCACACCAACGATCACTACGTGTTGGCAAATGATACAATCTTTCACCCGGACCGACCATCGGTATGTTGATGTCTTCATTCTACAAACCGACGGTCGGTCTGTCAACAATAAAAAAGGAGATACCCTTCGTGCAAGGCATCGTCCCGTTGTACGGTTCATGTGCATTTAGTCTGCATGCGGTCCAATCCCGTAACCCAGTTTGGTCGAAATCTCCTGCGCTGCCTGCTTTAGCATCGCTACCGCACTTTCCGTCGCTTCCGGATGTAGTCTGGTCGCCGGCTGGGACATGCTCATCGCGGCAATCACCTTGCCGGTATGATTGCGGATCGGCACGGCAATGCAGGCCACTCCCGGTTCGTTCTCTTCGTTGTCCAGCGCGTATCCCCGCTCCCGGATTTTTTCGAGTTCGGTCAGGAAGTCCTGCTGGTTGGTGATGGTATTGGGGGTATGGACGACGAACTCATAATCCTCCAATATCTGCGCCAGTTCATCGTCACTTTTAAACGCTACCAGCGTTTTCCCCACCGCACTGGAATGAATCGGGACCCTCCGCCCGATCCGCGAATATAAAATCGTCGCGGAGGTTCCCTCTACCTTGTCGATGTAGACTCCTTCCTTCCCGTCCTGAATGACGAGGTGTGTCGTGTTGCCCGTTTTCATCGACAGTTCCGTCAAATAATTTTTGGCAATGACGCGAATATCGAGATTGGACAGGACAAAATTGCCCCGCTCCACCAGTTTCATCCCCAGACGGTACTTGCCATTCTCTTGGTTTTGCTCAATGTAGTGAAACTTTTGCAAGGTTTTTAAGAGAGAATGAACCGTACTTTTGTGCAGGTTTAATCTCATGCTGATGTCGGTAATTTTCAACTCGGTAGCGTACTCGTCAAACAAGTCCAGGATTCGGAGCGCGCGTTCAATGGATTGGATGATGGGCATCAGACTCACCTTTCAACAGCCAAAGTATCAGTTTGTTCTTATATTAGCATACGGCTCGCTAGATACTAGTCCAACCCGTTATCTTTTCTACTTGTTCAGCGAGATGGTCTCATCACAGAGTAGGCTGTGAAGTGCTCTGCACCGCCGATAGCTGCGGCTGCTGGTCGCTTCCCTCCATCACCGGTATCGCGAGCCCCTGGGCTGCCCGCTCGGAGGTTTTCAACTGCGGTGCATAGCGGTGCAGGATATCCAACCCGATCTTGGCTCTCCGTACCCGTTCCTGGGCGAGCGAGATGGAGACTTGCTCCAAATGCGTGCCGGACGGGTAAATGTTGGGGGCATTGCGCAGTCCAAACTTGATGTAGACGGGAGCCGCCACCCTGATGATCTCGGGGATCTCATAATGGCGGATAAACCCGCCGACGTCATCGGGGACTTCGACGTAGATGTCAATCGGGATATCGATCGCCTGACGAATGGCAGCCAGGCGGGCCAGTGTCAAATCGGTTGGCACATTGTAGGTGCCCGCCCCGATCTGCTCCATCAGTTTGATCGATACTGGATTGGACTGGGCCATCTGGACCGATACCTTTACCAGCAGGTCGGCAGGCAGTTCTCCTGCTTTCTTGGCCTCGTCGACCAGCCAGAGCAGTCCCTCGTCAGCAACGAGGATGCCGCGGATACCTGCCCGGCAAGCCCGTTTCACATCTTCCAGCGAGTAGACCAATTGATCCATCCCCTGTACGCGGAGACCGGCTACCTTGCCGGCGCTCGCCCAGGACATCGAGGTAATATCCCAGGCCCCGCGCGGCCCGACAAACAAACTAACCTCAAGCCGCTCCTGACTGCCAATCGCCGCCATCTCGTACAGCTCTTCGTCGGTCAGCAGCATGATGCCGCTGCCTTGGGAGATGCGGTGTATCGTTACGTCATATCGCCGGCACGCCTCCAGGACAGCTCGAAAGGTAGCAGGTCCTTCCACACTGGGAATCTCCACCCGATAGTGAGCACCATCGGGAAACGTTTTGGTCGATGAGGGCAAATCGTGGCAATCCCGTTCCGGAAATCCAAGCTTTCGGACAAACTCCCTTGTCTCTTCCATCTGTATCCTCCACCCTTCCTACCATCTCTCTCACTCGTCTTCACCGCTATGCAGGGAAGCCAGGCAAACTGAACTTTTAGTGCATCCTTTCTTTGTCTCATCCCACCATATGGAGTCGGGCTATGCCTCTCTTATCCGCTGTGGTGCGTCAGATTTTCGTCGGCCACCAGGAGCTGTATATCACGCCGGTAATCGAGTGTCGCTTCTTCGTGCACTGGCAGGGGGACAACTCCGTTTGCGGCGTCAGTGTGGGCATACATCCGATTGCTGGCGGCCACCTGACGCTGACGTCGCTCGATCATGGCGAGCCGCTGCTCTGCCAACTGGCTTCGCTCCTCCGGTATCCGATCGAACGAGAAAAGAAGCTGACCGCGCAGGAAAGCCTCGCTCTCCAGAAACTGAATGCTCCGCCCGCGCAGATCCAGATAGAGCAGATCCCCAGTCTTCAGGTACAAAATCCCGCCGCCTGCTTTTGCTTCCGGCGTCATATGCCCTATCGCCGCTCCATAGGTGACACCAGAGTACCGACCGTCGCTGATCAGGGTAGCAATCCGCTTCAGTTTCCGGTTGGCGTTGATGTGCTGCATCGGCGTGAACATTTCCGGCATGCCGTAAGCAGACGGCCCTTGCCCGGAAATGACGACCGCCAGTTTCAGATGACCGCGATCAACCATCTGCGCAAAGAGTGGATCGTACGCAAGCTGCTCCGCATCGCCAGCCTCCTCCGGCGCGTTATGCTGCAGCAGGGCGAGCAGACTGGCGTGCGAAAACGTCCGGCTGCGGCGAAGTTCTTCCAGCAGATCCGGATTGAGCAGGCCGTGGTTGGCATCGTCTTCGTTGTCATAGTACAGGACGAGTGCCGCTTTCTTGTCGAACTGATCCAACTGGCTGCTGGTCATCCCGCTGATTTTCACTACCGCGCTATCAAAAAAGTTGCCTCTGAGCACATCCACGCCGCTAAACGGACGGCGCGGCTTGGCAAGGATCACCGGATTTTCCCCTGCATGGTCGGCAGACAGCGCCGTCTTGTCGGCCAATCGCTGGCGCCACGTGGTGCCGGTCACCGTGGGCGCATCCAGATCCATCGGCACACCGTTTTGCAGCAACTCGTAAAATACGGTTTCCATCCCCCGGCTGACACCGGAACAGCACTGGGCAGCCAAGGCAAAAATGTCCCTACCCTCTGTCAGGCTGTAATCAAACAAGTCCGGCACCGGCACCTCGTGATGGATGCGATCCAGTTCCCACAGGCTAAATCTATAACCGCCGTACAGCATCGCTGCGACGATATGCATCATCAGGTTGGTCGATCCACCCGTAGCACTGTGAATGCGGATCGCATTGCGGATGTTGGCCGCCATCAGATTGGCTGCTCCGAACACGGGATCGTTGATCATCACGGCCAAACTGTCGAGCGCTTGATTCACCTGCTCTCCGGTCGGCGGAGCGGTCAGCAGTTCCAGTGCGGGATGGACCAGTCCCATGCCAGCTACCAGATGACGCGAACTGTTGCCGGTGCCGTTAAAGGCACACACGCCCCCCTTGCCTTCGCAGGTATGGACCGCCAAACTCTTTTCAAAATCCTCGTGCTCCGCTTGGCTGATCAAACCGCGTTCCCTCGCCCGGGTCAGCACTCCCTGAAAGGCGGTATTGGATGAGCACTGCAAAATGTAGGCCATGGTATCGCGCAGATCATCCGCAATATCTCCTGCTCCGCCACGCTCGGCCCGCTTGGCCACCTCCTCCAGTTCCTGGAACAGATCATCCGGGATCGACCCTCCCTGCAGGACATGAGCGGGAGCAAACGTGGCGAAAAAGGGTGCCTCCCCTCTGCTGCGCCGCAGTCGATCGATGTGGGCCAGCCCGCTGACCACGCCCAGCGGCTGTTTGTCGCATCCCTGGATCACAAACGCCCCGTGGTAGCCGTGCGATTCGATCTGGTTGACCACCATTTGTGCCACCGCATTGCGGCTTTGTAGCGAATAACTCATCCCCTGCGTACTTTGCGCCGTACCATCACACATCACCGGGGTGGAAAAGAGAAAAGGAACGCCGCCGTTTTGCCAGATGCGAATCGCCGCAAACGCGGACGTTTGATAATCCATGATATGGGCCGGATGGTCGGGCGAACCGCCGATGATTGCGATCCGCGGCGCATTGTGGTGCAAGCGGTCGTAAATCGCCTCCAATGTCCAATCCGGCTGCGGCCCCTGATACATCGGCCCCAGGATTTGTTTAGCGCGGTCGAGCAGGCCGGCCACACAGATCGGCTCGTTTGCTTTTCCCTGTACATTGTCCCGGTACGGATTGATCGTCGTATTGACGTACGGATAAGCTGGACTCACGTCAACAACCTCCTCTGTTCTTGTTGATCTACCACTCGGCAACACTGCCGTCTGTATGCCGCCAAAGCGGATTGCGCCAGTTATGCCCTCTGCCCGCCGCCTCCCGCACCGCCTGCTCATCCACTGTGATGCCCAACCCTGGCCCCGTGGGAATCTCCACAAAACCATCTGTATAGCGAAAAACAGTGGGGTCAGCCAAATAGTCGAGCAAATCGACTCCTTCGTTGTAATGAATGCCCTGACTCTGTTCCTGAATTACCGCGTTTGGCGTGCAGGCGTCCAACTGCAGGCTTGCGGCAAGGGCGATCGGACCAAGCGGGCAGTGGGGAGCGACCGCTACGTCATACGCCTCTGCCATCGCGGCGATTTTCCGACATTCTAGGATGCCGCCCGCGTGCGATAGATCAGGCTGGATGATGTCGATATAGCCATCGGCCAGCAGTTGTTTAAAACCCCATCGAGTATACTGCCGCTCCCCGGTGGCGATCGGAATCGTCGTATGACGGGCGATTTCCCGCAGCGCCTCATTGTTCTCCGGCAGAACCGGTTCTTCGATAAACATGGGCCGATACGGCTCCAGCTCTCTAACCAGCGCCTTGGCCATCGCTTTATGGACCCGTCCGTGAAAGTCGACGCCGATGCCGAAGTCCTGCCCCACCGCTTCGCGTATCGCCGCTACACGGCTGATCACCGCGTCTACTTTGGATGGAGAATCGATATAGTGCATCTCTTCTGTGGCATTCATCTTGATCGCCGTAAAGCCCGCCTGTGCCTTTGTTTTTGCCGCTTGCGCCACATCATGAGGCCGGTCGCCGCCAATCCACGAGTACACGCGGATATTGCGGCGGGCGGCACCGCCGAGCATCTGGTAGACCGGAATGTTGTAATACTTGCCGGCGATGTCCCACATCGCCTGCTCCAACCCGGAGATGGCGCTCATCAGCACCGGACCGCCGCGATAAAAACCGCCCCTGTAAAGTGCTTGCCAGTGGTCTTCGATCGTCAGCGGGTTCCTGCCGATCAAATACTCCTCCATTTCTTTGACACAAGTCGCCACCGTATCCGCTTTTCCCTCAACAATCAGCTCCCCCCAACCGCTGAGCCCCTCATCTGTCTCCATCTTCAGAAACAGCCAGCGCGGCGGAACCTTGTACAGCGTACACCCGGTTATCTTCAACCCATATCCCTCCGTCTGCCACTTACGTACCCTTTGTTCCTGCAACCAAACGGTGATTCACAAATATTCAGCAGCGTGTACCAATGACGGCAGCCATCATGTTCAACAGCATATAGTGAGGTTCAGTAGCGTACACTCAGGTTCAGCAAGCGGCCGCTTACGACCGCACGTCTATTGCGTCCCATGTCATCTCGCACAAACCGCTGGTCACCTCAACGTCCGCTCGCTCCTGAGCCTCGGGAAGCAGACTCTTCGAGATCCAGATCTCTCTCAGCTCCAGCGTGTTGCGTATACGGACCACCCGCACCTGTGTCAAGTCACGGACGTTGCATGTCTTGATCGCAGCCTTGACCGCAAGCTCCTCCGTATCCATGATCATCGGCAGCTTGACGACCTCAGTCACCGTGCTGGTTAGTGCGTTGGCATATCCTTTTTCCCAGGCGATCTGCCCAAACAGCTTGCGGGTCGTAACATCAGCCAGCCCGATGCCATTGGCATTGCCGTGTGTCTTCTCTGTCAGTCCGAGGACGACGATGCGGGAGACTTCAGGGCCGCCGCTGGCGTACGGGGTGGCATAGCGTCCTGTGATGTTCGGGTCCATCCCGTCTCCGGAGATGTCTTTGCCGATCTGATCGACGATCAGCACATCGATGGGCGATAAAAGCAGTTTGGGCATCAGCTTCTTTGCCTCAGCCAGCAGCAGCGGCTCTTCTTCCGCCAGCTTTTCGGCGGGGACGGCAACGATTTTAGCCGGGCGATCATACGCGTTCTCCAGCGTACCCACTCCGAAGATGATCGGCACCCGCTTCAGCACTTGCTTTGCCATTTCCGGCACGTGCTCGGCCATGTATTTGAAGCTGTAAGCGTGCGCCGCCTCCGCCCCTTTTTGCTTTCCCAGGCCGATTGTGATCATCTTCATCAAGCCGCTCTCCACCGGACCGCGAAAAGCGGTGTGCGGCTTGATCCGATTGATCACGATCACCTTGTCGGCCTCATATGCCTGCCGATCGGTGTAGACGGGCAGACCGTTTGCCAATCTGCCCACTTCCACAACCTCCATGCTGGAGATAATTCTCGCTTCGACCGTTTCCTCGTCGACCCCCAGCTGCCGCAGCACCTCGATTTGGCCGACCGCCGTCGCTCCCCCGTGGCTGCCCATCGCCGGGACCAGAAACGGCTGGCCTCCCTGAGCCTTGACCGCCCTGACCACCTCGCGCACGATGATCGGCAGGTCGGCCACCCCCCGGCTGCCGACCGCGATAGCTACTCGATCGCCGGGGGCAATCCGCTTCAGCACCTCCCTCTGCCGCAACGCCTGCCGTACAGCGAGCGCCGTGTCAGCAAGTTCAGGGGCATGAAAGTGCTGGCGAACCTTCGCCATCCGGGGAAGGGGAATATCACGCAGCAGCTGCTCGATCACCTTCATCGGTTCTCCTCCCTTTCGCTCGCCGCTCTCTGTTGGGTTACTTCACTTTTTCCAGCTCGCTTTGCATCTCCTGATACAGTTCCTGACCGATCTCTTTGGCAAACCTGTCGACAACAGGCTGTACGGCTTGCTTGATTTTTTGTCTGTCCTGATCGCTGATCTCGTTTACATTCATCCCCGCCGCCTTCAAGTCGGCCCGTGCTTTCTCGTTTTCCTGTCGGTTCAGATCCCGCTGATATTGGCCTGCTTCAACCGCCGCTTCGCGCAGGATGGTCTGCTCTTCCGGGCTAAGACCATCCCAAAAGCTCTTGCTCACCAGGAAAACAAACGGCGTATAGACATGTTTGGTCAGACTGAGGTAATCTTGCACCTCGTAAAACTTGTTCGACTTGATCGTGGCCAACGGGTTTTCCTGACCATCCACTGTTTTGTTTTCCAATGCGCTGAATACCTCGGAGAAAGCCATCGGCGTCGGGTTTGTCCCTAGTGCTTTAAAGGCTTCGAGATGGACCTCCGTCTGCATGGTGCGAATCTTCAGTCCCTGGAAATCCTCCAGTGTACGCACCGGGCGGCTGCTGTTGGTCAGATTACGGAATCCGTTCTCCCAATATCCCAGCCCGATCAGGCCGTGTTCCGGCAGCTTCTCCAAAATCTTTTGGCCGACCGGTCCATCCAGTACGGCATATGCCTCCTCTTCTGTGCTGAACACAAAGGGAAGATCGAACAATCCAAACTCTTCGACCATCCCAACCAGTGGCGAGGTGGACGGAATCGTTATCTCCTGCAGTCCGGCCTGCAGGGCCTCGGTCATCTTTTGGTCGTCACCGAGTGAGGCGCTAAAGAAGTTCTGCACCTTCATTTTTCCGCCGCTCTTTTGCTCAACCAGTTCCTTAAACTTGATAATCCCCTGCCCTTCCGGATGATCCTCGTTGAGACCGATCCCTACCTTGATGGTGCGCTCCTGAATGCCGGAGCTACTTTCGCCATCGGTGGTGGCCCCGTTCGCTGCCATGCTGCTTCCACCGTTTCCAGCGTTGCCGCCACTCGCACAGCCGGCTGCCAGCAGCGCCGGAAAGACTAGACTGATCACCATTCCCGTTATCCATCTCTTCATGTTCCATCCCCCTCTTTTTTTTCTTATACAAGTGCGGCGTAACGGTTGTCTGCTTGACTTGGTTTGAGCGTGACTCGTTCGCACACCTGCTTGTTGACCAGGTATCTCGGATATTCTCCATGCACCAGCACATCGATCACACCTAGAGCCGCTTTGGTTCGCATCTCTTCTTCCGCTTCTTCCGAGTACCAGGCGACATGCGGCGTGAAGATGACGTTATCCATCGCGAGCAGCGGATGATCGCGGGAAATCGGCTCCTGCTCTACGACATCGAGAGCGGCACCTGCCAGCCGACCGCTGCGAAGTGCCTCCACCAATGCCTGTTCATCTACGACCGGACCGCGCGACGTGTTGACCAGAAATGTCTGCGGCTTCATCAACGCAAACTGCTCCTTGCCAATCATGCCCCTCGTCTCTTCTGTAAGCGGGGTGTGCACCGATACCATATCAGAGGTGCTCATGATCTCTTCCAGCGAGGCGGCCGTCACTCCCTGGTGCTCCATGACCTCTGCCGGACAATACGGATCGTATGCCACGACATCGATGCCCAGCGGCTGTACTTTTGCCGCAAGCGCCTGCGGAATCTTGCCGAAGCCGACCAGGCCCAGCCTCCTGCCCCGCAGCCTGTAGATCGGTTTGGTCACTTTGTAGTCCCATGCCTCTGCTCGGATGTGACGGTCGGCTCTAACCACCTTGCGTGCCCAGGCGAGGATCAACGCGAGGGCGTGATCCGCCACCTCATCCTGGCAGTAGTCAGGTACGTTGGCCACACAGATCCCTTTTGCTGTAGCATCCTCCAGATCGATTGTGTTCACCCCGACCCCGTAGCGTGTGATCACCCGACATCTGTTGAGCGCGGCAATCACGTCTGCTCCAAGCGGCGCGTACTGGTTGATGATGGCATCAGCATCGGCGCAGGCGGCGATCACCTCTGCTTCCGTCCGGCATTGGGCCGGTACCAGTTCGATCTGATCATATGGGGCAAACACCCGCTGTTCGTAACGCAGGTCGGGATACTCCCAGTCCGTAATGACTACCTTCCATCTATTCATTCCACTCCACCCCCACAACTCGTTTACGTGAGCCATTCCAGCGGAACAGTCACGATACTTGGGAACAAGATGAGCAGCAGCAGCACGATCACGTGTACGATCAGGAAAGGCCAGATCCCCCTGGTTAGCGTGAACAGGTTGATTTTGCTGACGCCGCAGCCGACGTACAGTACGGTTCCGACCGGTGGCGTGATTAAGCCGATGCACAAGTTGACAATCATCACGATCCCGAAGTAAACCGGATCGATCCCCGCCATCTTCACCACTGGCAGCAAGACCGGAGTGAAGATCAGTATGGCCGGAGTCAAGTCCATCACCAATCCGACAAACAGCAACAGCAGGTTAATCAGCAGCATCAAAAGCAGCGGGCTTTCTGCCAAACCGCCCAACGCGCCGGCCATTTCCGCCGGAATGTTGGCGACGGTAATCAACCATGCCGATACCATCGCTGCCGACGCGACAAACATCACCACACTGGTTGTCTTGGCTGCTGCGACTAGCACATGGTACAAATCGCTGATTTTCAGTTCCCGGTAGACCAGCAGCCCGACAAACAGCGCGTAAAACACGGCTACTACCGCCGCCTCCGTCGGGGTAAAGACCCCTCCACGCATCCCGCCGACGATGATCACCGGCAGCAGGAGAGCCCAACTGGCTTGCTTGGTAGCAGCGAAAATCTCCCTTGCCTTTTTGCGCGGGGGCAGCTCTCCCTGCTCGTTGTTGCGAGAGAGAAAAAACCAGATGATGATCAAGCCGATCCCCATCAGGATCCCGGGCACGATCCCACCCATAAACAGGGAAGTGATCGAGACGCCACCCGTCACGCCAAAGATAATCATCGGGATGCTGGGTGGAATCACTGGCGCAATCACACCGGCTGCGCAGATCAAACCGGTAGAACGGCCCAGATTGTAGCCGCGCGCCGCCATCATCGGGATCAGAATCGCCCCAAGTGCCGCCGCATCGGCCACCGCAGAACCGGACAGCCCGGCGAACAGCATACTGGCGATGATCGAGACATATCCTAATCCGCCTCGGATATGGCCGACCAGGGACATGGCGAATTGCACGATCCGCTGCGAGATCCCCCCTGCGTTCATCAGTTCACCGGCCAGGATAAAAAACGGGATAGCCATCAGGGCAAAGTTGTTGGCTCCGTTGATCAGGTTTTGTGCCACCACTTGGCTGTCAAAGATGTCCATCATCAGCATCAGGGCGACACCGCTGATGATCAAACCGAAGGCGATCGGTATCCCAAGCGCGAGAGAGCCAAACAAGGACCCGAGAAATACACCCAGCATCGCTTACCCCCCTACTCTTTCTGATCGTCTGTTTGCTGATTGGTCCGTGATCTCCGTCTCCTGAGCCGAGTCGGTCGGCGGCTGATCGGGCTGTGCGATGATCGTCAGCGGCTGCTGTGGATCTCTGGCAGATAATACTCGCCACAGATTGCCAAGCACGATCACAGCCATGGAGATGCTCGTAATGATGCCGATGCCGTACATGAAAGCGAGCGGCAGGCCGGTCGCCGGAGATTTGCTGTCCATGTTGAGCAGCGTCATCTTCCAACTGCCCTCCAGAAACAGCCATAGTACGTACAAGACCAAGATGTTGCTGATGACGAAAACGAGTTTTTTCCCTTTTCTGGGGAGCAGGTTGACCACGATGTCCATCCCCAGGTGCATGTTGTCCTTCAGCGCGCCAATCGCTCCGAGGAACACCAGCCAGACAAACAGAAAGCGGGACATCTCTTCGGACCAGGTAATCCCCGAGTTAAAGAGGTAACGAAGCACGACATTTCCAAAGACAAGCACGGCCATGAAAGCCAGCGATAAGGCAATCGCAACATGTAGAGCAGTGGTTAACGCCTTGCCCGATTTCTGCACGCAACTCCCTCCTTTTACTCAGCTTCTGCTTTGATTCGCTGTACCAGTTCCTCGGCCCAGGGATACTGGCCGTAAAACTCTTCATAGAGTGGTTGTGCTGCTTGTTCCATCTCTGCCACGAAGGCGGGGGAAGGGGTGGTAAAGGTGATCCCGTGTTCCTGCAGGAATTTTTTGTCTTCTTGATAACTTTGTTCCAGCAGCTCGAATTCGTAGCTGGCAGCCGTCCGTGCCGCTTCCTCGACGATCTGCTGCTGCTCCGGCGACAGCTGACTCCAGAACTGGCTGTTGATGATGTAGAGATTGGGACTAAACATATGCTTCGATTCCAGTACGCCCGTCTGCACTTCGTACCAGCCGGACGCTCGCAGGGTGGCGATGGGATTGTCTTGACCGTCCACCACCTTTTGTTCCAGTGCTGTAAACACTTCTGAGATCGGCATTGGCGTCACATTCATCCCCAACAGTTGTCCTAGCTTGATATAGTTGGGAATGTTGGGCATTCGGATGCGCATCCCGCTAAAGTCGGCCATGCTGGTGATCTCACGGTTGGCAGAAAACATGCGGAAGCCGTTCGCACTCCAAGCCAGCGGTCGGACGCCATGCCTGCTCTCCAGGTCTGCGGTCAATTCCGCTCCGATCGGCCCGCTCAGCACCTTTTTGACGTGCTCAAAATCTTTAAACAAAAACGGCCACTCTGGTACGGCTAATTTTTCGATGTCTGCCTGCATGATCATGCCCGGAATCCCCATCTCGATCGTCCCGTTGCGGACGCCGTCGTAAAACTCCTTTTCCGCCCCCAGAGTGCTGTTGGGATAAATCTCCACCTTTAGCGCGCCGCCTGACTTCTCTTCCACCATCGGCTTAAATCTTTCGCGGAGAGCGACATTTTGCGGATGATCTTCGGCAAAGTAGTTGGCTACCTTGATCGTCTTCACCTGATCGGCACCGCTGTCAGAGGCGGGCGCTCCGGTACAGCCCACTGCTAACCATAACAAGGTGGCAAACAGCAGCAGCACCGAACTGCGGATGAGCAAACGCTCTTTTCCTTTGGTTCCCACATCGATCCCTTCCTTTCACCCTTTGCTTTGGCTGCTCGCTTTTTGAAAGCGCTGCCAACAAATTATATGTTTTATAATATAAAACTACGTTTTGTATTGTTGACAAGCTGTTGCCCGAACAGCTTTCGCTTTGCATGTGCCGCTCCTCTGCTTTCCTCGCCACTGTGCAGTGTCGATTGCAAATGTTTTATATTATAGAACTCGGTATGATTATGTAGTCACTGCACCTATATAATAGTACCAAGATTTTTACATGTCAAACTATTTGATCTATTTTTGTGGAAAAAATTATCTCGCCTGGATGCTGCTTGTCCTATGATCGCAAGCAAGCGGCATGCATGTCGATGAGAAAAGCTGCCAGGGGAAAGTCACTCTGACGGTATTTTGCTTTAGACGGGCATAGTGGGGGGCGAAAGAGAAAAGCAGGTTCGCTCGGCTCGTGCCAGTGCCTGCGTGGAAGCTGTCATGACCGTCTCCGCTCCAACAAAATGGTACTGCGGCCAAAAGCCCTCAAGGAACGGCGCGGAGGAGAGTAGCTCTTTTCCTCCAGTCGCTCCGTTGCCAATCAGCGAGGAAGTGGGACTGTCCGCTGAGCTGGTTGGCAAGAGTCGCTCCTTCCGGAAAAGAGCTACTATCCGCCTGTCCCGAGGTTTTGTCTACACGCAAAACACCTTCCTAAAATGGAAGGTGTCTTCTCTTGCTGTCTTAGATTGGGACGCGCGATACTAAGGAGTGGCAGAAGGAGAGCGACTCTCTTGGTAGTTCAGCCGTTCTTGTGTATAGTGGTACGAACCCGCATTGCCGATGATCACCCCGTATAGGCACTCCGCCTGTTCTACGGTGATATACCCATTGCGGACATCGCTGACGACGCGGTCGCCCGCCCTGTCGAACGGATGACCAAAGCCGCCGCCGGTACCAGTGAGGAAGCGGACAATATCCCCCTGCTTGAGGGTTGCTTGTCCCACTTTGCCGGTCGCCTCCTGCCATTTGCCGTCCCTGCAGATTTGGATCGCGTTTCCGGTGCCGTCATGACCGCCGTTAAAGCCCCAAGGGAGAAAGTGATGGCGGCCGAATGAAGCACTCACTTCAGCTTGAGCGGAGGTGATGCGGTAGTCGCGGACCAGTCCGCTGCCGCCGCGGTACGCTCCCGCCCCGCCTCCATCGCAGCGCAGGGCATACTGCTCGACCAATACACCGTAACGCGCCTCCGCCACTTCAACCGGGATCACGTAGGTTTCGCCGTCACCGATGCAGAACAGGCCCGCCTGTCCGTCCTGCTCCTGTCCTGCCCCCCAGCCGCCTGCACTCGGCTCAACCAGCAAGAACAGTTCGTCGGTGTCTGGATGCTTGCCGCTGACGATCAACGAGCAGACACTGAGAAAGTGACCTGCCGTCAGTTTGTCCGAGGCGATCGGCATTAACGCTTTCCAGATCAGTTCGCTCACGTATTCATTGCTCTCCCAGTAGATCGAAACCGGTGCCGGCCTCTCTGCGGTAAAAATAGAGCCTTTGTCCGTCAGGATGCGGATCGGGCGAAACACGCCGTCGTTGATGTTTTGCGACGGATTGGTCACAGCGACAAAAATCGTGCGAATCGCTGAAACAAGTCCGGTGTACGAGCAGTTGATCGGTCCCTGCACCTGGGGCGGATTCCCTCTGAAATCGCATATGAACGCATCGTCCGTGATCTCTACCTTGACCCGCACCTTGAGCGGACCGCTGTCGGAACCGTCATCATCGATTGCGTCTTCGGCCTCGTACACCCCTTTGGGCATGCTGCGCAGTGCGCTGCGGGCGATTTCCTCCCCTTGGTCCAGCAGACGCTCCATGCTGTCCAGTACGGTCTGTACGCCAAACTTTTCACACAGCTCCTGCATCCGCTTGTCACCGGTGCGCAGCGCCGATACCTGGGCCCACATGTCGCCGATCGACAGGTCCGGGGTCCGTACATTGGCTTCAATCAGGTCGACCAATCCTTGATTCAGCTCTCCCCGTTCAAACAGCTTGATACAGGGGAGCTGCAGCCCTTCCTGATAGATCTCGGTCGCCAGCGGGTTCCAACTGCCGGGCGCCATGCCGCCGATCTCCGTCCAGTGCGCTTTGTTGGCGGCAAAGGCGACCAGCCGTTCTTCGCAAAAAATCGGCATCACAAAGGCTACGTCATTCAGATGGGAACCGCCGCCGCCATAAGGGTCGTTGGTGATGATGATGTCACCAGGGTACAGATCACCGTCAAACTTGGCCAGCGTATCTTTCACCGCAAAGGTGAGGTTGCCGAGAAAGCCGGTAATCCCGTTTCCCTGTGTCAGCAGTTCCCCGACTGGTGAGGTAAGCCCGGTCGCGTAGTCGAGTACTTCGTAGATGATCGGGCTTTTGCTGGTACGCTGCAGGGCGTAAAACATCTCGTCGCTGATGGAGATGAGCTTGTCTTTGACGATCTCTAGGGTAAACGGATCGGTTGTCGTCCGAGTCATGCGCGCGTCGCTCCTTCCACAATGAGATTGCCGTAGCGGTCTACCCGGCACTGCTGATCGGGATAGATCACTGCCGAGGACGAGGGTTCCTCGACAATCGCCGGACCGGCAAACTGTTCACCGGCTGCCAGCCGATCTCTTTGATAGACCGGAATCTCCTGCCAGCCAAACTCATCGAGATGGACGTGGCGCCGCTCTACAATCGCCTCGTCGGCCAATCCTCCCTGGGTCCATTCCGCCATCGGCGGCTTTTCCAACAGTCCCCAACCAGTCAGGTGCAGATTGACGATCTCTGTCTCCGATTCCGGGAGCCGGTAGGAGTAGTGCTGCTCGTGCAGTTGGTGGAAGCGCTCGACCAGTTGTTCGGTCAGCTCTTCCCATGTGTCGCACTCCGGCACAGAGACTTTGACGGTGTGCTCCTGACCCAGGTAGCGCATATCGACACTTAGCGAGAAGACGATCTCTGCTTCCGTCACTCCCTGCTCGGCAAACGACGTGTACGCCTCCGCTTTTACCCTGTCCCATTCTTGCTGCCATTGCGACTCGGAGAGCTGGCTCAATCGGTGGTTAAACGTGCCGATCCAATCCTGGCGCAAGTCAGACATCAGCATTCCCCACGCGGAGAAAACAGCGGAAGCGACCGGGATCACGATCCGCTGGATCTGCAGTTCGCGGGCCAGCGCCATGGCGTGCATCGGTCCGCCGCCGCCGATCGCGACCATCGTGTAGTCGCGCGGATCGTGGCCACGGCGGATGGAGATCAGCTTCAGCGCGTTTACCATGTTGGCGTTTGCCTTGCGCACGATCCCTAGCGCTGCCTCCTCCACGCTTGTCCCGTAGGCGTCTGCGATTGGCTGAATCGCGCGACGAGCCGCCTCCAGATCAGCCTCTATCTCGCCACCCAAAAAATTATCTTTGTTCAATCGACCGATGACCAGATTGGCATCTGTGGTCGTCGCTGAACTGCCGCCCCGTCCGTAGCAAGCCGGACCTGGCATGGAACCGGCGCTTTTCGGTCCGACATGCAGCGCATTCCCTTCGTCCAGCCAGGCAATCGAACCGCCGCCGTTGCCGATCTCGACGATATCGACGACAGGGACTTTGATCGGATAGCCGGCGGAGCGATGATCCCATTCGATTTTGTAGTCGGTCGTAATCGAGATCTCTCCCTCTTGAATCAAAGAACACTTGGCTGTCGTCCCGCCGATGTCGAGCGCGATCACATTGTCGTAACCCAGCAGTCTGCCCAAGACGGCTGCACCGTACATACCAGCCACCGGACCGGACTCCACCAGATTGATCGGCGCTTGTTTGGCATGCTCAAATGTGGTGATCCCGCCGTTTGACTGCATGATCGTCTTGCGTCCGCGGGCGCCGTTTTCCACCAGATGCTGTTCCAGTTTATCCAGGTAACGCGCGGTCAGCGGCATCACATAGCTGTTAAGTACAGCTGTATTGGTCCGCTCATATTCGCGCCACTCCTTGGTGATCTCGTGGGAAGCAGTGACGGCTACCTCCGGCCACTGCTGCTTGATGTAGTCGACGATCATCCGTTCATGCAGCGGATTCTTGTAGGCATGAAGCAGGCAGACCGCGATGGCCGTCACTCCTTGCTCGCGAAAGTGTTGCACAATCGGATCGATCTCCCCTGTATCCAGATCTCGCAGCACTTCTCCCTTGTGCGTAAGTCGTTCATTCACTTCCTGCCGCAGGTGGCGCGGCACGAACGGAACCGGTTTGCGATAGGCCAGGTTAAACAGATCAGGTCGGTTGGCTCGCCCGATCTCCAGTACATCGCGAAAGCCTTTGGTGGTGATTAACCCGGTCACCGCTCCCTTCCGCTCCGTCAGCGCATTGATCACAACGGTAGAACCATGGACAAAAAAATCGATTTGCTCGCCTTGCAGTCCCGCTTTCTGGATCACGTGCAGGACACCTTGCTCGAAGTGGGGCGGTGTGGTATCCGCCTTGACCATCCCGACACGTCCCGTCAACTCGTCGAGGTAGACCAGATCAGTAAACGTCCCGCCAATATCTACTGCCACACGCATGCTGATTACCTTCCTTTCCCCGCTGCATAGGTTTGTCGGCTCATCCCGATATACTCCGGTCCGAAAATGGATAGACCCTTGTCACTTTCCCAAGCCGCAGGGGCAGGGAAGGTCACAACCGTTACTTCCATCCCCGGTGTACAGTCGGGATTTAAGATCGGCATCCCCGTTTTTTGGTCGAGTACGGTAATCAACTCTGGAATGATCGAGAGGATCTGCTCGCCTCGGCGGGCAATCATGTGTTCATTGCGAAACCACAGCGTAACCGGGAGCTCTCCCTGCTCGGCGTCAGAGGGTTCAATGACAACCTGTCCTTCGGTAAATCCTTTGACATCCTGCCAATCCGCTTCCCGAATCACTCCATCGATCAAGGAGCGGCTGCCCTCCACAGCGGCCAAGATCGCCTCGGTAGGCGACTCACCTCGTTCGTTGGCTAGGCGCATCGCCCGACCGACCCGCTCAGCCTGCGTCAGTGTTCCCGCGATGACAGACTGTTTCAATCGTCTGCCGTCTACCGGATGATCGCATACGCCTGCCGTGTTGCCAAAGAGAATCGCAAAGTTGCGCGCGATCATCTCGGCGTGAGCATGGTTCACCACAGCGGTGACGACCGCTGTGTCACCGTAGCGGCTGGCCAGCGCAAACGGCGCAATCGAGACGCCGTGTACGTGAAAAGTAGAATGGGCAAGATCAGGTACGGCGCGGCCAGCCGGGTCCGCGTCAACCAGCGGAATATCCTGGCTGGCCGCCGTCTCCATCGCACATGCCGTATTGCCGCCCAACTCGGTGGCGATGACGGCCTGAATCGGCCTTCCGAGATACGCCTGCAGTGCTCGCAAGGCGGTTGTCGGAACCTCATCTGCTGTAACAGGAAGTTCGGCAAAACGTTTCACTACTTCGGGATCAGGAGGTGCCACCGAACCAACGTAGTAAGGGGAGGCGATCAGCCAATCGTCCCCGATTTCGTCCAGTCCGGCCAGCTTTACCCGTTTTCCGGCGGCGTACATCGTGCGCACAACCTGCAGCGCTTCTTCCAGGCTGCCGCCGCCGCCCGTACCGTAGATCGCCGCTCCGTGCAGCATATCTTCCACTTCTTGCAGCGTTAACGTTCTCATCTATTCTCTTATCCCCTTTGTCTACTCAGCAAGCTGGCAGCGAACCCAGTGCCCGGGGCGTACCTCTGCCAATTGCTGCGGTGTCGTTTCACACGTCTCGTTCTTCTGTGGACAACGCATCGCAAATCGGCAGCCAACCGGAGGATTCACCGCCTTTGGCATCTCGCCTTCGTAGAAAGAGAGGGCAAACTCTGTCTCATCAACCGTCGGCACGGACTGCAGGAGCAGTCGGGTGTAAGGGTGCAGCGGATGGGCGAACAGTTCTTCCACCGTGCCCATCTCCACGATCTGCCCCAGGTACATCACCGCGACCCGGGAGCACATGTGTTTGATTACGCTCAAATCGTGCGATACCAGCAGGTACGTAAGCTGTTTTTGTTCCTGCAAATCTTTGAGCAGATTGAGGATTTGCGCCTGCACCGACATGTCGAGCGCAGACGTAGGCTCATCCAGAATCACCAGCTTGGGATCAAGCGCGATCGCACGCGCAATCCCGATCCGCTGCCGCTGCCCGCCGCTCAGTTGATGCGGAAAACGTCCGGCAAAATCAGCTGGCAGCCCCACTGCTTCCAGCAGTTCGCGAACCTTGGCCTCACGCTTCGCCTTGGACATGGCTGTGTGTGTGAGCAGCGGCTCTTCGATGATCGCACCGACCCGCAGTTTGGGATTGATCGACCAGTACGGGTCCTGAAAGACCATCTGCAGCTGTTGGCTCTGTTCCTTCGCTAGCGATCGACTGAGGGCAGAGATATCCTGACCGGCGAACCGAACCGTCCCTTCCGTCGGTTTGTACAGCGAAAGCAGCGTACGAGACAAGGTGCTTTTGCCGCATCCGGATTCACCAACCAACCCGAAGCACTCACCCTCCCGGATAAAAAAGCTGACGTCATCCACGGCGTGAACGGTCTGCTTCTTTCCCAGCCAACCGGTGCGAACGGTGAAGTATTTCTTTAGATGTTCTACTTCCAATATGCTGTCAGCCATCTCGATATTGTTCACCTCACTTCTTCCAGCGGATGAAAACATGCCGCCTCGTGCTCTTCTCCGATTTGCTCCAACGGTGGTCTCTGGAGGTGGCATTGCTCGCTCGCGTACGGACAACGATTGGCAAAACGACAGCCTGTCTGCATCTCGGCAGGACTGGCCACTCGTCCTCCGATCACCGGCAGCCTGTCCCGCTGTTCCTGCATCCTCGGAATCGCGTCCAACAGCATCCGTGTATAAGGATGGCGCGGTGAGCGAAACACATCCCGCGTGCGACCGGTTTCGACGATGCTGCCGGCGTACATCACAGCAATTCGGTCAGCCATCTTGGATACCACGCCGAGGTTGTGGGTGATAAACAAAACAGACGTACCTTGTTCTTCTTTTAGCTTGTTCACCAGGTAGAGAATCTGTGACTGAATCGTCACGTCAAGCGCCGTCGTCGGTTCGTCGGCGATCAGCAGCTTCGGCTCACAGACCATCGCCATGGCAATCATCACCCGCTGCCGCTGACCTCCGCTCAGTTCGTGCGGATAGCGACGCAGCAGTTGAACCGGATCTGGCAGTCCGACGAATTGCAGCGCTTCTGCCGCCCGTCGCCTGGCTTCCTTGGCCGACAGGCCCGTGTGCTTGCGGATCACCTCGATCATCGGATCGCCAATCCGAAAGACCGGATTGAGCGAGGTCATCGGGTCCTGAAAGATCATCGTCATCTTGCGGCCGCGGATTTCATCCAGCTCCATCGGGGAGCAGTCTAGCAGGTTTTTTCCATCAAACAGAATCCGGCCGCGAACGATACGGGCCTTATGGGTGGGAAAAAGCTGCATGATGGAAGCAGCCGTCATCGACTTGCCGGAACCGGTCTCCCCGACCAGCGCCAGCATCTCCCCCTGACGAAGCGAGAGGTGATCCAGGTCAAGTGCCGTGATCTCCTGGTGACGTGTCTTGATCTGAACAGCTACCTGTTCCAGTTTCAGCAATTCATTCATCGTGTCACCTCTCTCTTTAGCGATCTCTCGTCTTCGGATCGAGATAGTCCCGCAAGCCGTCGCCGAGGAAGTTGAACGCCATCACTGTCAACAGGATAAACAAGCCGGGGAAGGTGATGTACCACCAACTGGTCATGAAAAAGTTGCGTCCAATGCTGATCATCAAGCCCCACTCTGGTGTCGGGGCCTGGGCGCCCAAGCCCAGGAAGCTGAGCGATGCAGCGGTGAGGATGATCGAACCGAAGTCCATCGATGCCTGCACGATCACAGGGGACAGGCTGTTGGGCAAAACGTGACGGGCGATGATCCGCGGCGATGAGACGCCAATTGTTTTCGCTGCCTCCACGAATCCCCGTTCCTTGATCGAAACCGCCTGACTGCGGATGAGACGGGTATACCACGGCCACCAGGAGAGTGAGATCGCAATCATCATGTTGGTAATGGAGGGGCCGAGCAGCGCCACGATCGCAATCGCCAACAGCAGCGGCGGAAAGCTGAGAAAGATGTCGCACACCCGCATGATCACTTCATCGACCCAGCGGCCGAAGTAGCCGGCGATCAGCCCCAGAGGAACGCCGATCACCAGCGACAAGGCAATCGCCGTCAAGCCAATCTCAAACGAGATGCGGGTTCCGTACACCACCCTCGAAAAAATATCCCGTCCCATCTCATCGGTGCCAAACCAGTGATCCGCAGACGGCGGCAAAAACTTGTTTTCCAGATGGACTTCGTCATAGATATCTTCGGGATACGGCGCGATCAACGGTGCAAACAACGCGATGATCAGCAGGATCACAATGACGATAAAGCCTACCAGCGCCAGTTTGTTGGTCCAGAGAAAATAGCCGAACTCTTGTGCCAGCTTCCTCGCATGCTGGACGGGAGAAGACGTCTCGGCAGGAGGAAGCGAAGTGGTTGGTTTGGTTGAATTCACTTGAAAACGCCCCCTTATGCTGCCTCGCCCAGTTTGATGCGCGGATCGAGCAGGACGACGACAATGTCAACGAGCAGATTGACCAGGATGTAAGATGCTGTGACCAGCATCGTAATGCCCATGATCGCCGGGTAATCAGAAGAGAGAATCGCTTGGGACGCATACATGCCCAGTCCCGGCCAACTAAATACCGCTTCGATCAAAAACGTGGTCGTGAGCGCATAGGCAAACGTCAGGCCAAGCGAGGTAACCGTCGGTGCCAGCGCGTTCTTCAGGGCATACAGATAGATTCGTTTGCGCCGAGGAATGCCGTAGGCCTGGTGGACGCGCATATACTCTTCGCCCATCACTTCCACCATCGAGGAGCGGATCATCCGGGTGATCAAGCCGAGTGGATAAGCGGCCATCGTGATCGCCGGCAGGATGAGATGGAGCAGCGCGTCGGTGAAAAACACCGTATTTCCCTGCAGCAGGGCGTCAAGCAGGTAAAAACCGGTTTGCTCCTCTATCGGATTTAACAGCGACACTTCTGTGCTGACCCGTTCGCCAAGCGGCAGGATTCCCAGTGCTTGAAAAAAGAGAAGCTGTAAAATCAAGGCCAGCCAAAAGGTAGGGATGGAGACTCCGCCGATGCTGAAACCGCGGCTTAGATGATCAATCCAGGATTCCTTCCTGATCGCCGATATCACCCCTAACGGAATCCCCAGCAGGATGGCAATCAGCATCCCGGCAAAGATCAGCTCCAGACTGGACGGCAAAAAGGTAAGCAGTTCGTCCAACACCGGCTGGTGGGTACGAATCGATTGACCCCAATCCCCGGTGACGAGTCCCTGCATATAATCGATGTATTGGATATATAGCGGCTGATCCAGCCCCAGTTCTACTCTCGCCGCCGCGATCTGTTCCGCAGTCGCATGGGCCCCTACCCACCTGGCAGCCGGTTCGGACGGTATGACGCGAGCGATAAAAAACGTGATCATGGAGACTCCTGCCAGGACGATCAGTCCTAGCAGGAGCCTGCGTACGATGAAGCGAAGCATTCGGCATCACACCTATTCTCGATGGGTATCGTAGAAGAACACGACGCTTGGATAAGCAGGGTTGTCGACGTATCCTTTGAAGTTATCTCGCAGCACACGCACGTACTTGACATCGTAGAGAGAGATGCCGGGAACATCTTCGATCAAGATTTCCTGAGCTTGCTTGTACAAGTCGATCGCCTTTTGGCGGTCTACACCAGATACTTGCTTGGCCACTTCTACCAGCTCGTCATACTCTGGGTTTTTGTAGTACGCCAGGTTAAAGACGATTTCATCCTCAGAGGCGTACAGGTTTTTCAAGAAGCTGTACGGATCGGCATAATCCGCCCACCAGTACATCAACAAGATGTCCTGACGTTTGGTCGGGTCCTGCGCTTTGGCCATATCCCACTGCGCTTCCCACAACATCCCTTTCACTTCCAGATCGAAGCCCAGTTTGGCCAGTTCCACTTTGAGCAGTTCGGCGATGCGTCGTTCAAACTCATCCCCCGACACATACGTCAGCGTCAGCTTGCCGCCGAAGACACCCGCTTCCTGCAGCAGTGCTTTCGCCTTGTCCAAATCGTAGCTGTACTGCTTCAAGGAAGCGTCATGCCCCCACAAACCGTTGGGGATACTGCCGTGAGACTGACTTCCAGTACCAGACAAGATGTCGTTTACAATCTGATCGTACGGAATCGCATAAGCCAGTGCCTGGCGCACTTTCGGATTGTCAAACGGTGCTTTTGCCGTGTTCAGCTGCATCACCAACTGCTGGAAGCTGTCTGTCTCGGTTACTGCGATTCCCGGCTTGTCGCGCATCGCCTGAACCATCTCAATCGGCATCTGGTCCGTAAAGTCCATATCACCAGCCTCCAGCATCTGCTGACGGGTATTGGCTTCCGGGATCGTCTTAAAGACCACTTTTTGGAACTGATTTGCTTTCCAGCCCTGCCAGTAGTCTGGGAAGTAGGTGAGGATCAAGTCGCTGCCTTTGCTCCATTTCTGGACGGTATACGGGCCGGTTCCCACGTCGTGCCCCTGGTTGATCCACTCTTCTCCGTTTTTCTCCAACGCATCGACATCAAAGATAAACGCAGCGTAGCCGGACGATACGATCGTATCGAGCGGAGCGGCATACTTCAGTTTGAATTCAACCGTATCCTCATCGACGACATTGATGGTATCCAGCGCGTCCCAGATAAACGCAGCGCCTTTTCCTCTGGTAATCGTGCGTTCAATCGATTTCTTCACACTTTCCGCTGTCATCGGCGCACCGGTATGGAACTTCACGTTGTCGCGCAGGTCGAAAGTCCAGGTTAGACCGTCGTCAGTTACTTTGTACTCTTCGGCCAATACCTTGTCGAACGACTGATCTTTTGGGTTGTAGCGAAGCAGGGTTTCATACATGTTGTTCATCGCTACAATCTCGTTGGAGTAGCTGTCGCTGGGGTCCCAAAACGTCATCACGTCGTCATGGTACCCGTAAACGGCAATACCTCCATTAGGCTCGCCGCTGGCTGCTTCTCCTGCCGGTTGCTCTGTTGATCCCTGTCCATTTTTCGGCTGTTCTGCCGACGGACTGCTGCAAGCGGCAAGTGCGGCAATCAATCCAAGGATAAGACCTGTCCTGAACAGGCCTTTCTTCGCTACCTTTTTCATTCGATTACTCCCCTTTTCTGTTTGATTTTGGCCTCTTTCTCTATGTGAATAGGTGACCAACAGCTTTGATCCGGATGCGGACGGCATTGCCGGGCAGGTAGGCAAGCGGAACTTCCTCGATGTCGACGATCTGCACCGTTTCCGGGTCAGCTCCTGCCGCAACCGCCTCTTCTGCGGCCAACTCTCTGGCATCCTGCAGCGCCTCCTCCCGCTTCCACTCCGTCATCGCGTATATTTTTTCAATCTGTCCGCTTACCTGAGCGATCGTGACGCCAATCGCATTGGCTACAGCAAAGTTCTCGGGACGAATCACGCCGGATATCCCTGCCAGCTTGTCCGGCAAAATGATACTGCCGCCCCCGACCAGAATCGCGGGAACCGGATCGGCAGATGTCTTCATTTTGTCAACCGCTTCCTCCACCATCTCTATCATCATGCGGTAAGCGGCGCGAATCTGATCGGCTGGAAGATGGGCCACACACTGGCGATCACCCAACTCCGCCTGGCCGCTGGCCACGGCGATATCGGTAGCGGTTACCTCCTGCCCGCCGAAGATCAGCGCCTTTTCCGGCAGTTGGTATCCGACACTGTCCGGACCGATCGTCAGTTCCTCGCCCAAGCCCCTGATCCTGGTTCCTCCGCCAAGGCCGAATGAGAGCAGGTCGGGCATCCGAAAGTTGGTACGGACTCCGCCGATCTGAGCAACCAGCGAGGACTCCCGTGGGAAACCCTGGACGAGTACCCCGATATCGGTGGTGGTTCCGCCTACGTCCAGCACCAGCGCATCCTTCAACCCGGTGAGATAGGCGGCGCCACGGATGCTGTTGGTCGGACCGGATGCGATGGTCAGCACGGGAAAACGCAGCGCGTAGTCTGCCGTCATCAGTGTGCCGTCGTTTTGCGAGAGAAAGATGCGAGCGTGCTCAATGCCGTTTTCCACCAGCGACTGGCGAAACCCATTGACCATCTTGCGAGCTACGTCGACCAGTGCCGCGTTCAAAATCGTTGCGTTCTCCCGCTCGATCAAGCCGATGCTGCCGATCTCATGAGAGAGGGAATAGGCGATCTCCTCCCCCAACTCCTCGCAGATAATCTGACGTGCCCGCTGCTCGTCCAATTGATCGACCGGTGAGTAGACCGAAGTGATGGCAACGGATGCCACTTTCCCCTTCCACTCGCGAGCGATCCGGCGCAGTTCTGTTTCGTCAAGTGGCGCGATGCGGCGCCCATCGAATTCGTGTCCGCCAGGTATCATATGGCTGCTGACATACACGGCTTCCCGCAGATCGTCCGGCCAACCCGTATAGGGGGGAATCGCCAATGTAGCAGGGGCGCCGATCCGCACCACCCCTACCTTGGACAGGTGACGCCGCTCCACGATCGCGTTGGTGCAGTGCGTGGTACCCAGCATGGCGTGGGTAATGGCGGCGGGATTGATGTTGCTTTGTTCCAGACAGGCGGCAATCGCTCGCCCGATTCCGCTGCTCACATCCTCTGTTGTAGCCTGTTTGGTGGCAGCAAGCAGACGGTTCTGTCTGTCCAGGATAACCGCGTCCGTATGCGTGCCCCCTACGTCAATTCCGATCCGATAGTTCACGAATCCTTGCCTCCTCTCTCCGCCAGCGGCCGATAGTCGATGTCATAGCCGAAGTAGCGCGGTCCGGCTGTTTTGATCCCCTTTTCCGTTCGCCACTTGGGATCGCAGGGAATCCCGATCACAGCCACCCGGCTGCCGTACCGCAGGGCTTCCGTCGTAATCGGAATGCCGGTTTCCAGATCGAGCGCGGTGATCAGATCAGGTGTAGTCGCTGCTACTTGATCATCCCGTTTGGCGACCAAAAATTCATTTTGGAAATAGAGACGGAACGTATTTCCCTGACATTCCTCAACACCATCCAGCCACACTTCTCCCTTGGTAAAGCCCTCACTGGTACGGCGCAGTAGATTGCTGATCTTGCCGGTAAACAGCAGGGTGGCCCCGATCGCCTCGACAAGCGCTCTGACCGGACTCTGGTTTTGGTGCCGCAGGCTGTTTATCGTTTGGCCGATCCTCTCCGCCAGAGTAAGCGTATGATGAATGCCAGCCTCCTTTAACTGCTTGCCCTGCATCAGGTAATCGCAACTCATCACCGATCCGCCCATACTGATCAGCGCCGCCCGGCCGATACGCTCATTCCAGACACTTTCCACACCGTTCACGATCACGGTGTTGCCCTTCTCATCGGCGATCGACATCGGGGCAGAAGAGAGGCCAGCCAGTTCAAAGCTGGTCATCTGCACCTCTGGAAACGCCCTGCCCATCCCGTCAATATCGACGACCGGCAGCCCGGTCATCGCAGCCAGCACAAGCGGAACGGTCGAGTTGACTCCACCGATCTCGATCGGATAGATCGCAGAAATCGTTTTGCCGCTGTGGGCCTGCAATGCCTCAAACGCCCCGACGACCTCCCGCCCACTGGGAATCTTTTCGATCATGACGGTAGGGGCTCCCATCATGCCGGCTGAGACAACCCACGCCTCATCTGGTACTTCCTCCGGCGACAGGACGCGAATCGGTCCATACTGTTCGATGGCCGCCATCGCCATCAACATCCCGACATGCGGATCGCCTCCGCCACCTGTGCCCAGCACGGCAGCTCCCAACGCGATGTGTTCTACATGCTGTTTCTCAATCTTTCGCACGGTTATGCCTCCCTATGGCAGGCAGTCTGACGTTACAAACGCAGCTGCCCAACAGCTTTCAGGCGAAAACGGATCACTTCGCCCTTATAGTAGTCAAACGGAATCTCTTCCACCTGCACCAGCCGGATCGTCTCTTTGATCCCGCCGCTTCGTTCCACTTCCTCGATTACTTCCTGCTTTACTACGTCCAGCACCGCTTCCTTGCTCCGATTGTTCAGCCAATAGATGCGGTCGATTTGCGAGCTGACCGGGGCCATGCACGCACCCACGGCATTGCTGATCTGAAAGCCGGCGGGGTGAATCGTCTCCCCGTATTTGTTGAATAGTCTGTCAACGAGCAGCGGGCTGCCACCGCCGACGAGCACGACAGGCAGTTTCTCTTTGGCCGGCTGCACCCGGTCGATCGTCTGCCGCAGCTGATCAGTCGCGTGCTTGACCACCTGCTCCGTCTCCCGACGAGAGAGTTGTTCTGCGGCAGGATCCCGCTCGTAGCGATAGCCAAATGCCAGTGGATTCAACTGCAGAAATACATCGGTCAGGGTGCATCCACGCTCATCGATCTGCTGTTCTTGCTGTTGCCGGTGACTCAGCATCGCTTCAAACGTCGGTTGCCCCTCCACAAAAACGATCCGGCTTTCTCCGCCAAACGGCAGTGAGGTGGCTTTGGGCAGACGGACGTTCATCCGAATTCCCATCACGTTTACATCCCGCGTCAGCTCTTGTGGCTCCCCGCCGGTGACAAGCCCGACTTCAGTAGTACTGCCTCCCATATCGACCACTACGCAATCCCGCAGACCGGTCAGGTAGGATGCTCCTCGCAAGCTGTTAGCCACCCCCGAACCGATCGTCAGAATCGGGAATGAAGCCGCCATCTCCAGGGACATCAGGGAACCGTCGTTTTGTACGAACCAATAAGGACAGTGAAAGCCCAGTTCCTCAAACATCCCGGACAATCCGTTGATCGCGCTTTGCATCACGTTGGAGAGCATCGCATTCAACAACGTCGCATTTTCCCGCTCCAGGTAGCCCATACTGCCGATCTGGTGAGACAAACTGATTGATAGATCGGGCAGAGCCTCCTGGATGATGGCCGCGAGCATCTGTTCTTCCTGCTGGTAGAGCGGTGAAAAGGTGCCGACAATCGCCACTGCGCGGCAGCCGCTCTCCGCCAGACGCGTAATCAAAGCTTGCCGTTTTTCAAAAAAGTCAATCTCTTTTTGCCTGGACCCGTCCAGTTCATACCCACCGGCAACCTGTTCTGTCAGCTTGATTCGCCTCTTGAGGATCTCAGGCCATCCCTCTCCCGCTCTCATCTTGGATGGATGGGGGCAGATGCGGATCAGGGCGGTGTCGGTAAGACCTTTTCCGTAGTACAAGGCATTGAGCACATGTGTGGTTCCGACAAAGATCCCCTGGATGTGTCGAGGGTCAAGGGAGACCTCCCGGATCACCCCACCGGCAGCACGGCGAATCCCGGTCAGGATGTCAAATGTCGTCGCTTGTTTCGCCTCGCCGATCAACCGTCCTTCATTGGAGATGATCACGGCGTCGGTATTGGTTCCGCCTACATCGATCCCTAGTTTCATTCGCCATTCGCCTCCATCGCCAGCAGTTCAGTCGGCATATAGTCGGCGGGAATACCCATGGCACGCGGGCCAACATGCTGCAGCATGTCCCGAGTGCGCAGCAGATTGGGGGCGGGAATGGCAAACACGCTCACCGGCAGTCCTTCCTGGAGCTTGTCGACCAGGCAGGGAGAGAGGTTTTCTTCGTCGAGGACGAGCAGCAGGTCCGGTGTCAGACAGAGGTACTGATCTCCTCGCTTGGCTGCAAGATATTCGTTGCCAAAGTGGATTTCAATGATTTGACCATCCCATTGCTCCGTACCAAGAATCTCGAACCTTCCCTCAATTGAACCGTTGACAAACCATCTCCTGATCGAGTGGATCTTGCCCTGGATCAAGCGACGGGGCGTACCGTAGACAGAATTGGCCAGGCAGACGTGCATCTGCTCCAGACAGCTGGCAAGGTCCTGCCGGTTGTAGAACAATCGGCCCAACTCATAGATCAGCTGCATCGTATTGGGAATCGTGGCTGTTCTCGCTTCTCTGCCGGCCATCCCGTAGCATGCCGTGTACACGATCCCTCCCATCGCCTGTACCTGCTGTCTGGCCTGTTCGGACAAACGCAGCGTATCTTCGTCCTCCAAGACGTGAAAGCGACGGTGTTGATTGACCATCACAAGCGGAGCACCCTGTACCCCCATCACATGAAAAGAGGTCATGTGGATCTCGGGGAAGGTCCTCCCCATCCCGTCGCCATCCAAGATCGACAGGTTTCGTTGAGCGGCCACGATAAAAGGGATCAAGGCATTAGCCCCGCCGATATTTTCCGTCACGATCAGATCGACGGTCTGACCCGTCACCTCTTCGTACCGCTGAAGCACATCCAGGCCCTCATCACCGGTCGACATCTTTTCATCGCAGACAGCAGATGAGCCCATCGTCCCGATCGCTACGACCCGTTCTTCCATCGAAAGCTCTTGAAAGGAGCGGATCACAATCTCCTGCGTATCGCTCATCACCGACTGGGCCAAATGCTGCATGGTAAACGGATCTCCTCCGCCGCCAGAACCCAGAAACTGGGCTCCCATGGCGAAAAAGGGGATGTCCCTTTTCCGTATCGTCCAGACCATGATCGTACCCCTTTCTGATAGACAGACAGTATAAGCAACTTTTGTGCCAACATGATAAAAAGGCTGCAATCCCTTTACAAACGCAGCCTTTTCCTCTTTCCCTCCAGATTCTGCGATTTTTTTATCAGCTCGATTCTCAAATAAGAGGGTTTATTTTTAGAGAAACAGAGAGATTATCGCTTATTTATTATTTTTTTCTCAATCTTTCTCCTTTTTTATCAATTTATCGTGTGATAAAAATAAGCTGGCTCACTTGATTCGCCACTTCTTCATCCGGCGATACAAGGTAGGCAGACTCATATGCAGCTTTTCTGCCACGGTTCGCTTTCCCTCCGTGTCCCGGCCATACTGATCCAGCAGACGCACGATCGCTTCTTTTTCCTGTGCTTCGCTGCCCCGTCTAGAAGCTCGCGGTTTGGCCGCAGTTGACGTATCCGTGTTGGCACTGCGCAGCTGTTGAGGGAGACTGTGAAGCGTAATCAAATCTCCAATCTCTAGTTGCACGAAGTGTTCAACCACGTTTTCCAATTCACGGATGTTGCCAGGCCAATCATAGTGCAACAGCCGCTCCATGACCTGCGTGGACAGACGCTTCGGTGTACGGATGAGATCCTCTGAGATTTTCTTCATGAAATACTCCACCAGGATCGGGATATCGTCCTTCCGTTCACGCAGCGGCGGGATCGTCAGGGGGATTACGTTTAACCGATAGTACAGGTCTTCTCGAAACGTCTCCTCGGCGACCATCTTTTCTAAGTTGCGGTGTGTGGCAGCGATGAGCCGTACGTCCACTTCAATCGCCTGTGTGCCGCCGATTCGCTCCACCTTGCGATCCTGTACAACCCGCAGGAGTTTGGCTTGCAGATGCAGGGACATGTCACCAATCTCGTCTAGAAAGAGCGTCCCGCCATGGGCCAGTTCAAAGCGACCTGCCTTCCCGCTGCCGCGCGCACCGGTAAAGGCCCCCTCTTCGTAGCCGAACAGTTCACTCTCCAACAAAGATTCCGGGATGGCCGCACAGTTGATCGCCACAAACGGACCTTCCCTGCGCCGACTGGCGTCGTGAATCGCCTGGGCAAACACTTCTTTGCCCGTACCGCTCTCGCCGCGGATCATGATCGTCGTCTCACTGGGCGCAATGCGTTTGGCCATTTCTTTTACCGACCTGATCGCAGAGCTTGTCCCTTTGACGTCATCAAACCGGTACATCGCCCGATGCGGCAGCTGCGGGTTTCGTTTGGTGGGTGCTTTTTCCTCATGTACCAACAGCAAAATGGTAGATAGCTTTCCTGAGTCATACACCGACTTGACCCGTACTTTCCAGACACAGTCCTTTTTTTGCCAGTCAGGCAGGGGGGTGATCAAGGTATTGTCCAGGTCTTTTCGCTGCCTGACACGATGCCAATCCTTTTTGGGAATCAATTCTGTGATCTCCCTATCGAGCAGTTGGAGTCGGGACTTTCCGAGTACATGACACATCGGTTGGTTTGCCTCCAGGATCACACCGTCCGGATTGAGCACCAGAACAGCCTCTCTGGAGAGCGAGAGCAGCGCGCTGATTTCTTTTTTCAGCAGTTGGAGCTCCCGGCTTACGCGCGTCATCCCCAACGCGTCGGAGAGCAGATCGCACAGCACGTAGTTATATTCTGCCACTTCCTGCAGATGATTACGAAACCAGCTCGATCCGTCTGTCTCGCCAGGTACCGCCACCAGCACCAGGTTGGAGCGGGTTTGGGAGAACACTGGTGAAAAGACAGCTGTCGTGATCGGGCACTCTGCCTGCCGGGAACAGTCTGAACAGAGCGTATGATTCTGCTTGTCCTGAACCAGGAAGGAAACGCCCGTAGCTAGCGACTTTTCCACAATCGGGCATGGATCAGGCAGTGAGAATGCTTGCTCTCCCCCCTGCACCACAGGCCCCGAGGCGTATAGGTGAGTATCGTACGACAGCGGTTCCGTGATTTGTTTCAGCAGTTGGATTCCTCTTCGATATTCCTGAGCCAACTCTTCTCTCATCGTTATCACCCTGCTCGTGATCTTGGTTTTCATTATGCAGGTAAACCGAATCGATATCCATGTCAAACTTTGTACCTGATGTGTTCTTTTGGAAAGCAGTCACAGTCCTGAATCCCGATTAGCGGGAGGGGGCAACAAGCTTGGCGATATCTTCATTCAAACAAAAGTGAGTAAATTGTTGCACGACAGGGGACATCTCCTCCCCTTTTCGGACGTGCAAGTAGATGGGAACCTGGACATCGACACCCTCTATCCAAACCCGCCCAAGCCGTTTGCGGGCGATCTCGTCCTGCACCATCAGTGACGGCGCCAGCATCGCTCCGTAACCGGACAGCACAGCCTGTATGCCTTCGTTGGTTCCACTGAATTCCATACCGATGTCGGGAAATGGCAGTTGGTGGAGACGGCACAACGAAGCCAAGGCTTCTCGGGTCGTGCTTCCTTTTTCCCGCACCACAAATGGCTCCTGCAGCAGCTCTTGCAAAGAAACGATCTGATTGGACTTGGGATGATTGGCGTGTACGATGAACCAAAGTTCTTCACGATACAAACACCACTGATCCGTCCTTGATCCCCGGGACTCCCCACCCGTTATGGCAACGTCCACCTGAAAATCCTGCAGTAGTTCTATCGCGTTCGTAGAGTTTGTGCTGTGCAGTTTCACTTCGACTTCCGGAAACCGCTGCTTACATGTTCCCATCAACAGCGGGACGAGCCGGTTTGCCGGAAGATTGGACGCGGCGATCCGCAGACTGCCGATCTGACCGCTCTTCCATTTGGCTAACTGGTATTCCATCTCTTTTTCATAGGCGAAGAGTCGACGAGCCGATTGGAATAAAAACCTGCCTGCTTCTGTCAGTTGAATTCCCCGGCCATGGGGCGTGAACAGACGTAAGCCTACTTCCTGCTCCAGTTTTTTGATCTGGGCAGAGATGGCAGGTTGCGTCAGGTTCAATTCTTCGGCCGCTCTGGTATAACTGCCTTTGGAGGCGACAGACGTAAAGATCGACAAGGCATACAAGTTCACCGGCTGTCCCCTCCTTCTTCTGGCGAGTCCAACTCTCTGTCAAACCGAATCAGAGTGCCTGGAGGTGGGTCATCTACCAAAGCGGACATCATCACTTGCGGGTTTGTGCCGTCGCAGATGACACTCTCTACTCCGCATTCTGCAAGACGCAAGGCTGCCGTCAACTTGTTCCTCATGCCACCGGTAACGTCGGGATGAGTGGAAGCTCCCGTCAGCTGCAAAACATCTCTCTTGTTTGCTCCCGTTACGAGCGGCACGATTTCATCTGGTTGATGGCCACTCTTGATGCCAGGCACATCCGTCAACATGGCTACACGGCGAATCGGCAGAGAATCCACCAGTAGTTCCGGGATCTGATCACTAGAAAAAATGACAAACGACTTCGCAGCATCAAAGACCAAATCCCCGGACAGTACTGGCAGCAGTCCCAACTCCAAGGCGTGCAGGATCGGCTGTGTGGAGACGGTCGCAGGAACCCCATCGTTAGTCGTGATCCAACTGCTTGATTGGAAGGGATAGCCGGGGACGCCGTGTTTTCTCAAGGTATCCGCTATGATCGTCAGCCACTCGAACATCTTCGTCGTCATCGTCATCACGTTGATCGACTGCCAAGGCTCCGTTGCATCGGTCAGAGCATATCGTACGGGAACTTGATTGCCGTAAGAACCCCCGCCTACAACCAACACGAGACGTCCGCGGAAAGTTGGCCAATGCTCGGATAGCGTTCTGGCGTAGGCATCCAAAACGTCATGGTTCGGAGTACAGTATCTGTCCTTATGAGTCAGCAGACTGCCACCGATTTTCAGCACAAACATGAGGAACCACTCACCTCCCCAACGAAAGATCGTCCGTTGCTGTAATCATTATATAAAAAATAGTAATAGAAACATAACAAATGCAAATTAGTACTTATGGTTTTGCTGTTTTATACTCCAATTGAATCGCGATTATCTTTTGTTTCGGGAGGCATCACATGAATGAACGTTTCAAACATAGCCCTTTGGAAAAACAGCAGCTTTTTTGCTCTCTTCATCATGACGGCCATGGTTCTGTTTGGGGGAACGGTCAACACTTTTCTTCTGCCGCTCCTTCTGTACGAACTGACGCGCTCCTCGATAGCGATGGCTGCCATGCGAGCGATGGAAATGCTGCCCCTCTTATTGGCAGGACTCTGGGTCGGGGTAATGGTCGATCGCGTCAACAAGCGGCACTTGCAGCGCCTATCGTTATGGAGCCAAATCCTCCTGCTGCTGATTCTGTTTATCTCGATCAAGTTGGGAAAAGCAAGTCCATCGATGTTTGTGATGATTGTTTTTTTCTTGTCCCTGTGGAACTACTGCTTTGAAAATCTGCGAGTCAGCATGATGAGAATCATCCTGCCCAAGGAAGAACTGACAGCGGCAAATGCTTCCTTCTCTTTCCTGAGTACGTCGATCACCATCCTTGGCCCGATCATCGGAAGTCTGATTCTATTTCTCGCTACCATGCCAGATGGCCTTCTCTTCTCTATCGCCATGTTTGGCCTGGCGCTCATCTTATCGCATGCCTTACCCATACCGGATAAAGGGGCTCCACCAGCACCATCACAGTCCGTATGGCTTGATCTAAAACAGGGCTGGCGAAATCTTCGCAGCAATGTGATTCTATGGCATATGACTCTTTTTTACATGGTCATGAACGGGACGTGCGGGCTGTTTAGCTCTGTGCTCATCTTTCACTTAAAAGACACGCTGCAGTTATCCCATACAGATGTAGCCGTTCTGCTCTCCATCATGGGAGCAGGCGGTTTGGCAGGAAGTCTTGCCGTCGGAAAATGGAGACGAGAGCTGGGCACAGGCAAGCTGTTTGGATTATCCATATTGGGTACGACGTTGGTGTTTTTCGCGATGGCATGCCCTGCTTCATCGCTTGTGTTGGAGGCTGTTTCCCTTTTTGGGTACGGACTTTCGACGACGGTTATGTCTATCCTCATCTGGTCATTCCGTCAGGAAAGCACACCAAAAGAGTTGATCGGCAGGATTACAGGCATGACAGGGACCTTCTTTCGCATGCTCTCCCCATTTTTTATGTTTGCTGCCGGTTTTCTCGCTGACTGGGCTCATTCCACCACTTGTTTTTTAACAGCAGGGGTTGTCAGTGGGGGATGTTGGCTCGCTTATCTGCTGCAACCGCTGCGCAAAGCTGTATAAACCGATGGTATGGTGACACATCGGGTTGATGGACCGCTCCATTTTGGAGCTTCTTTTTTTATGTTGACATGCAGCAAGATTTACTTTATATTTATTTCTATATAATAATTATTATAAATAAGGGAGCGATAACCAGATGAATGAAATCGTAGTGATGCTCAATAAACAGGTAGCGAACTGGACCGTCTTGCATTTCAAGCTGCACAACTTCCATTGGAATGTGAAAGGACCGCAGTTCTTTACGCTGCATGCTAAGTTCGAGGAGTTTTACGGGGAAGCGGCCCGCCACATCGACGAGCTGGCGGAGCGGGTCCTGGCGATCGGAGAAAAACCAACCGCGACTCTGCGGGAAGCACTTGAACTAGCCAGCATCCGGGAAGCAGCCGGCAATGAGACAGCAGCAGAGATGGTCCAGGCCTTGATTGACGACTTTTCCCTGCTGATCGATGAAGCCAGCCTGGGTGCGGAAGTGGCGGAGAGCCTGAATGATCATACGACAGAGGACCTGTTGCTTGACCTGAAAGCGGAGCTGGAGAAGCACGTATGGATGCTGCGTGCCTTTGCCCAATAAGGGCGGGTCGAATCGACGTGTTTGCCAACCCACTCAACGGAGTGAACCTTTTCTCTGAGTGCTGGTTAGCTATCAACAATGTGGACGGAGTGGGGAAAGGGGCTTCTCCCCTTCCCCCTCACCTATGTCTCCACATTATTTCTCCTACCGATCAAACAAAAAATCTTCATCTCGCAGCATTTCGACACGGGTCGCCCGATGATAGGAGTTGCCTTTGAGACTAAAGAAATCGTGGTTTTTCGTATCTGTCTTCAACCCGTTCTCTACGATCGGGTTGATTTTTTGATGCTCAAAATGCGGCTCCAGCCCAAGGTTCATCAGGGCTTTATTGGCATTGTAGCGGATAAACTTGACCACCTCATCCTGCAAGCCAACAAGCTCGTAGATTTCCGCCGTATACTGCTTTTCTATCGTGTATAGCCGCTCCAGCAAATCGTACAGCTCGGCAAGGACCTCTCGCTGCGCTTGCTCCGCTAATCCAGCGAAAACCTCCTGGGCCAGCAAGCCGACAAACACGCCGTGAATGCTTTCGTCCCGCAAGATCAGATTGATGATCTCCCCGCTGGCCGTCATTTTTCCTTGACCGCTCAAATACAGCGGGTAGAAGAAGCCGCTGTAAAACAGAAATGATTCCAAGAGCACACTTGCCGCCATCGCCATGTAGATCTCTTTGCCGCTCGCATCAGGCTTGAACAGCTTCCGGTAACAGCCTGTAATCAGATCCGCTTTTGCAGTTAATAGAGGGTGCTGGTCGACCCAGGAAAAGAGCTCGTCAATTTCTGCGGCGGTGCAAAGCGTAGTAAAGATATGGCTGTACGACTTAGCGTGGATTTCCTCCATCGCACTCATGAAAGCCAGCACCGATTTTGCCTGCAAGTTGTCGACATGAAGCAGGATCAAGGGCATCCCCTCTCCTCCTTGCTTCGTGTCCAGCAGGGTTAGTCCACCCAACACCTTTTTGAATACATCCCGCTCGGCATCCGACAATTCGATCCATGTGTTTTTGTCAGATGAGACCGGGAACTCTTCCTCTGTCCAGAACTGCTGAATGCTTTGATTCCAGAACATTCGGGAGTACTCATCTTCCGGTTTGTTCCAGTTGACAGCCCGCATGTCTTGCACCCCTCCCTTCTACACCGCGCACGCGATGCACTCCTCTATTCCCCTTTTGTTCGTTCGCGTATAGTACAGACTTTTTAGCCCCTGTCGATTGGCATAAATATAGTATCTGGCCAACTCTCTCGTAGAAATGTCGCTGTTGACGTACAAGATGGTGGAAATCCCTTGATCGATGTGCTGCTGGATCACCGCAATCAGATCAATCAGCTTGAACATGTCCATGTTGTAGGCTGATTTGTAGAGCAGGACATTCTCCTTCGCCAAGAATGGAGCCGGATAGTACGTGGTGGCATTTCCGTACGTTCTGGTTTCAATCTGCTCCACGATCGGCATGACCGAAGAAGTGGCATTCTGGATATAGGAGATGGAAGCGGTTGGCGCGCACGCCAATCGATAGGCATGGTAGAGGCCGTAGGTTTGAATCTCCTCTTTCAGCCGCTGCCAATCCGCTCGTGCAGGAATCGAGATCCCCTCGAATAAAGCGCCCACCTTCTTCGTTCGCGGAGCATACTCCTGTGCAAGGTATTTCGCAAAGTACACTCCTGTCGCATAATCGGATCGTTCAAAACCGGCAAACATCGTCTGCCGCTCTTTGGCGATCAGCATCGACTTTTCCAGACTGTAGAAGTTGACCATCATAAAAAAGGTGTTGGCAAAATCTTTCGCCTCTTCACTTTCAAACGGGATGCCGTTCTTGGCCAGATAGCCGTGCAGATTCATCGCTCCAAGTCCGACCGAGTGCAGCTCAGCGTTGGCTTTCTGCACCCCCGGCGCATTGCTAACACTGGTCATGTCCGATACGGCCGTGAGCATCTCCATGCCGGTGTGGACCGATTCGCGGATCAGCCCCGTTTCCATCACATTGGCAATGTTTAACGAGCCCAGGTTGCAGCTAATATCCCGGCGGATGATGTCCTCTACGCCGTAGTCGTTGATCGTGGACGTCTCCTGTAATTGAAAAATCTCCGTACACAGATTGGACATTTTGATCCGGCCCACCCCTTTTAAGGGGTGCTGTCGATTGGCATTGGAGAGAAAGATCAGGTAGGGATAGCCGCTCTCCAATTGAATCATCGCGATCTTCACCAGCATTTCGCGGGCGCTCATCAGCCGCTTCTTTTTTACATCTGGATGCTGGAGCAATTCGTGATACATCTGATCCAGGTCCATATCGTCAAAGTGCCGTCCGTATGCCTGATAGACGGAATAGGGAGCAAACACATACAGGTCTTCATCTCTCTCAGCCAGTTCAAAAAAGATGGCGGGACAGATCAGGCCGATCGAGAGCGACTGCAAGCGCGACTTTTCGTCCGCATTAATCTTCTTGCTGTCCAACAGTTCATTGGCATCCCAGTGAAAGATATTGATATAGACCGCTCCTGCTCCTTTGCGCTGACCCAGTTGATTCACATAGGAAAACGAATCTTCCAGAATCTTGGCCACCGGCATCACGCCGCTTGATGCATTGGCGATCCCTTTGATCTCTTCTCCTCTCGCCCTTAACTTGCTGAGGTTCAACGCAATCCCGCCGCCCAGCTTGGACAACTGCATGGCGGTTGACAGATTGTAGGTGATGCTGTTGAGCGAATCGTCCAGCTCCAGCAGATAGCACGACACCATTTCGCCACGTCTCGCCTTGCCGGCGTTTAAAAACGTCGGTGTCGCCGGCTGGTAGCGCTGCTCGATCATCGCTGCGGTATAGTTGGCTGCTTTTTTGACTTCTCCCTGTGCCAGATAGAGCGCGACGATGATGATCCGGTCCACATACGTCTCCAGATACTGCTTCTTATCGTTGCTCGTGACCGCATAGTCGCGATAGAATTTGGAGATGGCCATGTAAGAGGAAAACGTAAACTCATAATCATTGACCATGCGGTAGATTTCTTCGATCTGATCTACGCTATACTGGCTCAACACGTCATAGTAGTAATGGTTGTCCACCATATAGGCGATTCTTTCTGCCACGCTGTCGAAGCTGACCTGTGATGAGCTGATTTCCGCTTCGTATACGCGAACCGCCTCTCTGTCTTTGTCCAAATCAAAAAATCCATCTTCCCGGCGGTACACGATCTCATGATTTAACTCAATATGCCGCAAGTTGGTTCACCCTCTCTTGAAAGGTACGCACATCGTGCGCGGTGCCGCTCAATTCAAATTTGCACAGGATAGGAACGCGATACAGCTGTGAAATCACATCGGCGCTCCTGGCGTAGTTCTGTCCCCAGTTTTTATTTCCAGAAGCGGCCACACCCTGGAGATGCCGGTGGTTGCGCCTCAAAAACTGCAAAACATTCATCGGCACTTCGCCATATCCGGTCGTATAGGTAACCAGCACAAATGGTTTTTCCAGTGTGAGAGCCTCGTCTATCTGCGCTGATTTCATCGTAAGTTTCTGGACAAAGCGTCTTACATTTCCCGTCTTGGAATCGTAGACAATGTACAAGGCAGCTACCTCCTGTCATGTAGGCACAAAAATGTAGGCGCAAAATGAAAAGGGTATTTTTACCAAATAGGAAAAGGCAAAAATACCCCAGCGTGCGAAACTGACGTTTGTAACACCTCCCTATCTCCCGTAGGTACATCACAGTGTTGTCAGAATAGGCAGGTCTCCTGGCTCCAGTCTCATCATCATAACAGCCTTCCCGGACGTCTCCAGTGGCGTATTTGTTATGACTCCTCTGTCACAGTGGCGGGACCGCGTCGGAGTTACACCGAACTTCCCTATTAAACCCTGAAGCACGCTTCAAGGTACCTATTCCCACAATATGTAGTTTTAATATAACCAGATTAGATCAATATATAGTGTTGCGTCAAGCTCTTTCTCAGTCTGTGCTTCATTTTCCGATTGTTGCTCTCATATTTTCTACCGGTTACGTCCTGGCTTCACAGGGGCTATACTGGAGGCAGGAGGAGATGCTGCATGAATGATTGGATGTGGAGGGCGATTGCAAGCTGCGATCCTGCTTACGACGGGCAGTTTTATTATGGTTTGGTTACCACCGGCGTGTTTTGCCGACCATCTTGCCGATCGCGGACCCCAAAGCGGGATCACGTCAGGATCTTTTACCACCCGGACGAAGCGCGACAATCGGGGCTCCGTCCGTGCAAACGCTGCCGACCGGAAGAGTTGGACTGGCGCTCTCCTGAAGAAGAGTTGGCCAAAAAGCTGGTCGGTTTGATCACAGACTGTTATCACGAAACGCTTACGCTGGCAGATATGTCACAGCGGCTGTTCGTCAGTCCGTTTTACCTGCAGCGTTGTTTTACGCGCGTAATGAAGATGTCACCGGGACAATATCTGCGCAAGACCAGGATCGAGGCTGCCAAGCAACTGTTGACAACAACGGATACAACGATAACGGAGATTGCCCAGCAAGTTGGCTTCCACAGCAGCGCCCACTTCTCCTCGGTATTTCACCGGGAGACCAGCTGCACCCCGACGGAATACCGACTCCGCTATCGCGAGCCAGAAACGGAAAGGATGGTTCGGTCATAATGATTGCTGCATTTTACCAATCGCCTATTGGGTGGATCGAGATAAACGGCACCACAGAGGCCATCACGGTTGTTCGTTTTGTAGAGCAGGTCCCTGTGGAGAGAGAAAAGACTTGCCTACCTCCGGTGATAGAACAATGCATTTCTGAGCTTAATGAGTATTTTTCCGGAAACAGATTGTCATTTACCGTTCCCCTCTCTGCACAGGGAACCGCGTTTCAACAACAGGTCTGGGAGCAGCTTTGCTCGATTCCCTTTGGAGAGACGGTGAGTTACCGGGAACTTGCCCGTTTGCTTGACCGTGCACAAGCTGTACGGGCGGCAGGTCATGCCAATGGAAGAAACCAACTGGGCATTCTCGTTCCCTGCCACCGGGTGATTGGCAGCAACGGCAGTCTCACTGGTTATGCGTGGGGGATCTGGCGGAAGGAGTGGCTGTTGGCCCATGAGCGGGCTGTGTTGCAGGGAGCCGACATCACGAGCCTGTCTGCCTCTTCACATGGTGTCAAACCAGCCACCGCCGAGCTGCCTGTACTGGGGAACGGGTAATCATACGAGTTTGTTCAAAAAAATCATCTACTGCGCCTACCTTAACAACTTGGATTTTCCACATCTTTCAAGAAGCCCTTGAATACTTTTACTCCTGAGCAACGCAGGATTAACCTTTTCGATGTGACGAATGAACTCATCTGTTTTGTCTAAAACTTCATCGATAAACTCCTGTTTCGTGATCGTTTCCTGCCAGTAGCATATTGATATACAATTCAGAGGTTCCGTTACAATGAAAGAACTGATGTTATCCTCTTCTACTTGTACATGATATACGGTAAGGTCTTCACCTTCTGCAATAAATTCAAACCATGCAAAATGAGCATCGATCGTATTTAAGGCAATGTATTTGTGATGTTGCATAGAAATGACAACCTCGTTTAATAGTCCGAACGAGGCTATGATTTCTTCCTCAAAGAACTCTAGGATTGGGGTTGGAGCATCTGGGTCATACAAACCATAGGTTTTTCCGTTGACATTTATCTCAAATTGTCCGTAGAGAACATTCCCGTATTCACCTTCAAAATCAGCTAAAGTGATTTGACTCAATTCATGGTCTGGGATGTTGGGTTGGTACCTTATGGTAAACATCGCCTCACTCCTTTTATGTTTGTGGGGGACGATTATATTCATCCCCTTACACTTCAATGGTTTAATAACCAAAGTCGGACAAGGTGTATTTATGTGGTCCCCAACCTGTCAAAAAGTGTCAAAAAGAAAAAAAAGAGCCCTTGAAAAATCAAGAGCCCAGACTATAAAATCCATTCTCCTCGAGAGGTGCCTACCAGAACAACCGTATCCTCCTCTGTCAAGCTCACGATCGAGGCCAACCTGTCTAAAGCAGCGATCACGGACGCTGCCGAACGCTCCAGCGGTATCCCCCATGACCTTGCCTCCTCCTGAGCATGGATCGCCTGTTGATCCGACACCGCAATTGCTGTCCCACCGGATCTGTCCACAGCAGCTGCCGCTTGATACGTCACCGTGCCACCGGCAATCGAATGCAAGGATGTATTCCCGGTAAACTGAGCAGTGTACGGCTCCCCGGCAAACACGCGAGTGAGTCGAGGAAATGGTTCGACTGCGATCAGCTTGGGCATCTTCTCGATTTGCCCAATCGCCAGCAGCTCGCAGAATCCTTCATAGATTCCCCAGAGCAAATCACCTCTAGCTGTAGGAACCAGCACATAATCGGGAGCAGAAGCAGCCAGTTCGTAGGCAACGGTCTTGTACCCCTGCACGCCAAATGGATTGCTGCCGACAGGAGGAACCGCGAAGTTCGTCGCTGGGTAGTAACCTTCCTCATAGACCAGTTGCTTCATCTTTTCCCAGCGCGATGCGGAATCCTCGGTTTTGACCAATACAGCTCCCCACTTCGTCAGCGCATGACGCACCTGCGACGATATGTCTCCGGCCATAATCACAGTGCACGACAGGCCCACCTGATGGGCATAGTAGGCCAAGGATACGCCGGCATTGCCGCTGGACGCGATCACCAGCCTGTGCTTCTGTTCGCTGAGGGCATGGGCGATGACCAGCGGACTCATCCGGTCCTTATGAGAGCCGGTCGGATTGTTCCCCTCCTGCTTCAGCCATACTTTGCCGATGCCATACCGCTCGGCCAACTCCGGCAGTTGGACGAGCGGTGTATCGCTTGCTCCACCGTCTGGGTAATCGCTAAACGGGAGGCGATCACGGGCATGCCTGGAGATCTGCCGGTAGCGAACAGTCAAGCTGGCTGGCGCCCCCTCCTGCCGACAGGATAGACACCCCTCCGGATACAGCTGCAAGCTGTACTGATTGCCGCATCGTATACATCTCATCCCTTGTGCCAGTTCGTTCCAGACAACCACTGTTTCCCCTCCCTTCCGATTCTCAGGTAGTAGTTGACCAAGGTTTCTACCCCTTTTGCAAACTGCGCCAACGGCATCTGTTCGTTTGGTCCGTGTACGCCGGAATCGGGCAGACCGAATCCAAGCATGACGACCGGTACGTCATAGATCCTGCTCAGCCACTCCACTACTGGAATTGTGCCTCCCGCACGTATCGGGTATGCTTTGCGCTGATATACCTCTTCCAACGATGCGAGTGCCGCAGTCACCAGCGGATGGTCAGCAGCGAGCAGATACGGATAGGCATGGCCGCTAAAAGATGACTGGATGCGGACACCAGCAGGTTGATGAACCTCCAGATGCCGTTCGATTTTTTGCTGGATGTCGTACGGATCTTGGCCTGGTGCCAGGCGGCAGGAGAGAAACGTCCTCGCTTTATGGGGAATGATCGTATTTGCGGAACCGCCCTCCATGCCGTTTACCTCTAGTGTAGGACGCAGCCATACCTTTTCGAGATGACTGTAGTCTGCTTCTCCGCCAAAAGACGGTACCCCGATCCTCTCTGCGATAGCCGCCTCGTCAAAGGGAATCTCCTGGATCAACCGTCGATCTTCTGCTGACATGCGGACATGATCGTAAAACCCGTCAATCCGGATCCTCCCCTGCTTGTCTTTCATCCCCGTGATCAGCTCGGCTGCGACCTGCAGCGGATTGACCACAGCACCACCGTAGAAGCTGCCGGAGTGCAGGTCCTGAGCCGGCCCCACCACTTCCAGCTCGATGTGCAGCAAGCCGCGCAGCGCATGACAAACGGACGGCAGCCCGCTGCCCAGCATCGCTGTGTCGGAGATGACTACGGCATCACAGGCGAGTAGTGCCTGATGACGCTCCAAAAAACCAGGCAGGCTGGGACTGCCGATCTCTTCTTCTCCCTCGATCAACACTTTTACGTTAAACGGCAACGATCCCCTCTGTTCCAGCAGGGTGCGAACCGCTTCCAACTGAATAAACAACTGCCCTTTATTGTCAACAGCTCCCCTGCCGTACAAGCGCTCGTTGCGAATCGTCGGCGTAAACGGCGGGCTCTCCCACGCGCCAGGATCGCCGGGCGGCTGCACATCGTAATGGCCGTAGAGCAGAATGACCGGCTGACCCGGCTGATGCAGCCATTCTCCGTACACGACCGGATACCCTTTCGTCTCCAGACACTGCACCCGCTCCAGCCCGATCTCCTGCAGCAGGGCGTGCAACAGATCCGCACATCGCCTCATCTCGTCCCGGTACTCCTCCGACGAACTGATACTTGGTACAGACAGAATGTCCAAATATTCCGCTCTCATCCCTTTTCCCTCCCTACTTCACATCTCCAGTATAAATGGAGTACAATAAATTGAAAAACTCAATAAATCTATTACAGTTATCGAAAAAACAAATGACAAGGAGGCAGCATGAATCCGGAATCGATCCGTACCTTTTTGCTGGTAGCGGAAACACAAAGCTTCACCAAAACGGCAGATGTAATGCGTGTCACCCAATCTACCGTGACTTCTCGCATTCAAACGCTGGAAAAAGAACTAGGGATTACATTGTTTGCCCGCACCAAGCGTTCCGTTGAACTGACAGAAGCCGGGCGCAGCATCTATCCCCTGTTGGCGGAGAGTGAGCGGTTATGGGACAAGAGCAGGGAAATCGCCGCCGCAGCCAACCGACACACTCGTTATACGTTTGGCGCCACCCATTCGGTCTGGCCGATGGTAGTGGACTGCCTCCAGCCCTTGCTGACAGCAGAATCGACAAGCGTAGAATGCAAGACGGGTCATTCCATTGATGTTCTGGACTGGGTGAAAAAAGGGTTGGTTGACCTGGGGTTTGTCTACGTGGAACCAGAAGAGCAGGGAATCGAATATGTCATATTGGATCGTAAAAAGTTGGTCTTGGTGCAGCATGTCTCCCTGCCGGACGATGCCCCTTTTCTCTACAACAGCTGGGGATACGAGTTCGACAGCTGGTTCGAGCAGGCAGCAGAGACTTTTGATAAAAAAGTGGTTGTCGATCAGTACGCTCTGCTGATCGAGTTGGTACATCGCGGATTGGGCAAAACCTATCTTCCCGAAGACCTTGCCCGTCCCTACCTCACACAAGGGATATGGCGCAAACTGGCCCATTCAGATGAGCCGCCGCCACTTGCCATCTATCAGATCTGGTCTGCTGCCGCCGGTGACCCATTGGGTCGATTTGCTTGAGGAAGCGTTACTGCAAATAAAGAAGGAAAGGTGAATCCACAATGGCTGAACGCTCAATTCGAAAGATTGGAGATCCTGTTTTGCGGGCCGTGTGCAAGCCCGTCCCCAAGATAACGCCCAATGTGCTAAAACTGCTTGACGACATGGGCGAAACGCTATATGCCACACCCAACCGTGCAGGACTAGCTGCCCCGCAAGTTGGCATCGCCAAACGGATCGTGGTGATGGACTGTGGTGAGGGATTGATTGAATTGATCAACCCGGAGATTGTAAAAACGGCAGGTGAACAGACGGGGCCCGAGGCCTGCCTGTCGATTCCAGGCGTGTACGGCTACGTGAAGCGTGCCCGCTATGTAAAGGTAAAGACGTTAACCCGCTCGGGTGACGAAGTCTTTTACGAGGGTGAGGACGACCTGGCCGTCTGCATGCAGCATGAGATCGATCATCTGAACGGTGTTTTGTATATCGACCATGTGCAGCAGGGCCAACTGTTTCATGAACAGAGCAATAAGCCGCTCAACGTTTTGGAGATGATCAACCTCTCCAGACGGAATACGATGTAAACCCGTTGTTATTCCAAGAGCAGAGGGTCTTCCAGCATTACGTTGACGGTTCGGGGCGGGACCAGGTGGAGTCAGCATCAAGCAGCGTTCCTCTGTCATAGCGATACAGACGTCCGCCACCCGACTCCCCCGGCGACAGTTCCCCTATCTCGATTAGCCAACCGTCGGAATCCTGACGCAGCACGGCATAATCGCCATCCCCCGCTGCGGCCAGGCTGACGCACTCCAGTTGTCCAGCATGCCAGCGATAGAGAAACACGTTCTCCCGGTGAAGATGAGCCCCCGAAAATACAGCGACCAAATCTTCGCTGCCTTCGCGGTCCAGATCAATCATGGCAGGAGCACCGCCGGCTGACCATCTGCTGCACCAAATGGGACACTCTTCACCTTCTGCCAATCGTCGGGCGGACGAGCCGTCTGAAGTTCCATCACGGGCACTTTGGCAAACGGAGCAGATATCACTGGAGGATCACCTACATATCCCTTCAGTGCCGATTGCCACTGGTTCCTATCATCCGGCTCCGGCAACAGCGGCTGCAGATTGCTTACCTTCCACTGACCCTGTTCTTTGTTAAAAGCCACATACACCTCGTATCTCTGCTCCCCGCCATTCTCCACAACGCTCAATACAGCCCTCCCATTGACCCATCCATCATCCTGCCAGACACGAAGGTCCTGGTAAGCCTTCACATACGTCCCCTGCTCCTTGAGACGTTTTACCCGGTCAACCCAGATTTTCCTCGCCTCTTCCTCGGAAATCGTCACCTCTTCATCGTAAGCACGGTTATAGTAATAGACATAATCAAACGCTCGTTCAAACTGCCCGCTTGTCAGATGATCCAAAAAACGGATCGCCTGGTATCGGGCGGACATCGTGTCGGCTGCGAACAGCCAACCTAAAGCGATACCTGCTAATACGACGGCAGCAATCAGCCATTTGCCAACCCGCATCGATTATCCCCCCATCTCTGATCACTCCTACTCGTGTTGACGATCTTAGAGACGGAATCGCTGCTTTTTTTTATGGCGGGAGAGCTCCACCTGACTCAACCCGATTCATACAGCCTCATGATCGCCCGTGCCTGCTCTGCGATTTGCAGGCGAAGTTCCTGTGGCTCCAGTACCTCCACCCGCGAGCCAAAACGAAGCAGCATCTCGCAGGCCCAATCCATCGTTTCAAAATCTACGGTCGCGATCACCCGGTCGTCGTCCGTTGTTTTTGTTCCCCCCAGCTGCGAATAACGTTCACGGCAGATTCGCCGCAGTGTGCCAGCGTTTGTGTTCAAGAGGACATGATACTGAGGGAGGTTGGCTTTAAAGTCCGACACCGATTGCTCCCAGTAGGCAGCCAGATCAAACGATTCTGGGCGAATCACCGGTTCTTCCAACAGACGAGCTTGCTGGACGCGAGAGACACGATACGAGCGATAACCGCCATCCCGCTCCGCGACCAAATACCACGTACTTCCTTTGGCCACCAATCCGAGTGGGGCGACTGTACGCTCCAGCACCTGATCCCCTTTTTGATACTGCATCCACAGCATCCGTTCTTCCCATACGGCTTCCTGAATCGTCGGGAGATGCGGGAAAGACTCTGGCGATTGGTACCATCCCGCCCCATCGATATGAATCCGTTGGCGTGCGTACTCCGCATCCCTGCGAAACCAAGGAGGGAGGGACGCCAACAGCTTCAGAGAAGCAGTCTCAAACGATTTGCTCATGCCCAAATCGTCCAGGATACGGGTTGAGTCGGCCAACAGCAGGGAGAGAAGCTCTTCCTTTTTCAGCCCGGTCAGATTGGTCCGATAGCCTTCGGACAACTGCCAGCCTCCTTGGGAGCCGCGCCTGGCGAAAACGGGTACACCGGCCGCACTGAGCCCGTCCATGTCACGCAGGATGGTTCGTTGCGATACCTCCAAGGCCTCAGCCAATTGACGCGTTGTCATGCTGCCATGTGCTTGCAGCAGCAATAAAATAGAAAGCAGTCGGTCTCCACGCACGTGTTGTTCCCCCTCTTCGATCAACGGGTTCTTCACCTGCACATATTGTAACAGATGAATACGACAATGATTGTCATATATCTTTTGCGAGGATGAGGATGCCTGATCCGGATAAAAGAAACACCCCTGACCGTAACCATCAGGGGTGCCTGAGCATCATCGCCTATCAAAAGCCAGTTTTAATCCAAACAGAAGCAGCGCCACCCCGGTAATCCCTTCGAGGGCCCGCTGGGTGGAGGGCCGCTGAAGCCAGCCGCGGATCAAATCGATCAGATAGATGTAGACAAACAGCCAGATGATCGCTAGGACGGCATAGGTAACCCCTAACAGCGTAAATTGGAGCAGGGTATTGCCTCCTGGCTGCACAAACTGCGGCAGGAAGGTGAGGAAAAACAGGGCCACTTTGGGATTGAGCACATTGGTCAAAAGCCCTTGGTTGAAACAGGAGGAGCCGTGATAGGTTCGCTCCTGCTGTTCTGCACCTGTCGACGACGTCTGTTTCTTCCTGGCAAACCAGAGAGAAGAGATCCCCAGATAGATCAAATAGGCGGCACCAATATACTTCACCACCTCATAGAGAAACGCTGACTGGGCCAGTATCGCTGACAATCCGAAAGCCGCAAAAAGCGTATGCACGATCACGCCGGTCGTTATTCCCAGCGCGGTAGCGGCTCCTCCCTTTTTTCCATAGGCGATCGTACTCCTGGTCACCAACGCCGTATCGACACCTGGTGTCAAAATCAGCACGATCGACATGACCACGTACAACCAAAGATGCTCCATCCCTCATCCCTCCTGAATAATATCACGCCATGTTTGACGACGTTGAGAAACTCTCTATCTTCGTTCATCCGACATCCGCTGCAAAACAGAGAACAAATCTCCTTCCAGCATCAGATCAGACAGCTTCAACCGTTCCTGCGCTGTCAAAAACCGTTCCTTCGCCGCCTCAACGGTAAGCGGTTCGCCGCTGTCTCGCTCATAATACTTGCCGCTCTCAAACAAGCCGTCACGCGTGATAAACGCAGACGTCTGGGTCACGTACGAGCCGTCGCGGAACACAACCAGCCGTTGATCGTCCGGGAAGTCAAACAATCGCTGACCCATAAAGTAGTGGCCTTCCTGCGGTATCCCCAGCAAATACAACAGGGTGGGTGTCAAATCCAAATGACCGGACACCTGTTCCTGAACCGTCCCATTCAAGTCAGCCAGCGCGGAGCTGTAGATCACCATCGGAACCTTGTCGTATTGCCGCTCGTACTTGGGAACAATTCCGATCTTGCGCAGTTCCTCTTCCGGCACGCCCGCGTCGTGATCGCCGTACACGACCAGGATGGAGGAGTCGTACAACCCGTTCTGTTTGAGCAGACGAATCAAGTGTCCCAGCGCCTGATCGGCGTAATGGGAGGAGTGCAGATAATTGCCCATAAAGGTGCCTTCCAGCTCGCCCAGGTCCAGCTGCTTATACTCGGGCGGCACTTCGAACGGATGATGATTGGAGAGCGAAATCAAAAAAGCGAAGAACGGCTTCGGCAGCGCCTCCATCTTTTCATTCATCTGCTCAAAAAACGCTTCGTCGGTCAGCCCCCAGCCGAACGACTCGCCGGGCTTGAGATCTTCCATAAAAAAGGACTGCTCAAATCCTAGGTTGCGATGCATCACGGCCCGATTCCAGAACGCTCCGGTATAGGCGTGAGCCGATACGGTCGCATACCCGTGCTGTTTCAGTACCTTGGGCATGGAGTCGAACTCGTTTTCGGCAAAGTTAAAGTAGATGCTGCCGGCGATAGAGGACGGGTAGAGCGAGACAAGTGAATTGAATTCCCCATCTGATGTACGCCCATGGTGAGTCTGGTCGTAGTAATGGGGAAAAGCAAGCCCTTCCCGCATCAGTTGATTCAGATGCGGCGTCACTTCCTGTCCGTTCACCTTTAGATCGACGACAAACGCCTGTAGCGATTCTTCTTGGACGACAATCACGTTTTGCCCCTTTGCCCTGCCAAACAATGGCCCCGGCGGCAGTTTGCTGTTGTGCTCCCAGAACCACTGGCGTACCTCCTCCAGCTCGGAACTGGAGGCTTCCTTGCCGCCAAGCGAAAGTTTGCTGTATTGATACATATCATACAGGTGGTAATGGTAAATGCCAAGCGCTTGCAGCAAGGCTTTGTTGGAATAGCGTGCATCGAGAAACCCGGGCACTTGAGCCACGGTTCGCTCCACGTGGACCGTGGTCCCTACCACCAACAACGCAGGTATGGACAAGGCAGCTATGCGGCGTGCCGTTTTTGTCACTCTGGTCTGATACGTCAGGATCACCCGCTTCATCTTCCAGCGGTAGACGACAATCAGCAGGGGAATATCCAGAAAGTACACAGCGCAGGTCCAATTGGTCAGGCTGACGATACTATCCCCAATGTCTCCGACCTGACCGATCTGACGCAGCAGACTGACCGAGGTGACGTCGTGGAAGTAGCTGTGGTACAGCGTATCCACAAATAAAACCAGACTTAATCCGCCATCCGCGATGATCAAAAACGGAAACCGCCAGGCAGCGGGTAGCAGGTTGCCGCAGAGGAGCAGGCTGGCTACCGCCAATAGCGAGATGATAAACGCCGAGGCCGACACTCCCATTCCGACCAGTCGATAGAACAGCCACATTTTTACGGCAAACACAAGCAGCAGACTGGCCACATCTGCTCTAGCCGCCACCATGCACACAGTCCATGACAGCAGCTTGTTGATTCTCTTTTTCAGACCCTTCATCGTCAGACTCTCCTTGACTCCCCATTTTTTCTCTCTGTCTGTATCTTCATAGCTAACTGCCATCTACTGGCTGCCTATAATCTACTAGCTAGCTGTCATACTAGCTACCTGTCATCTACATAGCTAATCATAGTTGGTTCTGTTTCGGTACACAAGTATCCATGAGCCTGCCCACTATACTCTCTCACCCCGGCCGTCCCGCAACAAAAAGAAGCATCCCGGCCCACTTCTTCCTGTGAAACGGGATCGGGATGGTTCTCGACGGCTTCAATCAGCGCCGCTGCTATTGCATATAATCCATCAGACTGGTTTGGCGCGATGTCGTCGTCCGGGATGAACCCGGATCATAGGCTGGCGATTCCGGGTCGTACGGTCTCGGCTGCTCTGGCGTATAGTACGTGCGATTCGGTTCACCGGTTTTCGTGGTAGGTCCGATCCACTCCCCATCGACAAAGGCTTTTTTCGCCCCGATGGCTATCCGAGCCATCGCCTCTTGCACTTTATTGGGATCCAAATAGTCCATCAGCATGCGTAAAACAACATTTGGGTCCATCCCCAGCTTGCCAGCGGTCTGCATAATCTCCTCTTGCATGAATGGACCGATAGAAAAGGCGTCAAGCGTCAGCTGCGATTTGCTCTGTAATGCCTCAATGAATTCGGGGTTGTCCAGTGGACGTTTAGACAAATACTTGTACATATAAAGCTCCGACAACGCCTGCATTTCCTCAGCAATCATTTGCTTGGTAATCTTGCTGCCCTGCTGCTCTGCGGCCAGCATAATCGAGTCGTATTCGCCGCGGGTCAGCTTCTTATTCCCCTCTGCACTCCCCATAAACTGGGCGCCGAGGTGCTCCGTGTAGTACTCCCAGCCGGACAGTTGGTTCTGCAAGGTGACAATCTCTTCCTGCGCCTTTTTAAATACCGGCCTCTCGGCATAATTTTTCTGATAAAACCGTCGCGGCACGGACAGACGGACATCTTTGGGAGACATGTGCCGGTACACATTCCCTTTTTTCAAGCCATAGTTGTCCTTCTCCACGTACTTGTAGTCGCCGTCCCTTTCTACTTTTAAGCCGCCCTCGTCCACGATCACTTTCGCTTTCCGCTGAACGACACTGCCAGTAGTCTCTACTGCGTGCTGTCGCACAGCGGCAGACTTCCCGCTCTCTGGCACTTCTTTGCGCTGAGCGGTGCTGTCCGCCGTCGGTGAGGCCGTTCGCTGCAAACTGGCCGCCTTACTCCCCATCCGATCTGCTTCGCCCTCCAGTGACCGGTCATCGTTAATCGATACTCCCCCCAGCTGCATCGTAGGACGCACCCGTCCCTGCCGCTGCTGTACCACGTGCCAGCCCTCATGAGGCAGATGTCGCTCCTGCCCCGGCGCGAGGTGAATCTCGCTGCCCTGGGCGTAGGCGAGCGCCTGCACCTGCGCCGGCTTGTCAGAGTTGTAATGGACACGGACATCGGACAAGTCCATTCCGGACAAGGACTCCAAGCCCTCCTTCAACTGATCCGGCATCCCGGTACGGTTTGCTTTTGTTTGCACAACCGGCTCTGCTGCCGCTTGCGTGTCCCTTCCGACTGCACCACTCTGCTCCAATGGTTGCGAAATCATTGGTTGTGCAGCCACTGGCTGTACAGACTGTGCATGGGAGCTAAGCAGTTGCTCCACAGCGCGATTTCCGAGCATCTGCTGCATCTGGATAATCTGGTCGGCCGTCATCGCCTGGGGATTGGCCAGCGCACGTTGCAGCTGTAGAGCGGTTGTCTGTTCATGAGCAGCAGACAAGCGGGGGACCGGGTTGGTACGCGCGTTTCTAACTCCGGCTTTCTCCCTCTTCTGATCTGGACGAGATCTCATCGATACGTTCCTCCGCTCAAAAGGTATTTCTTTATCTCATTAGATAGCAAGGGCATATATACCTTTTTTCTCCATGTTACCATAATACCGAATTGGGCGATACTCCGAGCTTTCTTGCAAACATTGTAGTGGACGAAAGAGGAATACAGGTTTGCTTTATCCGGGTACGTCCGAAATCTTGTGCACCTATCCAGATCGACTGTTTATCTTATCCATTAAAAAGCACACTGCCTACTCTGACAGTGCACTTTTGGTACTACACCCGATGAAAGCGGGCCATCCTCTCTCGAATCCCCTCGATCGCATCTCGCAGGGCTTCCACCACATGCGTATTGTCAAGCCCTGGGGACATCGTGATAAAACGCAAACTAAAGTCGTCCAACTTTTGATTCTCACTCTTCATCTCATCTTTGACGGGATAGATCGCCCATGCTTCGTACACGGGGACAATGCCGAAGTAATCGCTGCCGCTCTGATCGCCATAAATAAACTTGGATCGGCTGTTGCTGCCGTAGGCAATCAATTGGTTCATCTCCCGGCTGCGGTAGATCGTGCGCACCTTGATCTGGTCCCAAAAGTTGTTCCGCGGCCGGTACTTGTAATCAATCAACAGCGTTCCCGCATAGATCCCATCCAGGTAAAAGTTGATCCGGGTATCTGGCCGGTTGTGCGTGTCGGTCATATACAGCGGATTCCGCTCAAAGTCAGTCTCGTCGCTGGTGAGTGGAATCACACTGTTGTAGGTTACGGTGAGTGAGAGGTCGCCCGATTGCAGCCGCACCTGGGCGTCCTCCGGCAAGTGCGGGATTAGCCACTTATCGCCGGTAAAACCTTGCGAAAACAGCCAGCCGCCGGTGGGAGTGAAGCCCAACTCGCGGATCAGCAGTTTCAACAGCGTGGTAAACCCCCACATCTCATAGAGAATATCAGAGCGCTTCCACTGATAAGACATGTACGGATCAAAGTCAACCGTCAGTTCCTCTTGTCTAAAATCGCGATACATCTGATACAACGCCCGGTACCGCGAATCGGAGATCAATACGTGCGACACGTGGGAAGCATACCCCTGATCGGCGATTTCCTCGTACCAATGAGCCGTCGTCATCAGATTGAGACTTGCCCGCACCTTCCGGACAAACTCTTCGAAATCATCCAGCAGTTCAAGCACCTTTTGTTTCTCCTGGATTGTGTTTCGCGTCGAATCCTGATAGGCCGCAAAAGGCTGCAATCCGGAGATCTCCTCTGCAACAAAGCTTCGGTAATGTTCTATCGACTGCTCGAACTCGTTGATGCGCACGATCAAGTCGCGGATCATCTGCTTCACCCAGCGGTTCTCCGGCAGGTCGTAATCCATCCTGCGGTACGGCACCATCCGATACCCCGGCTTGCCTGGATAGCGCATCATGTGACGGATTGTCACATCGTCCGTCTCGCCGGCACGGTCCTCTCTGTCCAGCTTGTATTCCTTTCGGTTGCGAAAGTTGATCCGCGTGTACAGATCGTTTAAGGCTGCCATGACCGGTTCGTAGTGCTTTTTCAATACCATGAACTGATACAGCAGTTCAGGCGGTATCATGTTTTGCAGTCTCATCCCCTGGGCAAACCGCTTGCGGATCAGGTCCAGGGCCAGCCCGCGAATCGTTTCCTCCAGTTCCTGCCGCATGATAGTCAGCTGTTCATTGGTAATTCCTTTTGCATGGATCACAAACGGCGCATAGTAGATCTGCTCCCCGACATGGACCCGGATCTGGTAGACCCCTGGGATCAACGGGTACGAATCATGCGTAAACAAGCTGAGTTCCTCACTGGACGGGCTGAGGTACGCCTCAAAGTTCTCGTCTTCTTCCACCATTTTGCCCTCTACCGTATCCAGACCGTACATATAGAGTCGGGCAGTCGGATCATCAGACTCAAACCGGATGGAGATCGACATATGCTCGATCAAGGAAAGGGATGGCTTGTCGATGTTTTCGTAAAACGCTTCTTCGCTCGGATAAAAGCGAGTCACTTCACGTTCTATGCGCAGGTGTCCGGTATAGAACACCAGCCGAAACGACCGCTCATTATACTGTGTATCCATTCACCTTCAACTCTTTCGCTTTTTGAGTCAGTACGCTCTTGGTCTCCACAAACTGGGACACCGTGCTGTAGTTGTCTAAAATCGTCAACAAACGGCTGTTCTTCCACTCATCATTGGAATCAATCGTGCCGATCAACTCTTTGAGCAGCCCTTCCGGCCCTCGCAGCTTGGTAAAGACCCGCTGAACCAACTGCAGATCAAAGGCGGCAGCCCGGTCGAGATGGGGACTTGGCGGCAGGTTTTTCAGGTAATGGTCGATATGCCGCGCCACGCGGGGGCCTACGCCCAGGTTTTTGTTCACCTGTTGCAATGTCTGATGCAGTTCCCACAGCAGCGCAGTTTCTTCCGGCGTTAAGGTAAATGCGCCATCGGGATTGCGGAACTGATTATACTGCTCGTAATTGTAGTACGTTGGCTGCTTTTTCTCCGTTTTCGCCTTGTCTTTGGCATCCTTCTGCGAGACGTGACGCAGGGCCTCGAAATCTTGAACCTCCAGCTTGATCACGTTGGCACGGTCCAACACCTTGTCGGAGAAGTGATAGGTAGACTCATCCAGGTTGACCGTCCCCACAAAAATCACATTGTTGCCGATGTTGATCTCCTGCTCCACCTGGGACGAGTTATAGAGCAGCGTGTTCTCATCGTACAGCTTTAGTTTGCGCCGGCCAGGCTCCATCTCCAGTACCGACAAGAACTTGGCGAAATAGTGTTCCACCCGGGCCAGATTCATCTCGTCGAAGCAGACGATGTACAGATTGTTGCTGTTTTTCTGCGCTTCGTGCAGGACGTTGATCAAACCGGTGTTGCCTGGCCGATACAACATGTTCATCGTATCCACATAACCGATCAGATCGGAATCGTCCGTCCAGGAAGGGCTGACCGGGATGATCACCAACTGCTGGTCAAGACCGAGTGCTTTGCCGTATGCTTGCACCAGTCGCGATTTGCCTGTGCCGCTCATCCCAGCCAATATCGTCAAATACCCCGACTTCATCGCGGTGTGGAAGTTGTACAAGTCCTTTTCCCGATAGGACAAGCCCATTTCCTTGGTCACCTGGATAAAGTGTTCCATAAACAGCTCTTCATCTGATTTTTTCTCCTCTTCGACTACAGGGTCGGACTCCTCCTCCACCTGAATCTGTGCGAGAGGCGCGGCTGGTTTCTCCTCTGGAACCGGCGCTTGTTCCTGGATGCTGGACGTCTGGATCGGATCTGTCTCCCGCAATGCCTGTTCCATCGTCAAGTATGTCTCCGTGTTGACAAACATCAGCGTATTGGCTGAAGCGTCGTCGAGATAGGAGGCATCCAGCCACTCATCTGTAAAGTCTCGTTCTTTTAGGCCGTTCTCCGTCACCATGCTGAAGCCGCCGTGAGCGTAGCTGTGGTCGACGAATTCGCCTAGCATTTTGTATCTGCTCTTTTCTTCCCGCCACAAGATGATCGTTGGCGTATCGTCTTGATCATGTGAGATGTTCTCGATACGGCCGAGATACTTCCCTTTCATCAGTCTCAGCAAAAGTTCATCATAGTCGATATTATGTACCTCCGGGCTAAACACCGGGATCGGAATGAAGGTATCCGTCTCCCGGAAGCTTTCCCGTTTTGGAATCAGCCGAACATTTTTGGCCAGGAAATGGTCATCGTTGCTGGATATCTTCCGATAGGGCTGCAGGATCAGCAAGCTTTCCTGCAAAAAGTCCTTCAGGTCTTCTTCGCGCTCTTCGTTTGTCTTCTTTAAATCGTCATCAAAGCCGTACTTCTCCAAATCGGTCGAATAGCAGGTAAACAGGTCGACACGCGGAAACGAAGCCGGCTTATTGGTAATCAGCCTGATATAAAACTGCACGTAGCCCAACCGGTTCACAAATACAGCCTTTGGTCGGCCCAACTGCTGCTGCACCGTCTCATCATCCGCCAACACACCTAACAGGTCGATTTCCCACATTTTATTAAACATCGCTTACTTTCCCTCCATGTAGGTTTTTAACTTGTGAAAATCAGCGAACTCTACGACTTTGGATTGGTAGATTTGCTGCAACCGAACTTGCTGTTCCCTGGGGACCCGGTAGGTCAGCACCCATACCTCGTCTGCTTTTGCTTGAGGTTCAGACTCCAGAAACTGATCAATCTCACTCGACTCAACCACCCGGACCGCATACTTGGGGATGGAAAATACCCGTCTGTTGCGTGGATTGCCAAACAGAAGCACCTTTATCTTGATATCGTCTGTCCCCTCGATGCCGTGGATGATCTTGATCAACTCCAGCTGTTTCTTCATCTCCTCGGCAGCCTGTTTCTCTTGATCGATACGCGACTGCAGTGACTGCTTGCTCTGCTCCAACTCTTTGATCCTCGCCTGCGCTTGCTGGAGGCTTGTCCGCAGCTGCTCTTTGTCTTGTTCCAGTTTGGCGATGGCTGCCTCCTGTCTGGCAACCTCTTGTTCCTTTCGGTGGAGTTCCCGCTTTATCGTTTGTGTTTCAGCTTCATACGCCTGCTTCGCCTCTTTCCATTCACGGCGTTCTCGTTCTCGTTCTTCTTTGCACTCATCCAGCTTCTGCTGAAGGATCTCTGATCTCTTCTTTTCCTGTCTATACTGTTTCTCGTATTCCGCTGTCTCCGCTTTTCTCTCTGGTTCAGGCTGCTCTTCTCTGTTTTCTTTTTCTTTTTGTTCGGATTGTTTTATTTTCTGGGCATGTGCATCCAATTCGCCTTTTTCTTTTACCTTTTCAAATAACGCTGCCGCTTTTGTATGGTCGTCTGGTTCAGAACTGCTGAGCAGAACCATCAAGACGGACGGCAAATCGATGGCGGTATCATCAGATTGTATCTCCGCATACAAGTTATCGCTATCTCGTTCCCGTATCTGAGATATCTTCTCGATCAACTCATCGTCAAAAGGAATCTCATCAAAATGCTGACAGATGTAAAAGAGTTTGTCGTTTTTTAAGAGTCCGTTGATGATTCTGGGGCGAAATGCCCGAAGCTGCTCTTTTTTAATGTGTTGAACATCACTTACCCCCGGGATTCGCAGGTTTAACCCTTTTACCTTTGCGACGGAGAGCAGAAAATGATCCGGCGCTATCTCAAAAATCCATTTCCAGATCTCTTTGTGATTCATAGCCTGGACAACCACCCTTTCATCCTGTTGGTATGTTGTTGCATCTCATCCTGCTCCTGACCTCTCACTTTTTAGAAAATAGGGAAAACTCGGTCATTGCTGAATCTGAGACGGCGGCAGAGCTGTATTGCCAAGCCACCTATGGGCCATGACATCTGCTGTGACATCGATGCGCATGACTTGTTTGTCGCAGCATCTCTGCTTCCTTGACACGAAAAAAAGGGTCCGTTAAAAGGAACCCCTCGGGCAAGCTGATTCACACACTGACTCGACGAGTGGAAATGGGAAATCGTCCTCTTCCTCTTCAACGTTGGTGACTGTTTCGTATGTAAGGCAGGTGTCGGATGAGATTTTGTTTTATTAAAGAATCGGCGTTGTTCTATCTCTATTGTAAGGGATGATGTCCGAATTGACCAGTGTCCGGTATCAAACTCGACCTTAGAAATCGGCTGTCCGGTACAAGTGATGACTGGCAAAGCAGTACGTTCCTAGAGCTCCCTGACTATACAGCCGTGGCCTGGATGATCGCAACACCACCAGAGATCGGGATCAACTGCCTGCATACAAAACCGGCTGTCGACAGCAACGACCGGAACTCCTGCTCGGTTCGTTCTTTCCCGCCTACCATCACCAGCATCTCCAGGTCGGTCCACTTCGCCTGTGTCGATTCGCTATCGGGAAGCAGGACTTGCTCCACCAACAATAGGTTTGCCCCTGCTGACATGGCCTTGCGGCAGTTGGACAAAATCGTCAGCGCGGATTCATCCGGCCAGTCGTGGATGACAAACTTTAACAGATAGGTATCAGCACCAGCTGGGATCGACTCAAAAAAACTGCCTGGCTGAACGTCACACCGATCGTCCAATCCTGCTGACTGCAGGAAGCGTTTCGCTCCATCAGCGACCAAGGGTTGGTCGTAAACGATTCCTCTCAGATGGGGATGAGCCTGTAGAATCGCAGCCATCAGGGAACCATGCCCCCCGCCAACGTCGACCAGCAGCCGGCAATCGGCAAAATCATAGTTCTGGGCAATGAGCGGATTCATCGTTTCGGAGATACTTGTCATCGCTGCGCTGAAAACCTGTGTCGCCTCTTCGTTTTTCGCCAAGTAATCAAAAAAGTTCATCTGATGCAGATGCGTAAACGCCGGCTCTCCGGTCTGAACGCTGTACAATAGGTGACTCCATGCGCGGCGATGCCATTCTTCTCCGTACATGATCGCACTATTTCGGAGTGAACCAGGAGAGTCGCTCTCCAACAACCTGCTCATCTCCGATGGCCCATACACTCCTTCTCCCTTTTCCTCAAAAATGCCGACACTGGAGAGTGCCCGCAGGAGGCGATATAGTGTCGGCGCGTGACAGTCGCTTTCGGATGCAAGGTATTCACAGGACTGCGGACCCTCTTTCACAAGATCGGCGATTCCCAGCTTGGCAGCGACATGAATCGCTTGGGCGATCCAGCTCCCCAGGATCATCTGGAACAACATCTCTCCCGGCTGGTACTCTTTGTTTGTCTGACGGCTCATGTTCATTTTTGCACCTCACTTTCTGGTTCCCTCTTTTTGGTATCAAACTGGAATTAATTGCAGTACTATACTTACGCGTAGAGAAGCAATACTTTCCCTCTTTTATCCAAGAACGGTCAATCATAGTTTTTGAGTAAAGAATGCGCCCTGCGTCCTCCTATTTTATTTCTGCAGGAAGAGTAGTAACGTTTATTGTTATTAGGAAACTAGATATCTGGACGGATAAAATGGAGGCCTTCTTCGGCAATAAGATTCCTGTATTTTGGGAAAATTATGTCGTGTTAGAATCATGGCAATTTTATTTTAAGTAGATTGTTTATTCTCCTTTTAATAGAACTTGAAACCGGAATTTTACTTAAAAAGGTTATGATGGATAACATTGATAAAAATTAACCTGCCAGTTAGTATATGAGTAACCTCTAGACTATTCCTTAAAAAGCCAAACATTAAGGAGTGAATTTTTATGAGGAAGAAAGCAGGTTTATGTATTCTCACGTTTTTACTAGTAGTTCCTGCAATTGTAAGTGCTGCCCCTCAACCGGAGCAACCCCAAACAAAAGTGACTGTTGCCCCAGCAACCGAAACGACACAAAATGGTATACCCGAATCCGAGCTTGATGATATTGTAAAACCAAGAGACGTTATAGTTGGCCCAATCTTCCATAGTTATGACCCCGATGGGTATGTTACTGTCAAAAAGTTCAGGGAAATCATTACCTTCGAACACGACAACACACGAAACTCAAAGCCATATAATATGACAGTTACTGTTACAAGATCTGAATCCCAGGGCTCTGAGTGGAGTGGGAGTTTAGAGTTCACAGGAGAAATTAAGGCTGGAATTCTTGCCGAACTTAATTCTACTGTTGGTGTTGAGCATAAAACAACCCGGGCAACAAATGAAGCGGTTGGTGCCAAGGGAGATATGGAGGTAGATCCCGGAAAAACAGGTTTCATCCGCTTTTGGTACAAAGGTCGTACGACGGATGGTACGGTAAGAGTTTATTATTATAATACTGCAGATCCAAGTAACAGAACTTATGTTGACAAGCCTATTGATGCGACTGTGTTTGTGGCAGACCATATGGATGTGTTCAGTGAAGCATGGCAGGAATAAAATTTAGTTGGTTAGAGAAGAGTCGCATGACTCTTCTCTTCACACATGGGGTGAATGGCGAGCATGAAAAGTAAGATGCTGTTATTTATAGTAGTAATGTTATGGATTACAGGATGTGCAAATGAAACTGTCACTGAATCCCGCATTCTTGCTTATGATGATTTCAAAAAGACGTTTTCTACTTTTAAGGAAAAATTTGACCCGAGCCATTTTGAAAAAATCTCTCCTGAACACCTTGCAGTTATTACAGCTTCGTTTCCAGAAAATAATCTTGATGAAAGGGGAGCTGATATCATTGATCATAGTGTTGAATTTCCGGCAAGATACGAAGCATATTACAAATCAGAGGATAGTAGCCTGTTAGTGAAGGTGAACTTTATTTACTTTCCGGCAAGTAAAGAAAAACATTTCGTTACAATCAACTCTATTTCTCCCGTACAGAATTCCAATATCTTAGAAGACTATCGCAAGATTCCTCGCCCTTTTTTTGACGAATACCTTCTTTCGATGGAAGGATATCTGGTATTGATCAATTTTTTTGATTTAAATAAGGCTGTTGACAGAATGAATGATCAATATCAAAAATCATTTATTCAAGATACCCTTGTGTTTTATGAGCAGTTCGAAAAAACCTTGCTGCAAATTCATCATGAAGTCCTACAAATAGAGTAACTGGCTAATTACCATGCCGTGTACTCTTCAATGACACATTCCGCGCTTTTCTTTTGAATACCAATATAGCCTTGTCATGCTGTTGATTTCCGCGCAAACCAGGTACTGATCATTGCAAGCAGCATCAGCCGCTCATTGGCCGACAGATCGTCATCGATTTCAATATAGGGATTGTTATAGTCTTTGAACAACTGCTGCTGTTCGACCGGAACCCATCCGTACCGAAACACAGCCCACTGTTTCCCCTCTTCGTCAGTAATGGAAAAGTCCCCGGTGAACCCACTGCTTTTGGCTTTCAACAGCGGACGCCCCTGAGCGTCTTCCAATACCCCCTGAAAGGTGAGCACCGTCTTCCAATCATTCTGCTTGTAAATCCCGATCTTCTGTCCCTCTGCATCGAAGATCGCCACTTCCAGCTTCATTCTCGCGTTGTTTCGAAAGCTGCCAATCGGTTTATCATCATGGTCCCGTATCGTATAGGTCAGCGGCAGCCAGAGATGTACGGTCAGGTTAGGGACCAATTGCAGCAGATACGCATACCACGGCACTCGTTGCACAGCAATGCGCGCCAGGTACTTGCCATTGGCATAAAAGAGCCAATACTGCGGCAGGAAGCCTGCCGTTTTTTTGACAATCAGCCGGTCTGCCTGGAGCAGGTGCCTCTCCGACTTCTCGACGACCGTTTCGGCTGTATGCCTGGCCCGCTGTTTTTCCCTGACAGCCAAAACGAGAAAAAATAGGGCCGCTAGAGAGATGCCTGCGATATTTGCCCATCCTTCTCCGTCTTGTGGCGGTTCCAGGATGAGAAGTCCGACAATGATTGCGAGCAATATAGCAAACAGGACGATGTAGATTGTCGATTGCTTTTTATGGAATGTGGACAGCATATTTGGTCCTCTCCCTCTGTTTACGAACATCCCGAATCAAGCTACATGCAAAATGCGTGCTTACTTATTTATTACGTAAACCAATGGGCGACAGTTTCACCTGCACAGGAAGGCACGCCAACCTTACCTCCTCGAGACGGCGGGAATCCCCTGGCTGGAAACAACTGCTGCAACATCATGCAAGCGATTTGCGATTCCTTCATGCCGTTGAATCATTCGTACTGAGAAACCTGATTATCAAACGATCTTGAACAGCAATGGATTCCCCTGGGCCGCACAATCAGTTATAATAACAAGAAGAGGAAGCGCTTTCATTTCGGTTCATATCTAATACAGGGAGTGTGACCAAGATGATCTTTGAGTCCAGATACCGTAGACAGGCTATGCAGATATGGAAAACCTCAAATGAGAAAACCAAGCAGGATGTATCCGCTTCCTTACAAAAGGCTCAGCGGCAAAGCAGAAACCCGATTGCACTGGCCGTGTTATCGATTGCCGCTTGGTTCACCCAACAGTAAAGCATTTGACGAACAATACACGGGGAATATAGATGATGTTTCAACACATTTTAGTAGCCGCTGATGGATCTAGGCACTCTCAAAAAGCCGCATCTGCTGCCATCAATCTGGCCAGCAAGATGGGGAGTTCCACTGTTACGCTGATGCATGTCGTCAGTAAAGCGCCAACCAAAACGCAACTGCTGGATGCGAGGTTTGACGTCCGTATGCTCCTGACGGAACAAGCCCATCAGGCAATCCGGCAGATTGAACATGACTTCCGTCTGAATGGCATTCCTTTTAGACTGGAAGTAGGGCTGGGTGATCCCGCCGAAGAAATCACCGCATATGCCGGACGTGCAGCCGTCGATCTGATCATGATCGGCAGTCGCGGCTTAAGCAGATTGGAAGAACTGGTATTAGGGAGCGTCAGCCATAAGGTTGTTCAGCTTTCCCCTTGCCCGGTCATGGTCGTCAAATAGACATGTGAACAAAACCTCCATGCCTTTCTGAGCCACATCCCAACATGAAAAGATGAACTCCTAGGTTGTGTGAAGGGGAAGGTGAGACAGAAAGTCAAAGCCCTTTCGGACTCCCTGTTTGGAACTTTTACACACCATCAGATCTTCCTGATCCGCCAGTCTTGGAGTCACATTATGTTTTTAGAGGAGTCGATTCGGAAACTTGACGAAGAGATTGACAAATACTTGGAGCCTTACAAAGAAGAGGTACAACTCCTTCAATCCGTACCTGGGGTAGACAAATCAACAGCAGTGGTTCTTCTCGCCATTATATGAGTCAATTTCCAAATGCTGCTCATTTGACTTCATGGACTGGGGTTTGTCCTGGTAACTCATGGGATTTAAGGTAAAAAAATACACGAGAAATCCACACATAAAGTCTTCCCTTTGTGTACTGCATGGGCAGCATCACGAACTCGCAACTCAGCCTTGGCAGCAAATTATTGTATATTAGCTTCTCGTCCTAGGAAGAAAAAGGCTCTCATTGCCCTTGCTCACAACTTTTTAGTCGTTCCGGGCATTCTATTGTCTTTTTTTATTTGTCCAATGATTCGGAGGATTAGACCAGATTTTTTACTCCGATGCTAGATCATTAGGGATTTTCAAAGAAAAAAGCACCCAAAAAAGTGCTTAACCACCAACACCGTTTTCATAATTATTTTTGCGTCTTGGATTAATTACCTGTTTATCTGCAACGCTACCAACCAAACTCAGGTTTAGAGCCGGCGAGAGAAAATTGAAGTTTTTGTTGATCTGTTGCATAATGCCTGTTGATCTCATATAAGGCTACAGATTGTTTAAAACCAATAATATTATTCGTTCTTGCAGATAAACTGAGGCAATGTAAAATATCATTAATACCTGTAACGTATTGACCATTTTGCAGTCGATATTTGGCCAGCCAATACCGAAAGCGGTAGTAACGGTCTAGATCAACAGAATTCTGCCGTTCAGAAAAGTGGCTGATCTCCGTCGCGAATCGTTCCAATATGTTGTCTATGGAAAACCCATGTTTGACTGCTGACTCGACGATTATGATTAAGCTGGCCAGTAACTCGTTCGGATGATTAACTAAAAATCGTACATAATCGGGGAGAACGTCAGTATTACCCATAAGAACGTCGAGATTGTACGTATTAGCAGTGGCCCAAAGACTAAATTTTTTCTACTTCTTTCAGCCCAACTTCGTCAAGCAGTTCAAACCAGCTAAGGTCTGAGTAACCTGAAACATATTCCTTTGCCTTTTCATACAGACCCTGTTTTTCTAATGCTACTGATTTTAAAAGATACCCTTGTCCATAATATACCACCAAATGCCTCTCTGTTTGTAGAGGTTCACTTACTTTCTTCCGTTTTTTCTTGCGCATTTCGTTTTGGTAAACGATAGTTGCCAACTCCCTCAATTCATCAGCAAACCGTTCGACATCCTCCCACCTGTGGAGTGCAAAGCAGACATTAGCCAGCTGCAAAAGCCCATCCAACCTGTTCCCCTCCGATAACCGATTTCGATACGGCTCAAATCGGATCACGGCCTTCCAGTTTTCCTCAACGTCCGTACCCAGCGAAGCACGAAACAAACGATACTGACTGATCAGGAATCGGTCGGAATGGTTGTCCTTTTCGTTGTCGATCACTAGTCGATAGAACAGCGCGGATTCCTTTCGTCTGCCTGACTTATACAACTGTTCCGCTACGTCATACAAGATCGAGACGTTTTTCGGATTCTCCATTAACACGGCAACAACTCTCTCAATCAATTCCGTTCGGCCAAGTTCCGAACAACGAATCAGGAACGGAATGACTCGCGGTCGAGAGATTCTTTCTGGCATCGCACATTCTTCAGGGTAAAGATCGTACAACCAGCCCGGTTCATAGCCTATCGCTACGGTGATTGCATCTAACTGTCGAACCGTAATCGGACGTGGGGGATTGCTGTTGAAGATTTCACTCAAGTTTCCGTTATTGATTCCGGTTCGTTCACTTAGTTTGCTCAGTGTAAAGCCCTTTTCTTTGAGATGTTTTTCTATCTCGGATCGAATCGTTGGTTGTATGTCCATTATGGAAATCACACCCCCTTGATCGATAAGGAAATATTTATTACACTATACAATATTTTATAACAATCTTACAATATTTTTCATAAAATGAGTTTGATCGAGTAAGAGGGAGATTGACCTGTCTTCATATCGCCTCGGCTGCCGTTCTCCGCTAGCTGGCGGTTCCAAAAGGTCGAAACAACCTTTTTAGCGTATATCTTTTTCAGAAAAAGAGTTAAGGGAATGATCATGCCATACCATATCGGAAATTTCTCAAACAAGCCACGATCCTGTCACAATCCAACCATAGGCACTCCCTTGGCGACAGGTATGCCATCCTTTTTAAAAGCTAACAGATATGACAAAAAGTCTTGATAGGCACTAATCTATCAAGACTTTCTTTTCTTTATCACAACTAATGTCCCGACGGTGCAGAAAGGCCAATCTTTTCGACCAATAGCTGGCTTTCTTCATTTAATCCTTCGATCGATACCTGCTTGTCCCGCTGCTGGTACATAAAGATCACTTTGGCAATCGCCGTCACAGCGGACTGATCCCACACATGCGAGTGCCGAAAATCAATGATGACGTGTTTCGGATCCTCATCGAACTGAAACTGTTCCACGAAATGGCTCATCGTGCCAAAGAACAGCTGCCCGGAAACGGTGTACACTTTAGCCCCGCTGGGGTTGGTCACGGTCGACGTCTTCAGGCGTGCAATCTTCCAGCCAAAGACGAGTGCACTGAGCACCACTCCCGCGATGACGCCTTTGGACAAGTCATGCGTCACCACGACGATCGCTACGGTGGTGATCATCACCACGGAATCACTCAGCGGAATTCTGCGCAGCTCTTTCAATGACTGCCAATCAAACGTACTGATCGATACCATGATCATGACACCCACCAGAGCAGCCATCGGAATCTGCTGCACCACGTCTCCCAAGACCATGATCAGAAACAAGAGAAAGACCCCAGCCACCAGCGCCGACAATCTGCCTCTGCCACCGGATTTTACATTGATGACGGATTGTCCGATCATCGCGCATCCGGCCATCCCGCCGAAGAAGCCTGTTACCACATTGGCGATGCCTTGCCCTTTCACTTCCGTATTCTTGTTGCTCTTCGTTCCCGTCATTTCATCTACAATCGTCGCCGTCAACAGCGACTCCAGGATCCCCACGAGAGCAAGCGCGAAGGCGTAAGGGAAAAGAATTGTCAGCGTCTCAAACGTCAACGGTACCATGGGCAAATGGAAGACGGGCAGCTCACGCGTGATCTGACCCATATCGCCCACCGTTCTTACCTCCAAGCCGAAATACATGGCCAGAGCGGTCATCACAATAATCGCAATCAGCGGCGAAGGAACGGCTCTAATCAAGCGCGGAAGCAAGTAAATAATCGCTAGTGTTCCGGCAACGATCGCGTACATCACCCAGGACTCCCCGACAAAATGAGGCAATTGCGCCATAAAAATCAGAATCGCCAAGGCATTCACAAATCCGATCATGACGGAATGAGGAATGAAGGTGATAAACCTGCCGACCTTGGCATACCCCATCACTAACTGGATGATCCCCGTCAGAACAGTGGCGGCGAACAAATACTCGACTCCGTGTTCCTTCACCAGTGTAACCATCAGCAGCGCCATGGCACCCGTAGCAGCCGAGATCATCCCCGGTCGACCGCCGGTAATGGCGATCACACAAGCGATGCAGAACGAGGCATACAAACCGACCATAGGATCGACACCGGCGATGATGGAAAAGGCAATCGCCTCCGGGATCAGCGCCAAAGCGACCGTCATCCCTGCCAGTACATCCCCCCCGCACATTGGAGAACCACGTCATTTTCAGTTGTTGTAGCAATGATGAACCTCTTTTCTATTTGATGTTTGACTTTCTTCTTGCAAGAAAGCCGGGGCCGTAGAACACAAGTACCCATTATACAGAAGAAACTGTCTTCTGGCTACATAAATTTTTTGGGTTTTGCAAGCCATCCTTTTTGGGTCATACCTTGAACCGCGAAACCACTGGCTGCAGTTCCTCCGCCATTGCCGCTAACGAAGCAGCAGAAGAGGAGATCTCCTCCATCGATGCGCGCATACAGATGCATTGTGACAAGCGGATTGTACGCCACATTCCACAAACGAATACTCCTAAACCTCACTGGTAATCATAGGCATGAATCAAACCATACAAGCAGGAGGAGATGAAATGGACCAGCCCACCAGCCATGACACATACGGCACCGCTGTGGAAGACGTCGGCAGCTCGCTTGATAACCGCACTGGAGAAGGCGAGACAACCGATACCCTCACCAATCGGCAGGGACATCCTATATCGGATAACCAGAATGTGCGAACCGTTGGCAATAGAGGCCCCATCACACTGGAGAATTACCATTTTTTAGAGAAAATCACCCACTTTGACCGGGAGCGAATTCCGGAACGCGTCGTTCATGCCCGAGGAGCGGGTGCCGATGGCTATTTTGAAGCATACGGAAAAGTAGGAGACGAACCAATCTCCAAGTATACCAGGGCAAAACTATTCCAAGAAGCCGGAAAACAGACGCCTGTGCTTGTCCGTTTCTCCACGGTAATTCACGGGATTCATTCGCCCGAGACCCTCCGTGATCCACGCGGATTCGCGGTCAAATTTTATACGGAAGAGGGCAACTGGGATCTGGTTGGCAACAACCTAAAAATCTTCTTCATCCGTGATCCGCTGAAGTTCCCTGATCTGATCCACGCCTTCAAGCCAGATCCGGTAACCAATATCCAAGATCCGGAGCGAATCTTTGATTTCGTTTCCCAAAGCCCAGAAGCTACGCACATGATCACGTTTGTATATTCTCCCTGGGGGATTCCGGCCAACTACCGCCAAATGCAGGGTTCCGGTGTAAATACCTACAAATGGGTGAATCAAGAGGGACAAGCGGTACTTGTCAAGTATCACTGGGAACCGGTAAAACAAGAATCAAAAACCTGACGCAGAGAGAAGCAGAGATGATCCAGGCCAAGAACTTTAACCATGCGACACAGGACCTCTATGAAGCGATCGAGCGGGGCGACTATCCAGAGTGGGAGCTTTGTGTGCAGATCATGAGTGACGATGAACACCCGGAACTGGATTTCGATCCACTCGACCCGACCAAACTTTGGCCGACAGACCGCTTCCCGTTCCTGCCAGTCGGAAAAATGGTACTGAACAAAAATCCGGAGAACTATTTCGCTGAGGTGGAACAAGCTGCGTTCGGCACGGGTGTGCTGGTAGATGGCCTCGATTTCTCCGACGACAAGCTGCTGCAGGGCCGAACGTTTTCCTACTCGGACACCCAGCGCTACCGGGTCGGCACCAACTATCTGCAGCTTCCGGTTAATGCGCCGAAGAAACACGTAGCAACCAATCAGCGGGACGGACAGATGGAATAGTACTTCACCAATGCAGACCCGGAATACGGCAAACGTGTAGCCGACGGTCTGGCAAACATTCGTGACCAGTTAAAAGATCATACGGGTTACCCTGCTGCTGACATGGCTGTTAAGCAAGCCGTTAAGATGGGACATGAAGCAGAGCCATATTGAGTGAGGCAAAAGAGGCGAGGGAAGCTCATTGCTCAGCTTCCCTCACTTCATTGTATGGAGAGCGGTATTTGTGCTACAGCATGCGCCGAATGGACAGAATCGCTCCCGCATGCAGGGCCTCATGGTAAATCGTGCGAACCAATACCTGCGCGATCGTATGCATGCCCGATTCCGTCGCCGGGAACTCCTCTTCCAGCCGATCACCATACTGCTGCCGAATCCATCCGATCTGTCCGCCTAAGAGTTCCCGCAGCGTGTCTAGGGACGGCACGCTTCCCTGCCAATCCGCCGGTTTGGTGCCGTAGTTAAACCAGGTGAGATAACCGTCGGGCAGTTGGATCGGTTCTTTGGTCAAGTGCTGAATCCAGAGATATTGATCTAGATAGATATGGCCTAAGTTCCAGCGAATATTGTTGGAAAACCCGGCAGGCACGACATCAGCCATCTCCTCGGTAACATCGGCAACCAGCCGCAGTGTTCCGTGCCGGTAATCCTCCAATTGTTGGAACAGGACGGCGTGTCTTTTCTCCATCGAATCTCCTCCTTCGTGCCTTGCTGCTTCCCTATCTTTCTAAATCCACTATATTACACCACATGGCGGCTGCCTATCGTTTTTTCCTGCTGGACAAGCAGCGGCAACAGACAACTCGAAACTGGCTCTAAAACATTATCATGAGAAAAAAAGGCAGGAGAAAAGTGAACTTTGGACTTACCCATGTCGGTTCTTTGCTTCGGACGAGCATAGTGGGGGGCGAAAGCGAAAAACAGGTTCGCTCGGCTCGTGCGCTTACAAAAAGACTCTTACATGTGTGTGGCTACACATGCAAGAGTCTTTTCAGATAGAAGCGTAGAAGCGGATTTATCGTGCGTTCCAGCGGATTACGTGTTAGTGAGCCACCGCATTGTAAGTCATGATCCAGATCGATCCGGCGACAATGGTCAGCAAAATGATCAATCCCAAGATTAGAGCCATGATGTTCCACTTGGCGTTCTCGCCTTCCTTCAAATGCATGAAGAAAACCAACTGGACGGCGAACTGTAGTACGGCCGCAGCCAGGATCAGCACGATGGTTCCGGTTCGGTGGAGCATGTCGTTTAAGACGACAACCAGAGGGATAATCGTCAACACGATCGAGAGCAAGAAGCCGACTACATAAGCCGTAAAGGAGCCATGACCCTTATGTTCATGGTCGGAAGCAGCTTTTGTCTGGCCCATCTCACATCACCCCCATTAAATAAACGACCGTAAACACGAAGATCCAGACGACGTCCAAAAAGTGCCAGTATAAGCAGATTACGTCCACTTTGCGCTTTGTGACAGGTGTAATGCCGCGTTTGCGCAGCTGCAGCATCAGACCGATCATCCAGATCAGACCCAGGGAGACGTGCAGGCCGTGAGTGCCCACCAGTACAAAGAAGCTGGATAGGAACGCGCTCGTCGCAATCGTCGCTCCCTCATGCACCATGTTGACGAACTCGAGCATCTCTAGCGCAATAAAGGCAGCGCCGAGCAGCGCCGTCACCGCCAGCCAACCAATCAGCTGGTTTTTCCTGCCCCGATTCATCGCCAGCACCGCAAGTCCACTGGTAAAGGAGCTGGTCAAGAGGATAAACGTCTCGGCGATGATCCCCGGCATTTCAAACAATTCTGCCGGAGTCGGTCCGCCACTGGTGTTGCCCCGCAGGACAACGTACGTGGCGAACAATGTACCAAACAATATGCAGTCCGTAATCAAAAACAGCCAAAAGCCAAAGGTTTTCATCGATTCATGCTCATGTTCGTGATCATGACCATGTGCATGCTCTCCGGTATGCGCAGTTGCTGTTGCATGAGCCATCACAGTGCCGCCCCCCTTGCTTGCGCTTCCGCTTTTTGAACCTCACTGACTGGAATGTAGTAGTCCGTGTCGTAGGAGAACTGACGAACCAACATACAGATCCCGACACCGATCAGAGCCGGAATCGCCATCCACAGCCAGCCCCATACGAACCCAAATCCGACAAAGAACCACAGCAGCGATTTGATAAACGGAATCCCTGAGTTTTTCGGCATATGAATCGGTTCCAACGGCGGGGCGGGAGGCGGAGCGATGCCTTGTTCCCGTTTCTGCTTTTTCTCCCACCAATCGTCTACCGCCTCTACCTGTGGCAGCGTAGCAAAGTTGTAGAGGGGAGCCGGAGAAGGAATCGACCACTCCAGCGTCCGCCCATTCCACGGATCGCCTGTGACATCCTTCTGATTCTTCTTGATGCTGTAGGCAATCTGCCACACCTGAAAGATGAAGCCAATCCCCATCATAAATCCGCCGATGGTAGAAACCAGGTTGAGCGGTCCCCAGCCCATGTCGAAGTCATAGGTGTACATCCGGCGGGTCATTCCGTCAAGTCCCAGGACGTACTGCGGCATAAAGCAGACATAGAAGCCGATGTTCCAAAACCAGAAGGCCCATTTGCCCAAATGCTCATTCAGCTTGAACCCAAACATTTTGGGCCACCAGTAATACAAGCCCGCAAAGTACCCGAAGGCCACACCGCCGATCAGCACCTGATGGAAGTGAGCGATCAGAAAATAGCTGTTATGGAATTGGAAGTCAGCCGGCGCTACAGACAGCAACACCCCGGTCATGCCCCCTATGACGAAGCAGGGAATAAAGGCGATCATCCACATCATCGGTGTGGTAAAGGTAATCCTGCCGCGGAACATCGTAAACAGCCAGTTGAACACCTTCACCCCGGTCGGGATGGCGATTGCCATCGTCGTCACCGCGAAGAAGGCGTTGACGTCGGCGCCAGAGCCCATCGTGAAGAAATGGTGGGCCCAGGTGAAGAAGGAAAAGACACTGATTGAAATCATGGCAAAAACCATCGATTTATAGCCGAACAATTTCTTTTTGGAGAACGTTGCCGCAATCTCTGAAAAGATACCGAATGCCGGAAGCACAACGATATAGACCTCAGGGTGCCCCCACATCCAGATCAGGTTGATATACATCATCGGGTTTCCGCCGGCATCCAGCGTGAAAAAGTGGGTCCCCAGAAAACGGTCGAGGAACAGCAGAGCCAGGGTCACCGTCAAGATCGGAAACGCAAAGATGATGATGATGCAGCTGGAAAAGACAGACCAGGTAAACATCGGCATTTTCATCAGCGTCATTCCTGGCGCCCGCATTTTTAAGATCGTAACGATAAAGTTGATCCCTGTCGCCAAACTCCCGATCCCGGAGATCTGAATCCCCCAGATGTAGAAGTTCTGTCCCACCCCTGGACTATGGGTGAGTCCGGACAGCGGTGGATAAGCAAGCCAACCGGCATCCGGCGAACCGCCGATGACGAAGGAGACGTTGAACAGCATCGCCCCCCAGAAGAACAGCCAAAAACTTAACGCGTTCAAGAAAGGATACGCCACGTCCCGCGCCCCGATCTGAAGCGGCACGACGATGTTGAACAAGCCGAACATGAGCGGCATCGCCATGAACAGAATCATGATCACGCCGTGTGTGGTAAAGATTTGGTTATAATGCTCCGCCTCGAGGAATTGCATCTCGGGCATCGCCAACTGCAGTCTCATCAACAGAGCGTCGACGCCGCCCCTAAACAGCATCAAGATCGAGCAGATGATGTACATGATCCCGATCTTCTTGTGATCCACGGTCGTCAACCACTCGCGCCACAGCCAACCCCACTTTTTAAAATAGGAGAGGACAAACAGAATGGCCACCATCGCAATGGCAATACTGACTTGTGCCCCGAGAATAAGCGGGTCGCCCGTAACAAAAAACTCGGATGCGAAATCTTTTATACTATCCAGCATGTTGGGGCCTCCTTTTGTTAGTGACCGGCATGTTCGTGAGACATGTCAGACTTTGGTTGCTCCGGTTCCGATGACGGGGACTCTTCTGTGGTCATCTGTCTATGACCGGCATGCCCTTCGTCACCTTCTACCACGTACTTGGTCACAATGCGCTCAAAAAGACCTTCCGGAAAAGAAGAGAAATACTGGACATCCGCTTTTCCCGGCTTGGCTAGCTGCTGATAGCCCTCCTCTGTCAACGCAGGAGAGGTCTGCTTCACGGATTCCACCCATTTGTTGAATTCCGCTTCCGAGGTGGCCCGCACCGTGAACTTCATATCGGCGAAATGCTCGCCGCTGAAGTTGGCTCCGGAACCATAGTACTCTCCTGGCTCATCTGCCTGCAGATGAAGCTTCATCGCCATTCCTGACATGGTGTACATCTGTCCGCCCAACTCCGGTATCCAGAACGAATTCATCGGCGCGTCTGAGGTTAGTTCAAAACGGATCGGAACATCCTCTGGGATCTCGATGTAGTTTACCGTAGCAATCCCCTGCTCCGGATATTTAAAGAGCCATTTCCAGTCGAGCGAGGTCGCCTGAATGACCAACGGCTTTTTCTCTGAATCCAATGGCTTGGAGGGCTCCAGATCGTACGTCCCTTTTACCGTGACGATCGCCAGTATGGTGATGATCACCACCGGGATGCCCCACCAAATGGTTTCCATCAAGGTGCTGTGAGACCAATTGGGCTTGTAAGCAGCCTTGTTGCCCGGTTTGTCCCGGTATCGGTAGACGATGAACGCTGTCAAGGCCAGCACCGGTACCAGAATGATCGCGCACAAAAGGGATGAGATCAGAATCAGATCCTTCTGGCTTTCCCCGATAGGCCCTTTCGGGTCCAAGACGCGGATGCTTTCACTACATCCCGACAGCAGCACCAGTATCGAAACGAACAACAATGGTACAATGAAGCGGCGCACTTTTTTCCGCGATTTCATTACACTCCACTCCCTCGGTAGTCCCATCCATTACGGTAATCGTAAAGCGTGTTGTCACCTCTACCTCTACGATAACGGATTGGCACGCGCGCTGCTCCCCTGTTAACAAATACGTCAACAGATCGCCTCAATTTGTCAACCATTTCTTCACGAAACTGACGCAAATGAGCCAATAAACGGCAAAACCCCCCTTCAAGACATGCTTGAAGGGGGGGTTGTGCGATTGGCAAACAGACCAGAATGCGGGATGTTAGGATTGCTCCATCTCCTCAGCCCGTTTGTGAACCAGATGGATCGCAGTGCGTATGACGTAAATATGTACACTGCCCACCATAAATCCGATCCCAACCATCAGAGAGTGGTTCTGGTCGCTGAAATGATGGAGATTGAACAGACTGAGGAACAAGCCGATCAACAGCGCTATCCAAGCCGCTGCTGTCATGATCCTCACCAGACGTTTCACATCTCGCCCGGCAGGCGCTTTATGATGATCATATGTTGCCGTTTTCGTCGTCATCGGAAACACTCCCATTTCCTTGTAAGTGTTTTCATACGAAAAGTATAGCACACAAACGCAGAAATGTTTACGATTTGTTCAATTTTTCTTCAAAAAATAGACAAAGATGATGGGAGGTGATCGTTGCTCCCCTTTCCCTCATCAACTGTCACATGTCCCGCACCGTAAAGACACTTCACCTAAAAGAGACTATTGACACCATTTACTTACTAAAATATACTTACTTACTATAGGTAATTAAATATACTGTGCAGTTATTCTTTTGGGCCTTGCCACATATTGTGACTACCTGTGAGCAAATCAGTCTACTGATTTGTACATAAATCCTTGGGAGGTTATGGAGAGATGTCAAAAGATTTCTTTTCTGCTGTCAAACAGAGACGTACGTATTACGGCATTAGCAAAGAAGCGGTCGTGTCAGATGAACGCATCCGCGAGATTGTTGAGGATGCCGTAAAGCACACCCCTTCCTCATTCAATTCACAAAGCGCGAGAGTCGTCCTCCTGTTGGGCGAACAGCACGACAAATTGTGGGATATCACCAAAGAAACGCTGCGCGGCATCATTAAGGATGATGAGCAGTTTGCTTCCACCGCTCAGCGGATGGCAGGATTCCGCAGCGGATACGGTACCGTACTCTTTTTCGAAGACAACAGCGTGGTGGAAGGCCTTCAGCAGAAACTGCCGCTGTATAAAGATAACTTTCCGATCTGGTCTCATCAGTCATCTGGAATGCTGCAGTACGTGATCTGGACCGGACTGGAGCTAGAAGGCTTCGGTGCATCGCTGCAGCACTACAACCCACTGATCGACGACCAGGTGAAAAAAGAGTGGAACATTCCCGATAGTTGGCAACTGATCGCCCAACTGCCATTCGGCAAACCGACTGCGGAACCTGGCGAAAAAGAATTCCAGCCGCTGCAAGACCGTGTAAAAGTATATAAATGATCGTAGAAGAGAACGCCAAAGGAAGCTCTGATCGGCTTCCTGGCGCTTCTCTTTTTTCTAATAGCCTGGACGAAGCAACTGGTGAATGAAACAATAAGACCGATGCTCACCTCTTCTGCTGGATGAGTATCGGTCTTTTACTACATGTCGGCCGTTTGATACATATCGGTCTGTTTGACGGAGAACCGGTGAAACCAAACCATAGCCCCGGTTTGGCACGTCAGGCATATCGTTGATACCAGCCGCTACCGCTGCGATACGACCGGCTCAGGCTGGAAAAACTCGTCATACAGCGCCAATACGGCACGATCAACGTCCACTTCTTTAACGCCAAACATCATGCTGACCTCCGATGATCCTTGGTTGATCATCTCCAGGTTTACTTGTGCTCTCGCCAGAGCGAGTGTCGCCCTGGCCGAGGTGCCTACGGACTGTCTCATCCCTTCTCCGACAATCATCACAAGGGCCAGCTGACGCTCAACCGATATGTCATCTACGGCCAGCTCTTCGCGCACCCGCTCAACGATGCGCTTCTCTTTCTCTACGGTCAGTGCTGTCTCGCGCAGAATGACCGAGATGTTGTCAATTCCGGAAGGGGTATGTTCATAGGATAATCCCTCTTCTTCGAGGATTTGCAGCAGTCTCCGTCCAAAACCGATCTCTCTGTTCATCAAATACTTGCTGACGTACAGACTGCAAAAACCACGGTCGCTGGCGATACCGGAGACGATGTTCTTATGGGACTTCCGCTCGGCAACAATCATCGTCCCCGGTGCTGTCGGATTGTTGGTATTCTTGATGTTGACGGGAATACCGGCCTCATAGGCAGGGATCAGCGCTTCATCGTGGAAGACGCTGAAGCCGGAATAGGAGAGCTCCCGCATTTCGCGGTACGTAATCTCCCTGATCTCCTTTGGGTTCTCGACCAGGTTGGGGTTGACGGCGTACACGGAGTCCACATCCGTGAAGTTTTCGTATACATGAGCTTTGACAGCAGCCGCCAGGATCGACCCTGTAATATCCGATCCACCGCGGGAGAACGTGACTAGCATTCCCTCCGGCGTGTATCCGAAAAAGCCTGGAAACACGACGATCCCGCTTCTCTCTCTCAGCGAGTGCAAGTTCTCATAGGCCACAGGCAGCACCTGGGCATTGCCTGCTTCGTCTGAGACGTACAGACCCGCTTCATAGGGATTCACGTATTGGGCTTCTTCCCCGAGGCTCTGTAGGTATTGCGCAACCAGTTTTGCACACGTGTCCTCGCCTGCCGCCTTTACCATATCGATAAAACGAGTAGGCGATTCCACTTTGCGCGCAGACAATACTTCATGCAAGTCAGCCATGATCGGCTCCGTGATATCTGGGGAAAGACCAAGCCCCTCCGCTATCTCCTCAAATCGCCGAAAGATCGCACTTTTTTCGTGCTCGGCTGCTCCTTCATCCAGATACCGCTCGGCATACCGGATCAACAGATCGGTCACCTTGGTGTCCGCTTTATCCCGCTTGCCCGGAGCTGACACGACCACAATCCGTCGGTCGGCATCATCTCGGATGATACGGCACACTTTCTTGATCTGCTCGGCACTGGCCAGGGACGTCCCTCCAAACTTTACAACTTTCATCTCCAACTCCCTCTCTCTATTCATCCACATGAGTATAGGGTAAAGGATCTACCCAGAAAAGACAAGTGTCTTTTCTGCGAGGACATCGTTAGCCACCCTTGGTTGGTTCAACACGAATGACCTGGCGGAGATGAATTCCTGCTCCTGTGGGGAAACACTTGCCTCTGCGACCTGACTGAAATCTTCACACATCAGCCCAGTCAAAAACTGTCTTGTCGTCTCAAGCTTCTGTTACGAACCGATACACTGCCTTCAGGGGGTGAGTGAGTGGATCAACCGATCCCTATGCCCGCTTCACCGCTTTTACCTCATAAAAACTGTGTTGAGAACTGATTACGTGATCCGGCTTTGGTTTTCCTCTGTTTTTTCTGTGGCCTTCCAGGTGGGCCTCGCTGGTCTCCCAATTTTTCCATGCTTCTTCAGACTCCCAGCGGATCATGATGACCACTTCTTCGTCTCCTCTTTTCACTTTTTTGACAAGCACGCTTAAATCGATAAAACCCGCCGACTTTTCAACCGCTCCCTCAGCACGGAAGCGCTCGACCACCCGATCAGAAGTGCCTTTTTTCACTACGATTGTAATGGTTTCGATAAACATGTTATTCCGCTCTCCCTATACGTTTTCTATCATACAACGATGCTTTCATTGTATTGATAACGATTATCAATGTCAATTTTCGGAGCGGTTGCTTACGCGCTTTTGTCTACTTTGCCCTTCCCACCCATGGTGGTGGCAGCCACGGGGGAGGCAGCGTGGGGCATTCCTACAGCACTCGCATGAAAAAAAGCTAAGGATCCTCCTTAGCCATTTTGTTGCCAAACCGTGCTATCGACGATTATACGGTTGTTTGTCATCACGTCTTATGGTTGCAGAAGGAACCGAATCATATGATGGCTAGGGGAGGAGTTGTACGATGGAAACAGACGTTGAAACAACAATGGCCCTTTCCTCTACGGAAACACGATAACTGCCATGGATAAAAAATACAACCAAAGTTGGGATTTTTTCCCTTATGTTTGCGACACCTGCAAACACGCTGGTCCTGGGTGCTGGTGACGATTCCCCCGCTACCATTGGGATAGAAACTTCAGGGGACCACCGAGGCGGCCCCATTCGCATCATGCCTTCTGAATCATGCCTTTCGAACATGCCACGATCCACTGCTTACACGTCGACTCCTGTTTCCCCTTTTCCTGTCTGCTGACGGCTTCCTGTTCCGACGCGGTATTGATACATACCTACCAGGCAAAGAATGACCAAACCTGCCAATGAGATTTCGATATGATAAGGATAGACCAGCAGCAGTCCACCCACGATCAGCAAAAGGCGCTGCGGAATGCTGGTACGACCGACAAAGTAGCCCATGATCGCTCCACTGATCCCGATCATCCCGACAATGGCCGTCAGCAACGGAGGCAAAAGCGTCGTTACGGTTGCCCCTTCGAGCACGAGGACGGGATTATACACAAACACGTATGGGATGATAAAAGCGGCAATCGCCAGCTTGACTGCGTTCATCCCTGCTTTCATCGGGTTGGCCTTGGCCAGACCTGCCCCTGCATAGGCCGCCAAACAGACCGGAGGCGTGATATCGGCGACAATTCCAAAGTAAAACACAAACATATGAGCAGCAATCATCGGGACACCGAACTCCATCATCGCTGGAGCAGCCATCGTTGAAGTAACCACGTAGTTAGCGGTCGTCGGCAACCCCATCCCCAGAACGATGCAGGCAATCATCGTGAAGAACAGGATCAGAAAGAAGTTCCCTCCTGCCAGTTCAAGGATGCCCCCGGCAATCTTGCCGCCGAGTCCGGTAAGCACCACGATTCCCACAATGATGCCGGCTGTAGCGCAAGCAGCGATGACGGCCAATGCCGTGCGGGCCCCTTCCTCCAGCGCCTTCAGCAGTTCCCGCAAGGACATGCGGGTCTCTTTGTGAAAGAAGCTGACGAGATAAGCTGAGCCGATTCCCCACAAAGCAGCATAGGTGGGCGTATAACCCAGCAGCAGCAGACTGACAATCACGACAAGCGGAAGCAGCAAATCCAGGCGCTTGATCAGACCCCGCAGGGGAGGAAGCTGTTCTTTTGGCAAGCCGATTATGCCATGTTTTCGCGCTTCGAAATGAATCCCCATATAGACGCCCGCAAAGTACAGCAAAGCCGGGATTAAGGCGATCATCATGATCTCGCTGTATGGAACACCAGTATACTCTGCCATGATAAAAGCGGCGGCACCCATAATCGGCGGCATGATCTGACCCCCTGTCGATGCGGACGCCTCCGCAGCAGCAGCGAATTCCGGCTTAAAACCGGAACGCTTCATCATCGGGATGGTAAACGAACCTGACCCTACCGTGTTGGCGACCGAACTGCCTGAGATCATTCCCTGCAGGGCACTTGCGGTGACGGCAGCTTTGGCCGTCCCGCCCGTAAACCTCCCGGTAGCACGAAACGCCAAATCGTTGAAATACTGTCCGATTCCCGATTTGGTCAGCATCACGCCAAAAAAGAGAAACAAAAAAATATAAGTGGATGAGATCTGAATCGGAATGCCAAAGATCGCATCGGTGCCATAAAACAATTCGGTCGACAGACGGCTCCAGTCAAACCCGGCATGCCCAAAGAGCGGGATGCCCTTGCCCCATAAGCCGTATGCCATGGCCAGAACAGCAATGACCACAATCGGCAGTCCGACAGAGCGGCGAGTTGCTTCCAGCAAGAGCAGGATTCCGATCGTCGCGACGATAATGTCCATGGTGGTAAACCCAAGAACAATGCTTTTCGTTGTGAGCCTCTCATAGTGCCATACAATATAATAGTTGGCAAACATCGCTGCAGCAGCGAGGAGAATATCGTAATAAGGGACTCCTTTTTTATGCAGAAAGCTTTTTTTCGCCGGATACAAAAGGAAGATCAGGCCCAGTGCCGTCCCTAAATGGATCGTTCCTTGTATCAGGGATACATAGGGGCCTCGCAGGGCCGTATAGATATGAAAGAGCGTCAGAGAGATTCCAATGACCGTGACCACCCATGCCAACCTGCCCAATTGGGTGCGATAGGCGCTCTCTGGATCGTATTTTGCCAGAATATCCTGCTGTACATCCTTCGTGTCGCTGGCCATGTATCGATCACCAACCTTTCTATCCACGAATCTATGCCACGAAGATTGGAAAAAACCCGGCTTGCCGCCAGAACCTGACGGCGAAAGCCGAAGTTTTTCCCGTCCTTTCATCTTATCTCGTTCCTGTACGTAGATCATTCGATGGTACAAAAGAAGACCGGACAGTTGTCTATCCGGTCCGTCGATGATCATTTAAGGATTCCGGCTTCTTTGAAGTATTTCTCAGCCCCGGGATGAAGCGGCAAGCCATCAGAACCTCTCAGCGCATTTTCTTTTGTGATGTTTTTTCCTTGCTGATGGGTAATCTGGCTGGCGTTTTCAAACAGTGCTTTTGTGATCTCATACCCTAGTTCATCGCTTACCTGGGTTGTCGAGCCGACGAGGACGGCATACGCTGAGATCGTGTTGACTGGAGAGCCCAGCCACTCATAGCTATCGCCCGGGATCTCAAACGACTTGTACTGACTATGCTCCTCGACGTATTGTAATGCTTCTCCCTCAATCGGCAGGTATTTGACGTCCTGCGTCTGCGCCTGCAGCTCGTCGATGCTGGAGGCGGGAAGACCCAGCAGGCCGAATGTAGCGTCAATCACACCGTCCTGCAGCTTGCCTTTGGCATCCCCGAAGCCTTCCTGGTACGCTTCATAATCCCCATCCTTGATCCCGTACGCTTCCAACACCAGCTTTGCAGCCGCCTGGGTACCGCTTCCCGCTGGTCCGATTGCCACCTTTTTGCCTTTCAGATCGGCAATCGAGGTAATCCCCTTGGACTTCAACGTCACGACCTGCATCACTTCTGGATAGATGTGGCCCATGAAACCAACGTTCTTGATCGCCGCCCCTTCAAACTCACCCTTTCCGTTCACCGCATTCCATGCAGTCAGATGAACGGACAAGCCGAGCTGCAACTCGCCACGCCCGATCTTGGCCAGATTGTCTACAGAAGCTCCGGTCGCAACGGCGCTGGAGTTAAACCCTTCCACCTGTACGTGGTCATTCAGTACATTGGCGATTTCCTGGCCAAGTGGAAAGTAGGTGCCGCCGGTACTACCGGTACCAATCTGCAGATCTGTACGATAATCTACCTGGGATTCTGCCGTTCCCCCTGTTCCCGTTTCACCACCGGCCTGCTGCTGACCAGTACCGCTGCCACAAGCTGACACGATCAGGGCAACCGCAAGCAGCAGGGAAACCAACCCGTAAAACCTCTTTTTCATGCTCATGATGAGCCCCCCTTATCTGTATTGTATTTGAATCATTTTTTTCACAATTGATTATTTTAGGAAATTTTATATTCATAATTTAACCACCAGCCCGTTGCGGTGTCAATCATTTTGAAATAAATATTTCTTGTCTTATGTTTTATGAAAATGATTATTCACATTTCGGCAGCAGAGGTGTAATATGAAGTCAATATTTCACAAACCAAAAAAAATGCAATTCGCATTTCAAAAACAGAGGTGAATCTGCGATGACAGTGATGAAATCAACACAAGAGTATGCAGAATTTAGGAACAGAACCGTCAAATCGAAAGAGTTCTTCGAGGAAGCCCAAAAGGTAATGCCGGGCGGTGTGACTGCCAATATCAAATCGTTTGATCCGTATCCCATCGTGATGAAAAGCGGCAGAGGAGCATACCTGACTGACATCGACGGCAACCAGTACATTGATTACCTGCTTTCCTACGGCGCTTTAATGCTCGGACACGGCCACCCCGCCATCGTACAAGCCGTCCAACAGCAATTGGCCACCGACGGCACCTCGCTCTTCGGCACGCCTCACCGCCTGGAAGTGAAGTTGGCTAGGAAGATCCGGCAGTATTATCCGAGCATGGAGCTGATCCGTTATACCAATTCCGGAACAGAAGCGATGTTATTGGCGATCCGTATGGCGTACGCCTATACCGGCAAATACAAAATCGCCAAGTTTGAAGGCCATTACCACGGCGGGTTCAACCAGGTTCTGCTCAGCGTCAATCCGCCTCTGGATAAAGCCGGACCGATCGAGCAGCCTGTGGCTGTGATCGAGTCGAAGGGCATGGAGCCGTATCAAGCAGAACAGACCATTATCCTTCCGTTCAATGATCTGGATGCCTGCGCAGAGATCCTCAAGAAGAGGCAGCACGAAATCGCCGCGGTCATACTGGAACCCGTCCAGGCCGGGTTTATCCCCGCTGAGCCCGCCTTTATGGTTGGACTTCGCAAAGTGACGGAAGAACTGGGCATCCTGCTTATTTTTGACGAGGTCAAGACCGGGTTTCGCATGGGAATTGGCGGCGCCCAATCCGTCTACCATGTGAAGCCTGACCTGACTGCGCTGGGCAAGGTGATTGGCGGCGGGTTCCCTGTGGGCATCATCGGCGGCAAACAGGAGATTATGATGATCAGTGCTCCGCTGGCGGCGTCCGACGTCTTCGACAACAGCGCGAGCAAGCGATCAAGTTCCCAGGATGTGTTGTTCCACAGCGGCACGTATAACGGTCATCCGACCATTTTGTCGGCTGGATTGGCAGTGATCGACGTGTTGGAACGAGAGATGTATCGCGTCATCTCTGCTGCCGATCAATTAAAAGAGGGGATCTGCCAGCTGTTTGTCCGTCGGGGAATCCCTGTGCAGACGATCGGCCTGGGCAGCATCTTTAGTCTGGTCATCACCGAAAAAGAGCGGGTGCGCAATTACCGTGATCTGCAGCAGTCCGATTTTGCGCTGCGAAAGCAGATCGACTTCCACCTGTTCGCCGAGGGGATTTATACCAAACCGCTCAATCGATACAGCCTGTCCACCGCTCATGGAGAAAAGGAGATTAGCCTTACCCTCGAAGCGTACGATAGAGTGTTATCCAAAAAGATCTGACCAAGTGACGTTGGTAGCAAGCAGCATCCTGTTGCATCTTGTACTCATATCAACGCTTCCGCTTGAGGACGCATCAATCTGACGCGTTCTTCCAGAATCGTCAGCGACCCGTTATAATGTAACACGAGATAGATATCGAACGTAAAACGGACTCCTTTGATGAACGGACGATGCGACGCAATCAGCCGTGAGCAAGCCGCGAGCACAGGATAGACTCAGACCAGGAGGAAAGCAGGAAGCAGCCCATGGAGCCTTCAAATGTATATCAGCATATAGCGGAAAAGATGCAGTATATGAGCAAATCGCAGCTGAAGATCGCGAAGTATATTCTGGAGAACACTAATTCCGTACCCTTTCTCAATGTAGCCAAACTGGCAAAGAAGGCGAAGGTAAGCGAAGCCACTGTTGTCAGATTTGCGACGTTTCTCGGCTTTTCCGGATACCCTGAACTCCAGCAGTACATGCAGGATTCCGTCAAGCAGCAGTTGACCATTGCCGAACGCTTGGAGATGTCCCTGCAAGAATACGGGGAAGAGGAAAAGGGTGTATACGAGATCTTCCAAGATGACATCGCCAACCTGAAATCGACGATGGAGAAACTGGACATCCAATCCTTTCTCAAAGCGGTCGATCTGCTGCTTCATGCGAACAAGGTTTACGTCGTCGCCAACCGCAGTGCGGTGGCTTTGGGAGCTTTTTTGCAGTATTACCTCAATATTGTGCTGGGCAACACGGAGATGATCCAGTCTGCGGAGATGATGGCGGAGCGGTTGTACCAGATCAGTGAGCAGGATGTCGTGATCGGCATCAGCTTCGCCCGCTATTCCAACAGTACAATTGATATCTTGTCGTATGCAAAAGGGAAGGGAGCCAACACGATCGCGATCACAGACAACCTGCTGTCGCCGCTGATTCCGCATGCCGATATCTCGCTGACCGCTTCCAGCCAGATGCCGACCTTCATCGATTCGTTTGTTGCTCCATTAAGTCTGATCAATGCCCTGATCACATTCGTCGGGAAACATAAGATGAGCGAGTTTCACGAGCGGCTGGAGAAGCTGGAGGAGATCTGGGATCATCTGGGGATCTTTCACATGAAAGAGAAGGAATGATCGTACCGTGTGCGAGCGGAACCAAAGTCAACTCTGTTCCGCTCGCCTCACATCTTGTGGCTTTCTATGAACCTGAGGATTTCATCCAATCGTTGAGCCTGTTTTTCTGTCGTCATCGGGCGGAACAAGTCCCCTTTTTCTCGCAGCCGCTGCTCCATGTTGAGGATCGTAAAGTCTTCCGGACGAAATCCCTTTTGCACCTCGGACCATTCCACAGGCGTCGATACCGTTGCCTCTGGCGTTGCCCGAACCGAATAGGGTACAGCCATCGTTCGTCCTTTCCACAACTGCAGATAATCAAAATACAGTTTGTTCCCTCTTCTTGCCACGACTCGATCAAGCGTGATCAGACTCGCATACTTTTCCGCCATATAGTTGGCAATGAAGCGGTTCACTTTTCGTGTCTCTTCAAAGCGGTAGTCAGGATCAATCGGCACATGGATGTGCATCCCCGATTTTCCTGACGTTTTCGCCACGCAAAACAACCCGATCGAATCCAACACCTCTTTCGTCCGCAGGGCAATCTCCAGCGCCAGTTCAAAATCGTCTTGGCCCGCAGGGTCAAGATCGAAAACCAACTCCGTAGGGTAATCCGTCTGCTGATAGGTATCAAACGGGACATGCAATTCCAATGCTTCCTGATTGGCGATCCATGCCAGTGCAGGTTTGTTGTTTAACAGTACTCTCTGTTTCTTCTTGTAAAACACGGCCGGCATCCACTCTGGTGCGTTTTTCGGAAGAGATCGTTTTTCTACCTTTGATCGGCCGAAACCGGCCGGATACAACCACCACATCAGCATCTTGTCGGTCGTGTACGGAATCAGGTAATCCGCTACGCTCAGCAGATACTGGATGTATTGACGCTTGGTGATGTTTGCTTCCTTCCATAACACCTTGTCGGGATTGGAAATCTGGATCTCATGTCCTGCGATGAACATATCCATACGCTTTCCCCCGCTTCCGTCCTGACCTGCTTTCTTGTTGTATTGTTGATTGAACGGATAAAAACTATGTGAGGTGCTGCCCTGGACTTCCGCAGGATGGTATCAGACTGTCACGAGTGAACCATGACATCCGGGCGCTGATAGATCTGACCGTCCCATTCCAGCGAAATATACGGCCAATCGCCTGTATGGGTCAAGAATTCGTTGCCATCCGCTCCGACCAGGATCGTATCTTCCGACTTGATGCCGCGCACGGCAGGGTTCCAGGCAAAGGCCTGGTGGAGCTGAACCTGTCCTTCACATGTCGGCGTCGCCAAAAACTCTCGCGCTGCATAACCGGTCGGCCCTCCCAGATGCAGATACCTCCAGTCGTCGCCAAAGCCTAATGCTTCGTATGTCCTGATGCCGCGCCGGACCACCTCCTGGATTAGTGTGTCAGGACGTGTAGCGAGGTTCATCACTAGATCAATCTGCGCCAGCTTCTGCCGGTTTTCCCGCACCACGTCTGGCAGCGGCCCAAAGTGAACGAAGCGGGTCACATTGGCAACCAGCCCCCACCGCTCCGCGCAGAGCACCACCATGGCGTACCGCTCCAGCCTTTTCCCCGTCGGGATCGGGTGGCGATAGTTGAAGATTCGCTCGTCTGTGGCGATCAGGATAATTGATGGGTTGATGCCCTGCTCCATCACCCGCGCAGCCAGTTTTGCCTGGATCTCATATTCGCTCATTCCCGGCCGCATCTGTCGGCAAATCGCTTCCACTGCTCTCGCCGCCCCTTGTGACAACGTGCGATAACGTGCGATCTCCTCTTCGTCGAGCACATAGGACAATGCAGCAATCTGCCGACTCAGCTCAACACCGGACGGCAATCCCACCGCTGCAGGTTCCACGTCACATCCCATCTTTCTCCCCTGACAGAGCGAGAGAATCGCAGGCCCTGTTCCTTCGTACCATTCCGGGGTGATCCATTCACATGCCAGATCGACAAGTTCTTCCTCTCTGATTCGGGCCGCTTCCATCTTGGTTGTCACGCAGTAGACGCTATCGGGAAACACCACGAGATCAGCCACCCCCAGGTTAGTGGTCTGTTCTATATGGTTGCGACGTCCTCCGGTCAGCCAGCTGAAGTGACGCCGTTTGCGCAGCAAAAGCCCGTCCACATCCGTCTGCCGCATCAGTTCACGCAGGCGGTCCAGCCGCTGCAAGATCCTCTCGCTCCTGTTCATCGGCTGCCTCCCGTCCCGCCGCCAAATCCGAGCGGATGACGACGATGCCAGTTCCAGGCGCTCTCGATGATCGTGCCCAAATCGGCGTAACGCGGTGTCCAGCCCAACTCCCGTTTTGCCTTTTGCGAAGAAGCGATCAGCACAGCCGGATCGCCGGGACGACGCGGCGAGACAACGCTCGGGATCGGATGGCCGGTAACCTCCCTGCACTTCTCAATCACCTGTTTCACAGAAAAACCTGTGCCGTTGCCCAGGTTGTAGATGCCGCTCTCGCCTGATGAACGGAGACGCTGCAGAGCCAGATAATGCGCCTGCGCCAGATCCATCACATGGATGTAATCGCGAATACACGTCCCATCCTCAGTGGGATAATCATCGCCAAAAATAGCGACATGCTCCCGCTGCCCCAACGCCACCTGCAGGATGATCGGAATCAGATGGGTTTCCGGTTGGTGATCCTCACCGATCCATCCGTCGGGATGGGCTCCCGCCGCGTTGAAATACCGCAGCGAGACGGATTTGATCCCGTACGCCCGGTCGCACCAGGCCAGCATCTTTTCAATCGCCAGCTTGGTCTCGCCGTACGGACTGGTCGGTTCCGTAGGGTCCTCCTCCTCGATCGGCGTACGTAGCGGTTCACCGTAAGTAGCCGCCGTGGAAGAGAAAACGATCTGCTTCACCCCGTGCCGGTTCATCGCCGCCAACAGCCGCTGCACAGCTACTACATTATTGTCGTAGTATTTGAGCGGGTCCGTCACCGACTCGCCCACCAGCGAACTTGCTGCGAAGTGAATAACGGCTTCAATCTCATGGTCGGTAAAAACCCGCTGCAATAGATCCGTATCGCGGACGTCACCCTGATAGTAGTATTCCACCAGCACCGCACCACGATGGCCGGTCTGCAAGCTGTCCAGCACCACAACCTCTTCACCGCGGGTTAGTAATTCGGCTACCGTATGGCTGCCGATGTACCCTGCGCCTCCGGTTACCAGAACGGACATGCCTCCACCCCCTGAATAATCTCTCTAACACCGTCACCTGTCTGCCAGCAATAAAACGCCGGGGTACGCCCTGTTCGCTCCCGGAAGCGCTTGTTCACCTGCCGACAGAATGTGTCAAGGTGTGCCTCGTGAACCAGATTGACCGTACAACCGCCAAATCCGGCACCTGTCATCCGCGCCCCGATGCATCCCTTTACGCGCAGCGCCTCCTCAACCAGCACATCCAACTCCGTTCCTGTAACCTCGTAGAGACGGGAGAGAGATTCGTGAGACTCTTGCATATATCGGCCAAAAGCGATCGGATCGCCGCTCTCCAGCGCTTCCGTCGAGCGCAGCACCCGCTCATTCTCATATATTACATGCTCCAGCCGTCTGCGGATCGTCTCTGACGAGATATGACGAGACACCTCTCGCCATTGGTCAACCGATACACTGCCCAGGTGATCTGCTTCTGACAGGTGGGGCTGGATCATACGAAACCCTGCCTCACACTCCGCCCGCCGCTCGTTGTACTTGGATGCGGCAAGTTCCCGCCGTTTGTTGCTGTTGACAATCACGATCCGGTAATCTCCCAGCGTGAGGGGCACATAACGGTAGTCCAGTGTCTTGCAGCGCAGCAGGAGTCCATGCCCGGACCGACCCATCCCGACAGCGAACTGATCCATAATCCCGCAGTTCACACCCAGGTATTCATTTTCCACCTGCTGGCTCAGCCTGATCAGCTCCATCAGCGACAGATCAACCCCGGTCAACGAGCGGACAGAAAATGCAGTCGCCATCGTGATCGACGCAGATGAGGAGAGGCCCGCTCCATTGGGGATATTGCCATGAAAGAGGAGATCTCCCCCAGACAACTCAACTCCCCGCTCTCGGAGGTGCCAGATCACCCCCTTGGGATAGTTGGCCCATCCATCTTCTGTGCGGTAGGCCAGTTCGGCGGCCGAGCACTCCACCTGATCGTCAAAGTTGGTGGAAATGAAGCGAAAACGACCATCCTCACGTTGCCGAATCGCTACCCAGGTACCGCAATCAAGCGCAGCGGGAAGCACATATCCGCCGCTGTAATCCGTATGATCCCCGATCAGATTGACCCGGCCTGGGGCAAAAAAAACGCGTACCTCACCACTGCAGGAGCCAAAATGTTGTTCCAACAGCCCCATCCGCCATCTCCGTCCTTTCTTTGAAGCAATATTCTACGCAACAGCTCTTGCTGGCACCGCCACTAAGTTAATTAATTTAATTATCTAAGCAAATGATAGTATGCCCCGGCTCTTTTGTAAACCTTTTCTGTTTTAAAACTATTTCGTCAATTGATGAGTGAGGGGTAACGATTGAGACGTGGGGAGTAAGGGAGACGAGGAAGGGGAACATGGCAACAGCTAAGTGACCATGGTAAAAGTAAGGAGTGGATCATTACCATGCGGGATAAAGGCGGATGATAGATGATACACCAACGTTACTGATCAAACAACTCGCGCAAGACCGTTTTCCTATTTTCGAGAAAACGTCTCGTAAGGATGTAATGCATCGTTTCTTCATAGCGAATCTCCTGCACCGGCTGCACATCAAAGTTGAGCAGCTGTGCATTTGGATACCCGAGCAAGATCGGCGAATGCGTAGCAATGATAAACTGAGCATTGTTTTCCAGCTCTTTGATGGTTTGCAGCAGCGCCAACTGCCGCGCCGGGGAAAGGGCCGCCTCGGGCTCATCCAGCAGATAGATTGCCTTTTTCCCAAAGCGATGGCGAAACAGCGCCAGAAAGGCTTCGCCATGCGATTGCTCATGCAGAGAACGCCCGCCATAAAACCGTAAGCTATCGCCACCCAAGGTGTCCAGATGGGACGCAAAATGGTAAAACGTCTCTGCTCTCATAAAAAAACCATTGGTGATCTTGGGCAGCCAGGAGAGCCGGATATGTTCACCCAGCGCGGCATGGGAGGAGTCAACATCATAGTAGTTATTCCTCCCTCCCCCCGCCGTATGAAAGCCGCATTGATAAGCGATTGCTTCCAGCAGCGTCGATTTGCCCGAACCGTTCTCCCCGACAAAAAAAGTAACATTGGAACGAAACGAAAGGCGATCCAAACGTTTCACTGCAGGGATGGAAAACGGGTAGCGATCCAGGTCCGTCTGTTCATCTCGCAAAATCTCAAGACTGCGTAAATACATCTTCAACTCAACTCCAGAACGTTTTGGATCCACAAGCTAACCAGCGTCCAAGTGTCTTGGCAAATCAAGAGCGGTGATGGACATAACGATACCAGCCAAAAGCAAATGCGATTCCGGAGATGCCAAAGAACGCATAGAAGAGTTGTGCCTCCGGGGAAACCAGACTGCGGAGTCCTCCCTCCCACGCCCACATGATAAATGCGGTCGGGACAATACCCACAAATACGCAGCCTGCAAGGTAAGCCATCATCGAGGGATCTTGCCATAAACGTCTCAGTACAGCAATCACAATCAAATAGATGGGGACCGCAAGCACTGCATACGCGACACTTCCCCATAACACGACAGCAACCAAATCTCCCTGACTAATCGTTTGGTTCCATACAAGCCAAAGCGTTCCCAGATACGCCAAAAATCCGAGCAAGAATGAAAAAACAGCAATGATGAGCAACGCCAGTATACGCACTGGCACCTCACCTCCCTATGGAAAAGGTAGCAGAGATCTAATTGTTCGTAAACGGGTGTTTAACAATCGCATTTTGGCAAGATTTGCAGGGAACCCGATCTAAGAGAGCTTGACGGGGAGAAAATACCGGGAAAAAAACAGGAACATGACTGAAGCTTCATCGCTCTCAGTCGATCTTAGAAACAAATGCATAAAGTGTAAGCCCCCAGTTTCCCTCACCCTCTCAGTCAGAAAAACTGAGATTTTCGCGGGCCTAATGTTGCTTACAAAAGCCAGTTTTAAACCATTTCCTTATCTTATCGGTTATTTTTAAAAGATATTGACACGAATCCATCTCTATACATCACAGCAAGAGGTGATTCCGTATAAATTCTGAATTATCCCGTGTATTGTATTATCGCCCAAATCCTTACATGCTATCATTTAGACAAGTGTACAAGGAGGGGAGATTCTGATGAAGGTAAAAACCATCACATCAGTTATGCTTCTGACCATTTCAACCGCTTGCTCATTCATGTCTTGAACATCCGTTGGGGCCACCTCAAGAGACTCCATCCCGTATGTTTCCTGCAAATGCTGGTTTTGTTCGCTCAGCGCTTTGTTCCACTCTTCCTCGTTCTCAAACCCTTTGAACATTTCCTTGTGATCCATCTCTTGCCCTTCCTTCAAATAAGCAATGGATTTACGCAACGTTTGAATGATTGTTTCCATCCTTTGTTTGCGGGTAACAAGCAACTCCTCCTGCTGCGAAAGAATGGAGAGTCGGTCCGAACGATGTTCCAGTATTTTTCTAATCTGTTCTAAAGGAAACCCCAATTCCTTGTAAAATAGAATCTCTTGCAAACGTTCCAATTCTTTCGTTCCATACAACCGGTATCCGGCTTCGCTGATCTTGCTCGGTAAGAGGAGACCGATCCGATGATAATGATGGAGTGTTTTGATCGTCACATTAGATATTTCTGATACTTTCTTTACCGTGTACAGCGTGGCATATCCCCCCTTCCTTACGCAGTCTAACGCCTCCCCTTAGAGGAGTGTCAACACCGAACTTTTGCAACAAACCGATTGACTCTCCTCTTACAGGAGGCCGTATGATGGCATTCGAAATAGCTGACCAGGGAGGATATGGAGATGTCGGGACCTATTCAATTCGTTCGCAACCGCTTTGTTCGTGCTGTCATGATTTCAACTCTATTTTCCCAATCGGGTATCTGGATTCGCAATTTTGCTGTCCTCCTGTATGTCCTTGCTGCAAACCTTGCTCTGGGTCTTTATGGTGCTTGGTCCGGTTCTAGGCACCGCTGTATACCAGCAATTCGGAATGGAAGTTTCCATATTGGCGACAAGCGCTTGTTTTTTGTTGTCAGCGCTGGCTCTAGTCTTTCTCCCGTCCGATCAGCAGCAACCCAAGCGTCAAGAGGGCAACCTGTCTTCGCTGCTTCGCGAAATGTCGGACGGCATTCGTTTTGTCATCAAAAACCGGTTGCTCCTGCAGCTCAGTCTATGTTTTACATGGGTGGGACTTGGGGTTGGGGTGATTTCGCCACTGAGCATATTCCCTCGTCACAGAGCAGTTACGTTTGCCCGCAGAGGCTTTGAAATGGATTAGCATACCCTATGGTTTGGGTGAGATTATCGGAGGAATCGCAACCTTTGCTCTGGCTTCCAAAATCGCCCCGCAACATTTCCTGATGTTTGGCTTACTCGTCAACGGGGCTGGGATCATCTTGGCAGGACTGTCTACTGAGTTATGGCTAACCATGGTGGCACAATTCGTCATTGCCCTTCTGCAGCCCGCCATTTTTGTAGGGAATAGCGCCTTGGTGATGCAGTACACCGACAAAGACTTTATCGGTCGGGTCATGGGAATCCGCACTCCGCTTATGACAGGAGCGATGCTCCTGATGATGAGTGTTGCAGGTGTGTTGAAAAGTACGCTTTCTCTCACGATTGTGTACGTATTAGCAGGATTCTGTTTTTTTGCTGGATATCTACTGATGATTCCGCTCTTCCGAAGCAAAGGAAAAGGGAAGCAGTCCACAGCATCATGAATCAAGTACTCTGACTGGGTAGGGTTTCATACCAGACGCTTCCTCCGAAAAATGAACCCGCTGCCGCTCTGCTGAATCTGATTGTAGTTGCGACGGGCACGTGTGGAACCCATGCAGGACTGGTCGCCAAGCCCTCTCTATTCCATCAAGACAGCAATCGGTAAGAAACGTAAAATCAATCTTTGTCTTAGAATCAAAGTAAGTGTGCGCCTGATTATAAAAAAGGAGGAAAGTATCATGAGTCCGCTAACCCAACCCATCACCCCACACTTGTGGTTCGACAAGGAGGCGAAAGAAGCCGCGGAGTTTTATTGCTCTGTATTCCCGGATTCCAACATCACGAGCACGACGACGTTGCACGATACCCCCTCGGGTGATTGCGATCTTGTTTCGTTCACCGTTTGGGGACATCCGTTTATGGCCATCTCTGCGGGGCCGCTCTTTGCGTTCAATCCTTCCATCTCGTTTATGGTTAATTTTGATCCGTCCCGGGAAAAGAACGCGAGAGAAAAGATAGACGAGGTGTGGAATAAATTGTCCGATAGAGGCACCGCGCTTATGCCGCTTGACAAGTACCCGTTCAGTGAACGGTATGGCTGGATCCAGGACAAGTACGGTGTCTCATGGCAGCTCATTCTGACGAATCCGGATGGAGAGCCTCGGCCCACGATTATCCCCTCTTTGATGTTCGTAGGCAATAACTGCGGAAAAGCGGAAGAAGCACGCGAGTTCTATCTCTCGGTCTTCCAAAATGCCAAACCTGGCGCCCTCTTCCGGTATGGTCCCGGCCAAGAGCCGAACAAAGAGAAGATGGTAATGTTCACCGACTTTATGCTGGAGAACACCTGGTTTACGGCAATGGACAGCGCGCTGGAACACCCGTTTACCTTCAACGAGGCCATCTCCCTCATGATCTGTTGTGAGACACAGGAACAAATTGACTACTACTGGGAAAAGCTATCCGCCGTACCCGAGGCCGAGCAGTGCGGTTGGCTTAAAGACAAATACGGTGTCTCGTGGCAGATCTCCCCCGGCGCACTGGACGAGATGTTGGCCAAGGGCACGCCAGAACAACGCGATCGTGTCACGCAGGCGTTCTTGAGCATGAAAAAGTTTAACATAGCGGAATTGCAACAAGCATTTCAAGGGAAATGACCATGCAATATGTCGTGGCCTATCAATGGAGCTTGCTCAACGGTGTTTCGACGCTGCTCACTTGTTGGACGGTGTCACCTGCAGGAAGCTCACCCGAACCGGAATAGTGAGGCATTTAGGCGCAATAGCCAAAAGCATAACACCCGAATTCTCCGGTGCGCCCAATCGTCAAAAAGCAAAAAATCCTCGGTCCCTATTGTGAAGTGCACCCCTTAAAGTAGACATTGGAAAAACCCCTAGGGAAAACCGATGTTACTTTAGGGGGTGTATTCTTTATGGCATTCAAAGGGCAAAAGTTCAAGCATTATCCAGAATCACTCAAGATGGAAGCAGTCCGTCTACATGTGGAAGAAGGCTGGAGCTACAGAAAGATTGCGGATCATCTGGAAGTTCAGGACAAGGATCGTGTTAAGGTTTGGATGAGAAAGTATCGTGAGGATGGGCAGGCTGCATTCGAGGATAGACGAGGCAATCCACACAAGGTGGAAACGGAGCAAGAGCGAGAAATTAGACGTTTGCAATTAGAGGTAGATGTCCTAAAAAAGTGGTTACAAATCTTGAATCGGGAGGGTTGCAAAACCGACACCTCGTTGTCGATGAACTGAAGGATAAGCAGAGCGTTAAGGAACTTTGTGCTTATTTAAGAATAAGCAGAAGCGGTTATTATGCCTATCTGAAGCGTAAAACGAAGAATCCAGACGGAGAACTGAAACGCAGGATCATGGCGATCTACGAGCAACGGAATAAGACTGTAGGCTACCGGCGTATTCAAGACGAGTTATGCCGTCAGTATCAAATGATCGTCAATCATAAGAAGGTTCTGCGTCTTATGCAAGAGCTAGGCATAAAAGCAATTATTCGTCGTAAGTATGTCCATCGTACAACTCGTGAAGCAGCGTTATCGGACGGAAGGATTGCTGAGAATTTGCTGCAACGGGATTTTACGGCAAGTGCTCCTAATTGTAAGTGGGTAACAGATGTAACTCAGTATCGAGTACTTGACGACAGGATTTACTTATCCACAATCATGGATTTGTGGAACGGAGAAATTATTGCGTACCACATAAGCAGTCGCAATGACAATCCACTTGTTTTGGAGACGTTTAGGAAGGTGTTCTTGTTATGACAATGCCGCTATGGAGAGCTTCTTTTCTCATCTCAAGACAGAAGCACTCTATCCTTATGATATACGAAGTATTGAAGAGGCACAAAGGCGAATTGAGGAATATATCGACTTTTATAACAATAACCGCGCTCAAAGAAAACTAAACAAGCTGGCACCTGTCGAATACAGGAACCAGCTTGCTGCCTAGGGCTTTTTTTCAATGTCCACTAAATGGGGTCTTGACCATTGACGGAATCGAGGATTTTTCGTTATGGAGCCAAAGGGGGTCTCTCTGGACAACTAAAGCTCCAACCCACTAACCCCTACTCCACCGTCACACTCTTCGCTAAATTCCGCGGCTTATCCACATCCAAACCACGGGCGACAGAGGCGTAGTAGGCAAGCAGTTGCAGAGGAATGACGGTCAATACAGGGGAGAGGAACGGCAGCGTGGATGGGATTTGTACCACTTGGTCCACGGTTTTCGCCAATTCGGTGTCACCTTCCTGCGCGAAGCCCAGTACACGGGCGCCGCGGGCTTTGACCTCGACGATGTTGCTGACCATCTTGTCGTACAGGTCAGGCTGGGTGACCAGCGCGATCACTGGCACACCTTCCTCGATCAGGGCTAGCGTGCCGTGTTTCAGCTCTCCGGCAGCGTAGGCTTCGGAGTGGATATAGGAAATCTCTTTCAGCTTCAGCGAGCCTTCCAGCGATACGGCATAGTCCAGGCCGCGTCCGATGAAGAAGAGGCTGGTCACGTCTTTGATGCTTTCGGCAAAGCGGCGAAGTCCTTCCGTGTCCTCCAGGATGGCTGCGATCTGATGCGGGATTTGTTCCAACTGCTCCACGATTGCGGCGATTTGTTCCGCTGTTTGCGTCCCTTTTACCTGTGCAAAGTAGAGGCCAAACAGGTACAGCGCCACCACCTGGGAGGTGTATGCCTTCGTGGAAGCAACCGCCACTTCCGGGCCAGCCCAGGTAAAGATCACTTCGTCCGCTTCACGCGCGACGGAGCTGCCGACGACGTTGGAGATGGCCAGCACTTTGACGCCGCGTTTCTTGGCTTCCCGCAGCGCCGCCAGGGTATCGGCGGTCTCGCCCGACTGGCTGATCACGATCATCAGGGTGCTGTCCGTCACGATCGGATCGCGGTAGCGGAATTCAGAGGCAATCGCCACTTCCACCGGAACGCGCGTCAGTTTTTCGATCACATCTTTTCCGACCAGCCCGGCGTGCATGGAAGTACCGCAAGCCACGATGTAGATCCGGTCAAACGCGGCGAGCTCCTCTGCACTCATCGTAAGCTCCGGCAGGACGATACGCTTGTTGGCCTGATCGATGCGAGGGCCGATCGTATCTCGCACCGCCTGCGGCTGTTCGTGGATCTCCTTGAGCATAAAGGAGTCGTAGCCGCCTTTTTCTGCCTGCACTAGGTCCCACTCTACACGGAACAGCTCCCGCTCCACCCGCTCGCCGCTTTCTACGGACAGCAGTTCGACGCCGTCGCGGCTCAAGACGGCCATCTCCCCTTCCTGCAGGATGTGGACGTCGCGGGTATGTTCCAAAATAGCCGGGATGTCGGAGCCGATAAAGCTCTCTCCGTCTCCTACCCCGACAATCAGTGGGCTGGCCAGACGGACAGCCACCAGTTTATCCGGCTCATGTACCGACATGATGCCCAATGCGTACGCGCCGCGCATCCGCTGCACTACTTTGCGGACGGTAGAGACTAGGTCACCGTCATAAGTGTCAGCGAGCAGGTGGGCAATCACTTCCGTATCGGTCTCCGACGCAAATGTATAGCCTTTTGCCAGCAGTTCTTCCTTGATCGACAGGTAGTTCTCAATGATCCCGTTGTGCACGACCGCAAAAGATCCGGCTGTATCCGTATGGGGATGCGCATTTTCATCCGAAGGCTTGCCGTGTGTCGCCCAGCGGGTATGTCCGATTCCCATCCGGGCTGTGAGCGGTTTTTGGTTTAAACGCTCGTCTAATACCGCCAGACGCCCTTTTGCTTTGTCCATCGCCAGACCCGACTCGGTCAGTACTGCAATGCCAGCTGAATCGTAGCCGCGGTACTCCAGCTTGCGCAGGCCTTCCACGATGATCTGCTGCGCATTCTTCTCTCCAATATATCCAACAATACCACACATACGTATGTTCCCCTTTCGTTTGACGGGGGACACACAGCCCTATGCAATTCAAATAACGGGGTGCGCCCCCGTCATCTCCTCTTTGGTTTCGCTTTTTCGTATCATCGTCCAGGTTTTGTCCGCTGGGTCACCCCACCGTTTTGTCCCTGAACTTGCGGTAGTGATACGCGCTACCGGGAGGCATCCGCCGAACCATTCGATAAACCTCCACCTCGTCCACTGCGCTCCACGCCGGGCAGCCGCAGTGCTGGCGCTTGTCGGTCAAATCATCGGTCGGTTGCGTACGACGTACTCCACTCCTCCTCTCTGCAACCTCGTATGCCGATTTGACACGCATCTACTTTACCACATAATAGGGGAAGACGACAATCGTGCTTTTTTCCCTACGTTATAGAGGTACCCGACAATTGTATTTTTTCCCCTACGTTGTATGTATGCAAAAAGGAGCGGCAGCGTGCCGCTCCTACAGCTTGTAACCTAGGTGATTCTCAGTGTTCACACGAAAACGGGGACTTGACCACCCTGAGACAGCCAAGGAGCCGGTCAGCCATGCTTTTATCGAACCTACTGCATGATCTGTTTGATTACTTCCAAGTCTTTGGCCTGACCCATCGCCAGCGGACCGACAATTTCCGTATCGATCACGAATAGATGCCCGTTTTTTACAGCTTCCAAATTGTTCCACACCTCATTTTTGTCGAGTTCCTCCAACCTGACCTCAGCCGAGTTGGTAAAATCCTCGCCGAGGAAAATGTAATCGGGATCGATATCGGCCACTCCTTCCAGGCTGATTTCGCCCCAATCCTTCATTCCCGGAAATTTGGCAAACCCCAGCCGCTCGTAATAAGGCTCCATCCGCACGCCGCCGTAATAATTAAAGCCTTTTCCCCAAGTCATCATGAATATGGCGGTTTTGCCTTGTACGCCAGTCTGAGTCATTTGCGCCGCCAAGGCATCCAGCTTCTTGTTATAGTCGGCAATATACAGGTCCGCTTTTTCCTGCTCGCCGATGACAGCTGCTACTTTCGTAATCGTGTCCTGCCAGTTTTCAGACTGGGGGATCATAATCGTATCAGCGATTTTGGAAAGCTGGTCGTAGATTTTCTCATCTTCCTCCCAGGCGATAATGACATCGGGATCGAGCTCCAATATTTTTTCCAAGTTTGCGCTGTCGCCCAGGTCGGCAATGTTTCCCTGCTTGGTGAAAGCATCATAAACCGGAAAATTTTGCAGCGATTTCAGCCCAACCACGCCGCTGACTACATCCTGCTCCCCGATCGCAAATAAATGGTCGGCATAAGGAAAATAGGTAACGACCACCTTTTTCGGTTTTTGTTTCAGCACGGTTTCTCCTTTGGCATGTTGAATCGTGATGGGGAAAGTAGTCGTCCCTGGCGAGTTCTCCGCGGCGGTAGCAGGGCTGCTTGCATCGGCGGAATCTTGACCCTCGCCGCCGGATTGTTGGCTCTCGCTGCCGACTTGGTTTCCATTTTCCGAAGCTTGTACCCCGCCTTGATCAGACTGGGCCACCCACCCGCAAGCTGCAGTCGTTGTGATGAGAACCAAAGCGATGAGGGGCAACATCCCCCACTTCTTGAAAAATGACAGCACATGCAGTTCCTCCACTTCAAAATGTGATAATGAATCTCATTTTCGGTAAAAATTATCACGAACGATCAGCAGCTTTGACATAGACAATTATCAAAACACAGGTGGATTATTTCCGCTTCGGGAACGGAATTCGCTCAGGGTGCAGCCAACGTGCTTTTTAAACAGCCTGCTGAAGTAATGGGCATCGCTATAGCCGACACTTTCCGCTATGTCACGCACGCTGCAATGGCTTGTGGCGAGCAGTTGGCCGGCCCGTCTGATCCGGTGCTGGATCACATAATCGATGGGAAACATGCCGACATATTTGTTAAACGCATACGCAAATTTTTTCTCATCCATATCGTACAGGCCGGCCAATTTACTCAGGCTCAAAGGCTCCATATAATGGCCATGTATATATTGGATGGCGTGTTCCATGGTGTTTTGGCTTTCTGCATTCCGCCGGTTGCGGGCGCTGCTTATCATTTGGTAAACCGTACTGTAGAACAGCGCTTTGGAGCGCACGGATTGCAGATGTCCGGGGGTGGTCATGGCGGTTTGCAACAAACGCAGCGTCTCCACAATCTGCGGATTTTCTACGGTTTCCAGAACATAATGGGTCCCCGTGTACCCCTCTCCTTCACCGGCAGGTGGAGTGAGCGAGTAGTGAATGAGTGCATATTCAAACCCGGATGGACCAACTGTCACGCGCAAGGCCATTTGTTTGGCGCCATGGACGATCCGGCCCGGGTACAAGTCGTAAGGCGTGCCGTTGCATTCGAAGACGGCATGTCCGCGTAGTGCAAATACAAAACCAGCATGCGGCGTAGGCCGTGAAGGGGTATGCCCATAATACCGACCAGGCTGAAGGTTGGTCATATAGACGCCATGGATCGTCAAGGCTCCATTGGCCAGCTGCCTGGCTAATTCGTTCAGGTCAACGATAGGTATCACCTGCTCCCTTGGCTATTGGCCAGTATTGTCTATTATTTTACCTGAGGTGAGAGGACGGGAGAACGCTTCTTTGCTACACGTAGACCCTTAATAAGTGAAAAGGAGCGGCATTTTGCCGCTCCTTTCGTTTGCATCGTTTTAGGCTAGCTCCTGTTTGACCACGGCAGCAATCCTCTGTACCAGTTCATCCAATTGACTGGCATCCGGGCCTTCGGCCATCACACGAACGATCGGCTCCGTCCCCGAAGGGCGAACCAGAACGCGTCCGTTGCCGGCCAACTCTGCTTCTACCTGGCGAATCGCTTCATCGATCGCCTGGTTTCCTGCAAGCTTCGTCTTATCGGCTACCGTCACATTGACCAACAGTTGAGGATACTTGCTCATGATCTGCTTCAGTTCCGATAGTGGTTTGCCGCTCTCCTTGATGATGTTCAAGAGCTGCAGTCCCGTCAGCAGACCGTCGCCAGTGGTATTATGGTCGAGAAAAATGATGTGGCCGGACTGTTCTCCTCCCAGGTTGTACCCGCCGCGAACCATTTCTTCTACCACATAACGGTCCCCTACGGCCGTCTTGGTGGTATTGATGCCGCACTCCTCCATCGCCTTGAAGAAGCCGAGGTTGGCCATCACCGTCGTAACGACAGTGTTGTTGTTCAGCTTTCCTTTCGCCTTCAAGGCACGGGCGCAGATCGCCATGATGTAATCCCCGTCTACGATCTCACCCTTGTCATCGACAGCAATGCAGCGGTCCGCGTCACCATCAAAAGAGAGACCCAGGTCCGCTTTATGCTTCAGCACTTCCTCCTGCAGTTTTTCCGGGTGGGTCGACCCGCATTGATCGTTGATGTTGACACCATTTGGGTTGGCCCCGATCGTGACGACTTCCGCTTCCACATCGGCAAACAGGCGTGCAGCCAGCGAGGAGACCGCTCCGTTGGCGCAGTCCAACACCACTTTTATCCCTTCAAACTGCTCGTTTACTGTATTTTTTAGATGTGAGAGGTACTTTTGGCTGCCCTCAAGGAACTCCAGCACAGAGCCAATTTTTTCACCCGTTGGGCGTGGCAGCGTATCTTCGGCGGCGTCCAGATGCTGTTCGATCTCCTGCTCCACCTCATCGGACAATTTAAACCCGTCGCTGCCAAAAAACTTGATCCCGTTATCGGGGAACGGATTGTGCGACGCGGAGATCATAACCCCTGCGTCTGCCCCGAGCGCTCTCGTCAGGTACGCTACTCCAGACGTCGGGATCACGCCCAGCCGCATTACTTCCGCTCCGACGGACAGCAGTCCGGCAATCAGGGCACTTTCCAGCATCTGCCCGGAGATCCGCGTATCCCGTCCGAGCACTACCTTTGGTTTTCCTTCCTGTTTGTGCCGGGTGAGCACGTAGCCACCGTAGCGGCCGATCTTAAAGGCCAGCTCCGGTGTTAACTGCTGATTGGCCACACCCCGTACACCATCAGTACCGAAATACTTCCCCATCCTTGTCCCTCATTTCTTTGCTTCTGCACTACAGCCTATGTTCATTCTTCTTTATTGGTGATTTCCACGGTTACCTGCTTGACAGATCCTGCCGCTGTCTTCACATAGTTGGGCAGATTGTAGATCACCGGAATCTCATGCACACCAGCCGGCAGGTTGCTCACGTCTACCAGAACCTGCACATCATCAACAGAGGTCTCCTCCAGGATTTGCGGAGCGCCGATCAATCCGACAGAAAGCATGGTAATTTCCTGTCCTTCCAGCGTTAACACCTTGGCCTGCTGTTCGTCCGCCAGACCGGTAATCCGGAGCGGTACGTTCTCCAGCTGCTTGGTCGTAGACGGAACGACTCTCAACGAGACTTCCAGGTATTCCGGCTCCACTTTTACCACTTTGTCCAGCAGCGGCATCTTCAACTGCAGCAGCTGATTGCTGTTGATCTTGCTAAGATCGATTGGTGGTGCTGGATACGTATTGATTTCCCGAATGACGTCTTGCGGGCCATATACCGTAACCTCTTCGGTATTCGTTTGCACACTAGCCAAACTATAGCCATCCGGCAAGTCGTTCGTCAAGTTCATTTTAAGCGGAACCACCACAAATGGACTGGTGACCGGCACGCTTACTTCCACTGTTAGTGGATTTACTTCTGCTTTGGTGATGATGTTTCCCTTTTTATCCAGTACCTTTAGCTCGGTGGTCACATCGATCTGCTCTGTCGCTTCCTCCAGATTGACGGATGCCTTCACTTCTGCCACGTCATCCACCAGGCTCTCCGGCACTCTGACGTGGACACGGTGCGGCTTCACAACCGGATTGCCAGGCGTATATCCGGGTGCCACTTGTCCCAGCAGTTCTACTTCGACCTCTTTTTCTACCGTCTGTTTTTCTTCCAGCGAAATTTCTACCATGCTCGGCGTGATCCCGATTCTGGCCTCCTCGGGAAAGCCTTTGTGCTGTACCGGGAGACGATGGGTTCCTTTCCCACGGCCTCTCGCATCGACGAACACTTCATACTGGTCAGGCGTCACCAGATTGTAGCGATAAAATGGATTGCTGCTCTCCACCATCACTTTTACCGGTGAAGGCTGCTCTACCAGGTCGTATCTCTCTGTATCATACAAAACATTGATCGCAACTCCGCCGATGTACATGGGCTGGCTCGCTTCCGTGGTCGAACCGGTGTCGCGTTCGAAGTTGACCACCATCCACATCAATACGGCCACCAACAAGGCAATACCCTTGACAAACCAGTGACTGTTCAACCATCTATCCATCTTTTCGCCTCCATTGCCAGCGGTTGCCTATGGATTTGCTTTTGACAGGTGGATGCAGAGATTCAAACATCAAATCAGCCAGTTGCTCTTCCTCTATATTACGGCGCACTTCACCGTTGAGCGCAAATGAGACCTGCCCTGTTTCTTCTGACACGACGATCGATAACCCGTCGGATACCTCGCTCATGCCGATGGCCGCACGGTGACGAGTCCCTAGCTCTTTGGAGATGGAGGGATTCTCGGACAAGGGCAGGTAACAGCCTGCAGCGAGAATGGTCTCCTTGCGGATGATCACTGCACCGTCGTGCAATGGAGTATTGGGAATAAAGATATTGATCAGCAGTTCCGAACTGACTCTCCCATTAATCGCGATACCGGTCTCAACATAGTCATTCAGTCCAGTCTCCCGCTCCACAACGATCAGCGCTCCAATCCTGCGCTTCGCCAAATAGGTGACCGACTTCACGATCTCCTGAACGATCTGGCGAGCTGTCTCCTCCTCTTCCATCGAGGCCGAACGGGAAAAGAATCGTCCTCTTCCCAACTGTTCCAATGCCCGCCGCAACTCCGGCTGAAAGATGATGACCAGTGCCAGTACACCGAAGGTGACGGCCTGAGACATCAGAAAGTGGAGGGTTGTCAACTCAAAGTAGTTGCTCAAGAGCCAGGTGATGACAATCACCAGGATTCCTTTGAGCAGTTGAACCGCCCTCGTACCGCGTATTAACATGATCAATTTATAAATGACGTACGTGACCAACAAAATGTCGATCGCGTAACGGAGCAGATTCCCGTATTCAATCGATCCCATATCGTGAAGCCCCCACATTCAGCTTCCATTCCTTCGTCTCTCTTTTTCGCCTGCATTTGCGGCAAACAGCACGGCCATGCTGCCGTGCTGCTTGTTTATATTTTCCCCTATTGGGCGAAAGGAAGCAAGTCATTTCCGACATTTTTCAGCTGGTACCAGACCCAATCAAAAATAGCTTCGATCGACTCGACATCCCCCGCGATCTGGGCAGTCGAGGCCGTGAAAACTTTACCATCAATGGCAACCACGTTCCCATCCACTTCTCCCAACACTTCCACGCTGCCGTTGCGGACGATCAAGTCACCGGTAACCGTAACCCCCTCGGGAACGACCACTACATTGCGCTGACGGTCCACCCGAAGTTGGTCCAAGTCATTGGAAGAGACCTGCAGGGTCTGATTGGGTTCAAACCAGGAGGCAACCAGACTTCCGGCCATCAGGAAAAAGAAGACGGCAGCGGCCGCTATAAACGGATGCTGTTTGAGCCAGACGGACATCAGATTCATTTTGGTCGGAGCCGGCAACTGTGCGAGTACACGCTGGGTGAAGTCGGCCGGGGCGTGCACGTGGGACGTACTTTGAACGAAGGCGATCGCTTTCTGCAGTTCATGTTTGTGGCGGCGGCAGTCGTTGCACGCCCGTAGATGTTCTTGCAGACGGTTGTTAGCCAATTCGTCAATGTCTCCATCCAGAAACTCATGAATCAGGAGACGGGATTCTCTGCATTCCATCTTCGCGAAATCTCCTTTCTGTTCACATGAATCGCAGCTTGTTGCGTAGGGCTTCCCGGCCGCGATGAATTCTCGTCTTGATGGTTGTGATGGGAAGTTGTAGGACGGCACTAATCTCCTGCAGCGTGAGATCCTCGATATAGCGCAGGATCATAATGGAACGATACTTCGGCGACAACTGCGATAAGGCTCCTTGAACAGTGTCCTGCAGTTCCTGGGTCATCAGGTTTTCTTCTGGTGTTTTGTCGGTAGAGGATAGTCGGGAATACCAATCCAATCCCTCTGTGCCCTCTACCTGTTGGTCGAGGGAAAAGTCGGGTTTCTTTTTCCGTCCCCTGTCAATACAAAGGTCGGTGGCAATCCGATAAATCCACGTCGAAAATTTATAACTCTCGTCATACGTATGCAGGTTGGCAAAGACGCGCAAAAACGTCTCTTGTGCAATATCTTCGGCTTCTTGTCGGTTGCCCGTCATGCGGTAGGCGAGTTGAAATATCTTGTCCTTGTAGATTTCGACCAGTTCAGCAAATGCATCCCGGTCACCTCGCTTTGCTCGCTGCGTCAACCGCTTTTCTACGAATTCCATGCCATCCTCCCCGGGCCGTTCTCTCTCTATACGAATAATACCTGAAGATGTTTCATTTTTTGAGTGGTTTGTGTTTCTTCATGCAGTGTTTTGGGCATAATTTCCTAGTTTGAAAATATACTGGAAGTGGTAAGGTTTACTATGCTAATCAAGATAAAAAGAAATGGAGAGTGAGTACGGATGTGCAATCAACTTGTACTGGGACAGATAGAGGAATTGCGGCAGAAGCTAAACGAGCTGTACAAGCTACACTCCGTCATCACCCCTGAACTTGTAGAACTAAGTGCGCAGTTGGATCATCTGCTGAACAAGCTCCAGCGTTCATCTATAAAAATGTAACTAGTTTTTGATGAAATGTAAAGTATCCATATCATGCAAAGAGAGAGGTTTCCCTCTCTCCTGCTTTGTTTCTGTACATGTTGTCCAATGGGCTTCTATAAAGCCTTCGCTCCGCTATCGAAGCTTTATCATAGCAGCTTGTCACCAAATACGGAGCTCATAAGCGCTACTGCTACTCGCGCCGTCATGTTTTCGCGGTCCAAGATTGGATTTACCTCCACAAACTCCGCTGAGGTGAGGACGTCTGCTTCCGCCAAAATCTCCATTGCCAGATGTCCTTCACGGTAGGAAATGCCCCCAATCACCGGTGTACCGACACCTGGTGCATCATGCGGATCAAGACCATCCAGATCAAGACTTAAATGTACCCCGTCGGTGCCCCGACTGACATGATCGATCGCTTCCTCCATTACTCGAGTCATTCCCATTCGATCGATTTCGTGCATGGTGTACACTTTCATTCCCAGTCTTTTGATCAGATCGCGCTCCTCACGATCCAAGTCACGAGCACCAATGATCACGATGTTTTCCGGTTTTACCTTGGGAGCGAAGCCGCCGATCTGCACGAGTCGCTGATGTCCATAGCCCAGCGAAGCGGCCAACGGCATGCCATGAATGTTCCCGGACGGAGAAGTTTCACCTGTGTTCAGATCTCCATGAGCGTCAAACCAGATGACGCCCAGGTTCTTCTTCTCCTGAGCCACTCCTGCAAGCGTACCGATTGCAATACTGTGGTCACCGCCCAGTACAAGCGGGAAGCGCCCTTCGCTCATGACCCGGTGCACTGCTTCCGCCAAGAGTGTATTCGCCTCAACCACTTCATCGAGATATTTATGGTTGTCCGTCTCCGAGAATGTACTGGGACGCGAAACAGGAATGTCCCCCAGATCCTCAATCGAATAGCCAAGCCCTTCCAAGCGCTTTACAACACCTGCGTATCGGATTGCGCTTGGCCCCATGTCAACGCCGCGGCGATCTGCTCCCAGATCAAGAGGAACACCTATCATGCTGATCTTCTTGTTCATTGTCCCGACCCCATCTCCTTATCTTTTGGTTATATTGTAGCCTGTGATAAGAAAATGACTCAACTCGACAAGTTTTTGTATAGTTATGAATCGCTCAGGGGAGGGTTGAGAGACAAATCCATCGGAGGAGTTGGAAGGAAGATTGGCCCTGGTGGCAGAGCATGAGGCTGTTTTTTCAGCAGAAAACGACTCTTTAATATGGTTCTCCGGTTGTTCCGAAGAGCATCCTCACTTTCACGTAAATACGTATGGGGAGATTGGGAAAGACAAAAGCCAACTCACCTTCCTGAAGGGAAGGGATCTCCTCTGGAGTTTCAATGACATACGGAATATCCAGAGCACGCAGCGCATCCGTATATTTCTTGGCATCATGCCAAGCTACGACGAAATAAAACGATTTTTTCAAAAAAATCACTCCTGTACTCATCGTAGCAACGAGAAAAAGGCAAAGAAACTCGTGGATTGCCGATCTACAGTGGGGTCAATTGTTGCACTCAGGGGTATAAAAAGGAAAAAACGAGCAACCTCAATTGGGCCACTCGTCGTTCGCAAAATAATGGAGCGGGTGATGGGAATCGAACCCACGCATCCAGCTTGGAAGGCTGGAGTTCTACCATTGAACTACACCCGCATACATCGAAATCCCCGAAAAGAGTAGATGAACAGGTCTCTTCCCTCTCTGGGGTAAGTTATGGTCGGGAAGACAGGATTTGAACCTGCGACCCCTTGGTCCCAAGCCAAGTACTCTACCAAGCTGAGCTACTTCCCGACTAAAAGATAAGTGGATATGGCGTGCCCTGAGAGATTCGAACTCCCGACCTTTTGATTCGTAGTCAAACGCTCTATCCAGCTGAGCTAAGGGCACATACAATTGAAAAGGCTAACGAGATATTGTTTATATAGGAAACTGGAGCGGACAACGGGGCTCGAACCCGCGGCCTTCGCCTTGGCAAGGCGACGCTCTACCAGCTGAGCTATGTCCGCATCATACATGGTGAGCCATGAAGGACTCGAACCTTCGACCCTCTGATTAAAAGTCAGATGCTCTACCAACTGAGCTAATGGCTCCCAATGGCTGGGGTACTAGGATTCGAACCTAGGAATGACGGAGTCAAAGTCCGTTGCCTTACCGCTTGGCTATACCCCAACGTCATCAGAAATCATGGTGGGGAGAGACGGATTCGAACCGCCGAACCCAGAGGGAGCAGATTTACAGTCTGCCGCGTTTAGCCACTTCGCTATCTCCCCATGTGAAAGACTTTGGAACGAATGGTGGAGGCTGACGGGATCGAACCGCCGACCCTCTGCTTGTAAGGCAGATGCTCTCCCAGCTGAGCTAAGCCTCCATATTACACCCCACAAAGTACGTGTCTCCTTCACAACACAGTGAGGGATCGTCCGTTCCTTTGCGGGGACAACTAGCAAGATATGGTGACCCGTAGGGGATTCGAACCCCTGCATGACAGCGTGAAAGGCTGCTGTGTTAAACCGCTTCACCAACGGGCCGTAAGAAAAGGAATAATGGTGCTCCCGACAGGAATCGAACCTGCGACCTCTTCCTTACCATGGAAACGCTCTACCGACTGAGCTACAGGAGCATGGCTCCTCAGGACGGACTCGAACCGCCAACCTACCGGTTAACAGCCGGTTGCTCCACCATTGAGCTACTGAGGAACAGTATGAGGTGCCACGAGCAGGCGATGATGCCTGTGCCAGTCACACCTTCAAAACCGGATAACGGGTGTATAGACGAAGGAAAAGAGAGTGTGGATAAGTCCTCGACCGATTAGTATTCGTCAGCTCCACGCGTTGCCGCGCTTCCACACCGAACCTATCAACCTCATCGTCTCTGAGGGGTCTTACCAGCTTGCGCTGTGGGAAGTCTCATCTTGGAGGGGGCTTCACGCTTAGATGCTTTCAGCGCTTATCCCGTCCGCACATAGCTACCCAGCTGTGCCACTGGCGTGACAACTGGTGCACCAGCGGTGCGTCCATCCCGGTCCTCTCGTACTAAGGACAGCTCTCCTCAAACTTCCTGCGCCCGCGACAGATAGGGACCGAACTGTCTCACGACGTTCTGAACCCAGCTCGCGTACCGCTTTAATGGGCGAACAGCCCAACCCTTGGGACCTACTACAGCCCCAGGATGCGATGAGCCGACATCGAGGTGCCAAACCTCCCCGTCGATGTGGACTCTTGGGGGAGATAAGCCTGTTATCCCCAGGGTAGCTTTTATCCGTTGAGCGATGGCCCTTCCATGCGGAACCACCGGATCACTAAGCCCGACTTTCGTCCCTGCTCGACTTGTAGGTCTCGCAGTCAAGCTCCCTTGTGCCTTTACACTCTACGAATGATTTCCAACCATTCTGAGGGAACCTTTGGGCGCCTCCGTTACCTTTTGGGAGGCGACCGCCCCAGTCAAACTGCCCACCTGGCATGGTCCTCGCACCCGATCAGGGTGCCGAGTTAGAAACTCCGTACATCAAGGGTGGTATCCCAACGGCGCCTCCCCCGATGCTGGCGCACCGGATTCTCAGGCTCCCACCTATGCTGTACATGATGCACAAAGTTCCAATACCAGGCTACAGTAAAGCTCCATGGGGTCTTTCCGTCTTGTCGCGGGTAACCTGCATCTTCACAGGTATTATGATTTCACCGGGTCTCTTGCCGAGACAGCGCCCAAGTCGTTACGCCTTTCGTGCGGGTCGGAACTTACCCGACAAGGAATTTCGCTACCTTAGGACCGTTATAGTTACGGCCGCCGTTTACTGGGGCTTCGGTTCAAAGCTTCGCTTCTACCCACCGAACACAAGCTTACGCTCGCGTTCGGCGGGGCCCAGAAGCTAACTCATCCCCTTAACCTTCCAGCACCGGGCAGGCGTCAGCCCCTATACTTCGCCTTGCGGCTTCGCAGAGACCTGTGTTTTTGCTAAACAGTCGCTTGGGCCTTTTCACTGCGGCCCCCTCGGGCTCAGCCCACCTGACACAAGCTTACGCTCGTGTCAGGCGGGGACCCTCACCCTACCGGGGCGCCCCTTCTCCCGAAGTTACGGGGCCATTTTGCCGAGTTCCTTAGCAAGAGTTATCCCGCGCACCTTAGGATTCTCTCCTCGCCTACCTGTGTCGGTTTGCGGTACGGGCACCTTGTTCCTCACTAGACGCTTTTCTTGGCAGTGTGAAATCAGGGACTTCGGTACTTGTATTTCCCTCGCCATCACAGCTTGTGCTGGATGGTATGCGGATTTGCCTGCATACCACACTTGCTGCTTGGACGGCCATCCAGTAGGCCGCTCACCCTATCCTCCTGCGTCACGCCCTCGCTCAAACGGAACAAAGGTGGTACAGGAATATCAACCTGTTGTCCATCGCCTACGCCTTTCGGCCTCAGCTTAGGTCCCGACTAACCCTGGGAGGACGAGCCTTCCCCAGGAACCCTTAGGCTTTCGGTGGACAAGATTCTCACTTGTCTTTTCGCTACTTACACCGGCATTCTCACTTCCAAGCGCTCCACCGCTCCTTCCGGTACGGCTTCACCGCTGCTTGGAACGCTCCCCTACCCAGTCCGTACGGACTGCCATAGCTTCGGTGGTACGTTTAGCCCCGTTACATTTTCCGCGCAGAGTCACTCGACCAGTGAGCTATTACGCACTCTTTAAATGGTGGCTGCTTCTAAGCCAACATCCTGGTTGTCTGGGCAACTCCACATCGTTTCCCACTTAACGTACACTTGGGGACCTTAGCTGATGGTCTGGGCTGTTTCCCTCTTGACGATGGATCTTAGCACTCATCGTCTGACTCCCGGACATAAGTCATTGGCATTCGGAGTTTGACTGAGTTCGGTAACCCGATGAGGGCCCCTAGCCCAATCAGTGCTCTACCTCCAAGACTCTCACTGGACCCACCGAACCCAAGCTTACGCTCGTGTTCGGCGGGGTCCCATCCGAGGCTAGCCCTAAAGCTATTTCGGGGAGAACCAGCTATCTCCGAGTTCGATTGGAATTTCACCGCTAGCCACACCTCATCCCCGCACTTTTCAACGTGCGTGGGTTCGGGCCTCCAGTAGGTGTTACCCTACCTTCACCCTGGACATGGCTAGATCACACGGTTTCGGGTCTACGGCAACGTACTTGCGCCCTGTTCA